>NZ_NOYR01000006.1:0-123347 GCF_002258885.1 Rhodococcus sp. 06-1474-1B | reverse complement strand
CACCTTCCCCCCGGTACTCAATGTGACATCTAGTGGCCTTTTCGGGGGTCAATGTCACATCGAGTGGACTCCGGGGGCGGTCGGTCGGGGGCGGCGATAGGTCACCTGGGGGTAGTCGTCGGTATGCGAGACGCTGGCGTGCACGTTGTACACCTCGCGCACCAGGTGTTCGGTGATCACTTCGTGTGGGGTTCCCGATGCCACGATGCTGCCGTTGTTCAGGACGATGATGCGGTTGCAGAACATGGCGGCGAGGTTGAGGTCGTGGAGGGCGATGTAACTGCTCAGGGGTAGGCCTGCGACGAGGGTGAGGATGTCGAGTTGGTGTTGGATGTCGAGGTGGTTGGTCGGCTCGTCGAGCAGTAGTTCGGTGGGTTGTTGAGCGAGGGCCCGTGCGATCTGGGCGCGTTGGCGCTCTCCACCGGAGAGGGTGTGCCAGCGTCGGGTGGCTTTCGACGCCATGGCGGTGTCGGTGAGTGCCTGTTCGATCGCGGCGTCGTCGGCGGCTGTGTCTCCGCCGAGGATGCCGTGGTGGGGGATGCGGCCCAGGCGTACGACGTCGCGGACGGTGATGTCGACGTCGGTGTCGGAGTGTTGGTCGACCATCGCTACGCGGCGGGCGATGCTGCGACGACGTTGGGTGCGCAGGTTCTTTCCGTCGAGCAGCACGTCGCCGCTGTCGGGTGCCACGATGCCGGCGAGGATGCGCAGTAGCGACGATTTGCCGGAGCCGTTGGGGCCGATGAGCCCGATGGTCTCGCCCGGTTCCGGCGCGAAGCTGATGTCGTCGAGAATCGGGTTCCCGCCGCGGGTCCACCGGATTTTGTTGACGTGCAACGTCATCGGGACCTCCTGAGTCGAAACAGAATGAGCGCGAATGCCGGCACACCGATGAGTGCGGTCACCACTCCGACGGGTATTTCCTGCGGCGCGAACAACGTTCGGGCGATCGTGTCGACCCACACCATGAAGATCGCGCCGATGACCACCGTCGTCGGCAACAGTCGTCGATGCCGTGCGCCGACGAGAAAACGGGCGGCGTGCGGCAGAACGAGACCCACGAACCCGATGGCTCCGGCGGCGCTGACGAGCGAGGCCGTGATCAGTGCGGTGATGACCAACAACAGGATTCGCACCCACTTGACCGGAACACCGAGGGACGCGGCCGCGTCGTGCCCGAATGTGAAGGCGTCGAGGGCCGAGGTGTTGAACAGACACACCACCATTCCGAGCAGCGCAACCGATCCGCACAGCACCACGTCCGTCCAGTCGGCACCGCTCAGCGATCCGAGGAGCCAGAACAGCACGCCGCGTGTCTGTTCGGCGTCGGCCGAGGAAATAACGATGAACGACGTCAGTGCCGAGAACAGCTGCGTCCCCGCGACCCCGGCCAGCACCACGCGGTCGTTTCCGCCGCCTGCCCCTGCGGCCAGCAGCATCACCAGGACGAACGAGAGCAGCGCACCGGCGAATGCCCCTGTGGACAAGGACAATGCGCCACCGCCGACGCCGAGAACCGCGACGAGGACCGCTCCGGTGGATGCACCGGACGAAATGCCCAGGACGAAGGGATCGGCGAGGGGGTTGCGCAGCAGTGATTGCATGATCGCCCCGCACAGCGCGAGACCCGCGCCGCACACGGCGGCCAGCAAGGTCCGGGGCAGGCGCAGCTCCCAGACGATTCCGTCCTGGATGCGACTGACTCCCGAACTCCCGATACCCATGTGCGTCAATATCACTCGATACACGTCGGGCACCGACACGTTCGCGGGTCCAATGGTGACGGCGACGCCGATCGAGAGCACCAACAACGCCGATCCTGCGAGCAGTAGTGGGACGAGCACCCCGCGATCGGTGCGGCTCATCGCGACGCCATTCCCCAATCCTGCAGGGCGGCCGCAACTTTCTCGACACCGTCGATCGTCCGAATGGACGGGTTCAGATCGGCACCGTTGACGACGATGTACCGCTTGTTCTCGACGGCGGGCATTCGGCTCGTGACCGAATTCGACTCCAGGAAGCCGATTTTGCTGTCCAGGGCGTCCCCGGCGATACTGCGTCGACTCAGATCTGCGAGCACCAGTGCAGTCGGGTTGCGATCGAGCACACTCTCCCAATTGACCTGTGGCCATTCGTCGGTGGTGTCGGCATAGATGTTCTCGGCGCCGACGGAGTCGGTGATGATGCCCGACGATCCGCAGCAACCGGCCATGTACGGCGTATCGGTGTCGGCGAACCAGTAGGCCAACGACACACCCGACGCGTCGACCGAACCGGAGGCCTTCTCGAACCGATCCTGCAGTTCGGCGACCAGGCGCTCGCCACGGTCTCGCACGTCGAAGACCGCAGCGAGATCACGAATCTCCCGATAGACGGTGTCGATCACCAACGGCTCCGTGCGAGCACCGTCGGAATTGACGCTCTCGTCGGTCTTGCCCTGACAGTCGGTGGGCGAGAGGTAGTTCGGGACGCCGAGTTGCTCGAACCTGCTCCGATCGGCGACTCCCCCGGGTCCGAGGGTGCCGCCGAAGGACGCGGACACGAAATCGGGCTCGGTATCCAACACGACCTCGAGCGATGGCTTGTTGTCCGCGAGCCTCGGCACCCTGGCGTTCTCGGATTCGAGGTTCGAGCGGACCGGGTCGGTCCAGGTCGCGGTGCCCACCATCCGGTCTGCGAGGCCGAGCGAGAGCAGTATTTCCGTCGAGCTCTGGTTCAACGACACCGCGCGTTGCGGTGGTGCGTCGACGACGACGTCGCGTCCGCAGTTCTCGATGGTCAGGGGATAGTTCCCGGAGGTGTCGGTGGACGCGTCGGGGGTCGACGCGGTCGAACAACCGGAGACCAGAAGGATGGAGACAGCGCCTAGTGCGGCGAGAGAGGTACGCATCGAAGAGCTTCCTGCTTGGGGCTCGTGTCGCGGAGCCGCGGGTGGGGTTCGATCACGACGTCCGAGCATTCGGACTTCGAGCTCTCACCCGTCACCGTTGCGCGCCAGCTCCGGAATTGCACCGGATTCCCTCGTTCGTCGCGTGCTGACCCTATCGCGCGAGTGGGCCGCGAGGTCAGTGCGCCGGCGTCGAGACCGGTACCGACGGATACGAGCTCGGAAAGGCTCTGCGCGCGACCACTACGACTGTGAGTGCCACAGCCACCAGGATCGTCGCCGCAGCGGTCACCGCCCCGATGCCCCTGGCGTCGACGACGACGCCTCCCACCAGGGCCCCGGTGGCAATGGCCAGTTGAAAGGCGACGACGTAGATCGCCGACGCCTTGTCGGCGTCGGCAGGGGCGGCCCGAACCACGGCGGACTGGATGCAGACCGGCAGCGTGGTGAAGGCCAGACCCCACAACGCGATCGCCCCGACAGCAAGGACGGCCAGGCTGCCCGGTGCTGCGCTGAGGGTGCCCCACAGGATCGCCGTCGCGGCCGCGACGGCACCCAGAGCTGCGATGGTGGAGGGCCGCGGCCAACGGTCGTACGTTCTGCCGATCACCCAGATACCGACGACCCCGAACAAACCGTAGAGCATCAACATCAGCGTCAGAGTGGTTCCGGCCGAACCGATTGCGCGATCGACGATGAGCGAGAAGTACGTGTACGCGGCGAAATGGCCGAGGACGGCCAGGAACGTCACTCCACACAGGATCGCCAGGGTGCCGTCGAGCACCCGCGGTGATTTCTTGTTGCCCGCAGCTGCTCGGGTGACCGGTAGTGCGGGGAGGACGAAGTAGAGCGCCACCGCGATAGCGGCGGCGACGACACCGAGAATCGTTGCAGCAGTACGCCACCCGAACCACTGACCCATGGCCGCGGTGATCGGATTTCCGGCGACCAACGCCAACGAGGTGCCGGCGTACACCGTGGCGATCGCTTTTCCTTGCTTACCGGGAAGTGCGAGTGACGCCGCGACGGGTGCGACCACGGCCCAGAAGACTCCGTGGGTGGCCGCGCACAGCATCCTCGACAGTACCAGCATCGGGTACCCGACGGACACCGCGGACAGCAGTTGCGAAAAGGCCAGTGCTGCAACGGTGATGACGACGACCCGTCGCCGCGGCCAGTCGCGTACGAACCTGATCAACGGCATGGTCATGACGGCGACGCCGTATGCGTAGAAGGTCAGCAGCAGACCGACTGCGGATTCGCCGACGCCGAGATCGCCCGAGATCTCCGGAAGCAGACCCACGGGCAACGTTTCGGCCGTGACATAGATGAAGGCGGCTGCACCGAGGACCAGCAGCTTGGGGAGGGGCGACGACATGGTGTGTATCGTTACACAGATGGTCGACGCACGCTAAGGTGACCCCGTGAACAATCGGGTGACGATGGCCGACGTCGCGGCGTCTGCGGGAGTCTCCACCATGAGCGTCTCGTACACCTACAACCAGCCCGACCGCGTCTCGCCTGCCACCCGAGACCGCGTCCACGCAGCGGCGGCGGCCCTCGGATACGCAGGTCCCAACCGTGCGGCACGCTCGCTCCGCAGCGGAAAGCACAACAGCGTCGGCGTCGTACTCGGTGAAAAACTCACCTATGCCTTCGAGGATCCCCAGGCCCGACGGTTCCTCTCGGGCATCGCCGACGCGTGTCTCGACGCCGACACCGCGCTGGTGATGTTGCCGAACCTGCACCGCGACAGCGATATTGCGAGAATTCGCGACGCGCAGGTCGACGGCTATGTCGTCTGGACCACCGGCGTCGACGACCCCGTCCTCGACGTGCTCGTCGGCACCGGTCGACCCACCTGCGTCCAGGGCGGCCCTCAGCATCCGGGATTGCACTCCATCGGAATCGACGACCGCGCGGCCGCCGACGCGATCGCCACCATTGCTCTGCGCAATCGGCGTCGGCCCGCGATAGTTGCACTGCGACCCGATTCGCGACGCGAATCGACGGTGGTGCGCGGCGCCGACGCGTCGGGCATCTCGATGCCGGTGACCCGCGCACGACTCGAGGGCTACCGCGATGCGTGCGTGCGTCGAGGAATCGAGTGGTCGACGGTACCGACGCTGTTCACCACCCACAATTCGCGCGAAGAGGGCACACGGGCAGCACGACTGTTGTTGCGCGACAACGTCGTCGATGTGATATTCGCGATGAGCGACGAACTCGCCTTCGGCGCACTCGACGCGGCGTCGGGTGCCGGTATCGACATTCCCGACCACGTCGCACTGACCGGATGGGACGACTCCCCTGCAGCGGCGGCGGCCCACTTGACCACCGTCGCGCAATCGTTGTTCGACCAGGGCCGATCGGCGGCCCGGTGGGTGCTCGGTCTCAGCGACGCCGTCGACGCCGCGGTGTGGAACATCGAGACGCGAGGGTCGACGGGCACGCTGAGTGACGCCCCCTAAAAAGGGCACGCTCCCCGTTTATAGGCGTTAAGCAAACTCTTCGGCTAGTATCGCCGGTGGCCGTCCGGCTACGAGGGGGCACTGTGAGTCGAGAACACGACACGCCGCTCCGCCGTGCCGACCCCAACCCGACGCTCGACGCCCTCACCGGGCTTGCGAACCGGGACGAGATTCTGGCCACCATCACTGCCGCGCTGGTCGACCTAGGCCCTGACCAGCACTTCAGCGTCCTCCTCGTCGACATCGACGGCTTCCGTGAATTCAACGACGCGCTCGGACCGGCCCAGGGCGACGAGCTGCTGTGCATGGTCGCCGACCGACTCACCGCATCGACTCGACCCGGCGACACCATCGGCCGACTCACCGGGGACGAATTCGTCATCGTCGCCTACGGCTGCCATTCCCTGGCAGCCCGAGCGATGGCCGCGGGATTCGCCAGCATCTTCGAGCCCCCCTTCGAGCTCGGCGGCCGTCAACTCACCCTCACCGCCAGCGTCGGTGTCGCGTCCACCACCGGGAGCACCGATCGCGCCACCCAGCTGGTGCACAACGCGACCGCCGCGATGCACGCCGCCAAAGCCACCGGCCGCAACCGGCATCACATCTTCACCGACGAGCTGCACCACAGCAACCGCACTCGGCTCGAGCTCCTCGAACGACTGCGCGGAGTCGCCATGACCGCGCGCGAGCTCACCATGGTCTACCAACCCATCGTCGAACTCGCGACCGGAGCCGTGGTCGGAGCCGAAGCCCTCGTTCGCTGGAACCACCCCGAACTCGGACTTCTGATGCCCGACGCCTTCATCCCCCTCGCCGAAGACAACGACCTGATCGTCCCACTGAGCATGTGGATTCTCACCGACGTCGCGGCAACCATCGCCGACTGGCAATCCCGCGCGATCATGCTCCAGGTCGGTGTCAACGTCAGCCCCGCGCACTTCGCCGCAGGAACCCTGGCCACCGACGTCATCGACATCGTCGACACCCACGGCATCGAACGCGGTCGACTCGCACTCGAACTTGCCGAATCGCAGACGCTGCACGACCTCGACGCCGTGCACTACCAACTCCGCGACGTCCAACGCCACGGCGTCCTCATCGCCATCGACGACTTCGGCTCCGGTTTCTCCTCCCTCGAACGACTCGCCACCCTCCCCGTCGACATCCTCAAAATCGACAGATCCCTCACCCAACACCTCGACAGCACCAACCTGCACCGACGCCGCGCCATGACCACCCTCTGCACCGCCCTCGTCGACGTCACCACCACCCTCGGCAAAGACACCGTCATCGAAGGCATCGAGACCACCGAACAACTCCGAATCTGCACCGACATGGGCGTAACCTTCGGCCAAGGACACCTCCTCGGACGACCCATGCCCGTCGCCGAACTGGAGCAATACATCACCCGACACAGCAGCCACAGCGAATCCGCATGAGGAACCGAACGTGAAGATAGACAACGAAATTCAACGCTTCACCGACGCACCCCGCGCCCAACTCTCCACCATCAACCCCAACGGCACCCCACACCTGGTCCCCATCGTCTTCGCTGTCGCGCCCACCGGCGATCGCATCTACACAGCCATCGACTGGAAACCCAAAACCACCCAGAAACTGCAGCGACTCGAGAACATCCACGCCGATCCCGCCGTCAGCCTCATCGTCGACCACTACTCCGACGACTGGTCCCAACTCTGGTGGATCCGCGCCGACGGCAACGCCCGCATCGTCGACGCGGGCAGCGCCGAAGGCACAGTCGGTACCGACACCCTCGTCGCGAAATACAGCCAGTACAAGAACAACCGACCCGAGGGCCCGGTCATCGTCATCGACAAACTGTCCTGGAGATCGTGGTCAGCTTCCTGATCGTTTTCCTCCTCTCCACAGCATCGCCCACCCACCGCCTGACCACTCAATGTGACATCTGGTGGCCCTTTCGACCGTCAATGGCACATCGAGTGGACTGCACGTGGGTCGGACGGCACCGAAAAACCAGTGGAATCGGCAGTAGCAGGGAGTCAGACTGTCTCAATGGTCAGCAAACCTCCCGTTCGGATTGTCACCGACCGTCTCGTGGTTCGACGCGAGACGGCAGACGATGCTGTCGTCATTGCCGAGGCGATCGAGCGAAATCGGGTCCGCCTGCTGCCGTGGCTCGGTTGGGCCACCGAGGACGCTGCAAACAGGTCGGCGCAGATCGTCCGCATCGCGGAAAGCCGGAAGCTGTGGGACGCCGACGAAATGTACGACTACGGGATTTTCGGTCGATCCACCAGCGCATTCCTGGGGAAGATTGCATTGCACCGACGAGTCGGACCGGGTGGGATCGAAATAGGGTACTGGCTCGACAGTGCAGCCGAGGGTGACGGCATCATCTCCGAAGCCACCGCGACCCTCACGCAAGAGGCATTGAAACTCGCCGACGTCGATCGCGTCGAAATTCATTGCGATGCAGCCAATTCGAGGAGTCGAGCCGTTCCGCAGCGGCTGGGTTTCGTCCTCGACAGGATCGAGCCGCGAGGCTTGGCCGCTGCGGCCGAAACCGGGGACCACATGATTTGGGTGTATCAGCCCGATCGGCGGTAGGACGGGTCGACGGTGACGTCGGGGCGCGGACGCGCGAGCGCCTGTCGGTACCGGGACCGCAGGTCGGAGAGAACACGTTCCGGATCGTCGCGAATATCGCTCGGCAGGTGAGTCACGACAATGATGCCGGCGTTCTGAGCGCGCTCCCGTCGTTCTACGGTGGCGCGGTGCGCCGCGGGTGACAGGTGATATTCGAGCGAGTCGATCTCCCAGTCGAGGGCGACGTCGTCGAGCCAATTGTCGGCCACCAGCAGCAACCTGCCCGACTCGTCGCGTACCGCGACATTGTGAGTCATCGGGGGAAGACCACTGCGCGCGTACAACTTCTGCGCGTGTGCTTCGGCAACGGAGTGCGCGCCGGCGGCCAGTTCGCGAAGTACTCGACGAGGCATCGCGGTGCCGCGCGTAGTGCCGGCGTCCAGTTCCTTCATGATCGCCTCGATCGTTGCGGCACCCCGCTGAACGACACTGGCAACGAGCGCCATGCACTGCTCGGCGTTCTTCATGCGGCGAATCGCGTCGCACAAACACCGAACGACCGGCGCGACAGGAAGACCCGACTTGCTTTCCGCCGTCGGCATCCGCCACGTACGTTCCACCGCGGCGAAGCTCACGGACCTGCGGTGCTGCGCCTCGGGAATGAGCACGAACGTCTCCTCGTACGAGCCGGATGTACCGAGACCATGCAACGCCAGCCCGGCCCGACCACTGATGACGCCATCACGACCGCAGTAGATGGACGCGGCAACCGCCCGCTCCAAGGGCGTCAGCGAACGGTTCTTCAAGAACACCAGGCCAGGTAGCGCCCGTGACCAGATACCGTCCGGCAGCGTGCGCCGAACAATCGTCTTCGACGCGACGCCGAGTTCGAGAAGATGAGCAGTCCGCACCAGCCCGCGATCCGATGCGGCCGCAATTACCCTCGCATCGACCCGTGCGCCGCCCCTCTTCATACAGACGATCCTGCACGCTCGGCCGGACACCGATCGCACCCGACGTCGCACTATCAACAGCCCTGTGGATAACCGAATACCTGTGGACAAACGCATACAGGAAGGGTGGCCCACACTCTGACTCGAGCAAGGCCAGGCGCGCTCTCGTGACCGGACGCGAGTCCACTCGATGTGCCATTGACTGCCGGAAAGGCCACCAAATGTCACATTGAGTGGACGGCGGGGCGGCAACAGGCAACCCACCCACCTCAGCGGGGATACCGTCTATCTTGCAACTCGTGCGTTCTTATTTCGGGAGTGAGACATGACGGCGACAGCAGTTCCCTCGGGTCGGTCGGGTACTACGGCACCACGGTCGTTTTCGCCGCCGCAGCGCGGTCGGTTGAGTGAGGTTCCGCATATCGCGGGGCTGGTGCTCGGTGTGTTCGCGGCGGCGTTGTTTCTGTGGAGTCTGTCGCCCACTTTGCGGTATTTGGTTCATGCGCCGCGGGAGTATGTCGACACGTATTACTTCGATGCTCCGGATACGAGTTTGTCGTGGGCTTTGGTTGTCGGGTTGTTGGCGGCGGCGTTGGCGAGTCGGAAGCGTATTGCGTGGTGGCTGCTGACGATTTATTTGGTGTTGTTGGCGATCACGAATGTCGCGGAGGGCATCGAGGACAAGAACGTCAGTTCGTGGATTGCGTTGGCGGTTCATGTCGTCGTGACGGGTCTGCTGATCGCGTCGCGCAAGGAGTTCTACACGCGGGTTCGGCGTGGTGCGGTGTGGAAGGCGCTCGGGGTGCTCGTGCTGGGAGCGGCCGTCGGCACGATTGTCGGGTGGGCGTTGGTGGCGTTGTTCCCGGGTTCGTTGCCGGAGGGTCAGACGTTCCTGTGGGCGTTCAACAGGGTGACGGCGTTGGCGACGGTGGACAACGAGCAGTTCGACGGTAGGCCGAACGGTTTCGTCAATACGGCGTTGGGACTGTTCGGAGCGCTGGCGTTGCTCGGTGCCGTGGTCACGTTGTTTCGGTCGCAGCGGTCGAGCAATGCGTTGACCGGGCGCGACGAGTCGGCTCTGCGCGGCCTGCTCGACAAGTGGGGTGCCGACGATTCCCTCGGCTACTTCGCGACCCGCCGCGACAAGGGCGTCATCTTCGCCACCAGCGGCAAGGCGGCGGTGACGTATCGCGTCGAGGTCGGGGTGTGTCTGGCCAGTGGTGACCCGATCGGCAACCCCGAGGCGTGGCCACATGCGATATCCGAATGGCTCGACCTGGCCGAGAAGTACGGTTGGACCCCAGCTGTCATGGGGGCCAGCGAGATCGGGGCCACGGCCTACAAGCGGGCCGGCCTGAGTGTTCTCGAACTCGGTGACGAAGCAATCCTGAAAACCAAAGATTTCAACCTCAATGGACGCGAGATGCGTCCCGTGCGTCAGGCCGTCAACCGGGCTCGCAAAGCGGGTGTCGTGGTCACCGTGCGTCGTCATCGCGATATTTCGGCCGAGGAGATGGACGAGATCATTGCCTGCGCAGATGCGTGGCGCGATACCGAGACCGAGCGTGGTTTCTCGATGGCGCTGGGCCGGTTGGGCGATCCGCTCGACGGCGATTGTCTTCTGGTGCAGGCGGTTCAGGGCGAGAAGATCGTCGGTGTTCTGTCGCTGGTGCCGTGGGGTCGGACCGGCGCGTCGTTGGACCTGATGCGTCGCGATCCGGCGTCGCCGAACGGTGTCATCGAGTTGATGGTGACCGAACTGGCCACCGGCGCAGATCATTTCGGTGTCAGCAAGATTTCGCTGAACTTCGCGGTGTTCCGTGCTGCGTTCGAGGAGGGCAGTCGGATCGGGGCCGGTCCGGTCCTGCGAATCTGGCGCAGCGTATTGGTGTTCTTCTCGCGCTGGTGGCAGCTCGAGGCGCTGTATCGCTCGAATGTGAAGTACTTGCCGGAATGGGAGCCGCGCTACCTGTGCTTCGCCGACAATCGGGTGCTGCCGAAGGTCGGTGTCGCGTCGGCCATCGCCGAAGGCTTCTTGACTCTGCCGACCTTTCGGCGCGCCTCGAAGCACACCGGGTCCCACGTCGCGGTGCCCGCAGCGTTGGTCGACGCCGAGGACATTCATCCCGACGGCAGCGGACCCGAGACTCCCGCAGACGACACCATGCCCGGCCGTAAACGTCCCGACCAGGTACGCGTGCGCATGGCCAAACTCGATCGTCTCGAAAGCGACGGCATCGAGGGCTATCCCGTCGCTTATCCCCCGACGCACACCGTCGGTGAAGCGGCGGCATCACCCCAGGGCACGACGGTCCGAATCGCGGGTCGAATACTGCGCATTCGCGACTACGGCGGCGTGTCGTTCGCCGTCATCCGGGACTGGTCGGCCGATATTCAGGTGCTGTTCGACCGCGAACGCGTCGGCGACAGAATCGAGGAATTCGATGCCGACTTCGACCTGGGTGACCTCATCGAAGTCAGTGGCACCATCGGATACAGCAGGCGTGGTGAGCTGTCGCTGCTCGCCACCGAGTGGCGAATGAACGCCAAATGCCTGCACCCTCTGCCCGACAAGTACCGCGGTCTGACCGATCCGGAAGCGCGAGTACGGCAGCGGTACGTGGACCTGGCGATCAACCGCGATGCGCGCGCGCTGATGATCGCACGCTCGAATGTGGTGAAGTCGCTTCGTGATTCACTGAGCGATCGCGGCTACATGGAGGTCGAGACACCGATCCTGCAGCAGGTACACGGCGGTGCGAACGCTGCCCCGTTCGTCACCCACATCAATGCCTACAACCTGGATCTGTACCTGCGCATCGCACCGGAGCTCTATCTCAAGCGGCTGTGCGTCGGCGGCATGGAGAAAGTCTTCGAGATCGGGCGAGTGTTCCGTAACGAAGGAGCGGACTTCAAGCACAATCCGGAGTTCACGATCCTCGAGGCGTACGAGGCACACAGTGACTACGAGCGCGCAATGGTGTTGTGCCGCGAACTGATTCAGCGTGCAGCCGTCGCAGCGCACGGCCGCGAAATCATTCTGCGTCCCGACGGCCCGGACGGCGAGATGATCGAGATCGACATCTCCGGGGAATGGCCCGTCAAGACACTGCACGGTGCCGTCGCCGAAAAATTGGGTGTTCCCGTCGAGCCGTCGACGCCCCTGGACGAGCTGCAGCGGCTGTGCGACGAGAACGACATCCCGTACGAGAAGTCGTGGGACGCGGGTGCCGTCGCCCAGGGCATGTACGAGCACCTGGTGGAGGACTACACCGAATTCCCCACCTTCTACAAGGACTTCCCGACGTCGATGTCGCCGTTGACGAGACCACATCGGAGCATCCCCGGCGTCGCGGAAAAATGGGACCTGGTGGCGTGGGGGGTCGAATTGGGCACGGCCTACAGCGAGTTGACCGATCCCGTCGATCAACGTCGACGCCTCACCGAGCAGTCGTTGCTGGCTGCGGGTGGCGACGAAGAGGCGATGAGCTTGGACGAGGACTTCCTGCAGGCGCTCGAGCACGGGATGCCCCCGACCGGCGGCCTCGGAATGGGCGTCGACCGCGTCGTCATGCTCATCACCGGCGGCAGCATTCGCGAGACACTCGCATTTCCGCTGGCCAAACCGCGACAATGACGGTCTTCCCGAGGCGATCCTCCACGGGAAAGTTGCAAAACGGGGCGAATGGTGGAAACTGGAGGCTTAAACAAACTTCGAGTAGGCAATGCATGGTGGGAACGAAAACATGGATCACGGGAATCGAACCGAGCGCGAGGCATTGTTTCCCGTGAAACATCCTCCCGGGCGGTACGTCGAAGTGGACGGCCAACGTCTGCATCTGTTCGTCCGGGGAACCGGCCCCACGATCGTTCTCTGCGGCGGCCTGGGCAGTAACTGGTTCGACTGGAACGACACCGTCGATATCTTGAGCGCCCGACATCATGTCGTGGTTCTCGACCGCCCCGGCTTCGGACTCAGCGACCCTCTACCCGATGGTGCCACTCCCACCGTCCGCGGCGAGGCCGACAGGATCGTCGGCGTCCTCGACGCGCTCGGTGTCACCGAGCCGGCCGTCGTCGCGGGTCACTCGATTGCCGGCTTCTACGCAGAAGCGGTGGCCCGGCTGTACCCGTCGCGCATACGTGGTGTTCTTCTCCTGGACTCGAGCGCCGAGTCCGACCCCCGCCGCATCCTTCCGGCGGCTCTGCGAGTGCGCGCAGCGCATTCCCTGTCGACGCTCCTGAGCCGCACGGGCCTTCAGCGTCTCGTCGGCCCGCGCGTCCGACCGATACTCAACCAGGCGACGCCACCCGACGGCACACCGAAGGACGTCGTCGACTGGGTCGACGACATCTACCGCAGGCCCACCTATCTCACGGCTGCACTCGTCGAAGATGTCGTCTACCCGGACCTCGCGGCCGAATTGAACCGACTTCGGAAGCGATTGCCACTCGTCGTTCCCGTTATCGTCGCGGCCGCCCACACCGGACGCCCGTCCCCGTGGGGACGCAGATGGATCAAGACCCAACGCAAGCTGGCCACATACTTGCGAGCCGATTTCACCGTCGTCATACCCGCCCATCACCACGCCATGATCGACAAACCCGCCGAGGTTGCGGCGCTCATCACCGAACTGGTGTGAACCTCTCCCGTCGGCGCACGTAACGTGTGTCGACGAGCCCGTAGCCCAAGACCCGAGCCGAAGCTCGGCGATGGCGCGGTAGCACGAGAGGAAATTGAAGATGGTTGCGATCAGCACAACGCAAGGTCGACAGTCGAAGATGCTCGGTCTGGGCGTTCACCGCCCCGAACGAATAGTCACCAACGATGAGATCTGCGAGTTCATCGACTCCAGCGACGAGTGGATTCAGACGCGATCGGGCATCAAGAACCGCCGATTCGCCGACCCCGAAGAAAACGTCGTCCAGATGTCGATCTCGGCAGGCCGAAAAGCACTCGAAGCCAGCGGCATCTCCGCCGAGCAGGTCGACACCGTCATCGTCGCGACCTCCACACACCTCGAACTGACACCCCAAGCAGCCGCCAAGGTTGCCCACGGACTCGGCACCAAAGGACCGGCCGCATTCGACATCTGCGCCGGATGCGCAGGCTTCTGCTACGCACTCGCCGTCGCATCGGACCTGGTCAAGGCCGGAACCTCGCAGTACGTCCTCGTCATCGGAGCCGAGCAGCTCAGCGTCACCACCGACCCGTACGACCGCACCACCCGCTTCATCTTCGCTGACGGTGCCGGAGCCGTCGTCGTCGGACAGAGCGACGAAACCGAAATCGGACCCGCCGTATGGGGATCCGACGGCTCGCAGTCCGACGCCATCGTGCAGACCATCGACTGGTACGACTACATCACCAAAGCCGACGTGGAACGCCCTTGGATCCGCATGAACGGCATCTCCGTCTTCCGCTGGGCTGCATTCGAAATGGGCAAAGCCGCGCAAAAAGTCCTCGAGGTCGCCGGCATCAAAGCCGACGAACTGCACGCCTTCATCCCCCACCAGGCCAACAGCCGCATCACCGAACTGCTGGCCAAAAGCCTCGACCTGTCCGACGGCACCCCGGTCGCCAACGACATCGCCGAAACCGGCAACACCTCGGCTGCATCCATCCCCCTGGCAATGGAAGAACTGCTGCGCACCGGAAAAGCCAAAGCAGGCGACACAGCGCTGCTCCTCGCCTTCGGTGCGGGACTGTCCTACGCCGGACAGGTCGTCAAACTCCCGAAGCTGTAATCGCTCCACCCGTCCGCAGCCCACACCCACCCGCAGTCCACCTATCCGCAGTCCACTCGATGTGACATTCAGTGGCCTTTTCGGCAGTCAATGTCACGTTGAGTGGACTCGGGCCGGGCGGGGGGTGAGCGTGGGCCGAGGGTCTGGCCGAGTCAGCTTTCGGGTCGTAGTGTTGGTTCATGCCCAAGCCTCCGTTGCCCGTTGATGCTGTCGAGTTGCTGAAGAAGGCGAATCCCGCTGTCATGGCGGTGGTTCGTGCCGATGGAACTCCGATCACCGCGCCCACGTGGTATTTGTGGGAGGACGGGAAGATCGTGCTCAATTTCGATGCTTCACGTAAGCGGCTGGAGCACATTCGGGCGAATCCGAAGGTCTCGATTTCGGTGATGGACGAGGCCAGTTGGTATACGCATGTGACGGTGCACGGTTCGATCGAACTGCAGGACGACCCGGATCTGGTGGATATCGATCGCATCGCGACGCATTACACCGGCGAGCGGTATCCGGTTCGCGATCAGCCGCGCGTGACCGGTTACGTGACCGTCGACGCGTATGTGGGCTGGGGCAAGGTCGGTTCGTAGACGTCGCGTTGCCGCTTGCGACGGCCCAATTCAGGTGCAAGACTCCCGCAATGGTCAATCCGCAGGGTGAAGGTAGCGACGCGTTCGAGAAAGACGAGCCGTACGGGGGTCAGCAGTACCCGCCGTATCAGGACCCGAACACGAGCTACCAGAACCCGCAGCACGGACAACCTCAGTACCAAAACCCTCAGCACCCGAACCCTCAGTACGGGCAACCCCAATACGGACAACCCCAGTACGGGCAACCGCAGTACGGTCAGGCCCCGTATGGCGGAGCGGGTTTTCGACCGGCACCCGCGACGAACACGTTGGCGATCGTGTCGCTCGTGTTGGCGGTGTTGGGTCTGACGTTCATCCCGCTGATCGCGTCGGTGTGTGCGGTGGTGTGTGGCCACGTTGCGAAGGGCCAGATCAAGCGCACCGGCGAGGGCGGGTCAGGATTTGCGACGGCAGGTCTGATCGTCGGCTACGTGTCGGTTGCCCTGTTCGTCCTCGTCGTGGCTGCTATTTTCATCTTCGCGATAGCAGCCTCGAATTCATCCACGTATTGAGTTCGGTTGCTGCGCCAGTCGGCCGTTCATCGCTGCGGCCCACAGGCCGGCGATGACTGCCAACGCAATGACGAACAGCGCCAGGGCGTTCCATCCGAGTGACTGAAAGACCACTCCGCCGAGCCAGCCCACGACGGACGATCCTCCGTAGTAGAACAGGTTGTACAGCGATGTCGCCTGCGCCCGTCCGTGGACGGCTCGCTGGCCGGTCCATCCCGACGCGATGGCGTGGGCGGCGAAGAATCCCATCGTGAAGATCACCAGCCCGGTGAGGATCACGGCCAGGTTCGACGCCATCGTCAGTGCGACTCCGACGATCATGGTGGCGGTCGATCCGGCGAGGACGATCGACCGGCCGTGCTTCGTCGCCAACTTCCCCGCCACTCGCGAGGACACCGTGCCACTGAGGTAGGCCACGAAGATCAGGCTGATCAGAGACTGTGGAAGTCCGAAAGGTGCTGCCTCGAGCCGGAATCCGAGGAAGTTGTAGACCGCGACGAATCCTCCCATCAGCAGGAACCCCTGGCCGTACAGCGCCAGCATCCCCGGCTCTCGAAGATTCACCCACAACCGACCGGGTAGGTCACCGATCTTGCTGTGCACGAGGGTGGTTCGCGGCCGCGGTGCCAACCACACGAACAGTCCCGCTGCCAACGCCGCGATGACCGACACGGTCAGGGTTCCGATTCGCCAGTTGGTCTGTTCTGCAACGGGTCCTGAAACTATTCGCCCCAGCAGCCCACCGAGCGTCGTACCGGACACGTAGGTTGCCGCCGCCAACGCGGTGTGATTGCGGTGCACCTCCTCGCTGAGATAGGCGATCGCGATGGCCGGAAGTCCACCCAGCGCAGCACCTTCGAAGAATCGCAGGACCAGCAGCACCTCGAGAGAAGGCGACAGAGGCACCAGCAAACCCAGTGTCGTCGCGACGAGTATCGAGGCGGTCATCGCTCGAACACGTCCGATTCGGTCGGCCGCTACCGACCACGGAATGACCGACACCGCGACGCCGACGGTCGCCAGGCCGACGGCAAGCGAGGACTGAGACGGAGTGATGTCGAGACTGGACGCGATCAGCGGCAGAATCCCCTGTACCGAGTAGAGCTGCGCGAACGTCGCCACTCCGGCGAACAGCAGCGCCAGCACGAGACGCCGGTACTCGGTCGATCCCTTGGGATGCCCCTCCCACTCCAGGACCTCGGGCTGCGTCGTAGTCATGTCCAAGACGTTAGAAGCGCTCACGGTATACGTCCAATGCATGAGACCTCAGCGATCGATACGTCAGCGATATGCTTCGCTCATGCGCCGCGAGACCACCGAGCTGCTGCCGCTTCTGCCGACCCTGGTCGCGGTGGCGGACACCGAGCACATCACCGACGCCGCCCACGTCCTGGGAGTCCCGCAACCCACCGTCAGTCGGCAGGTCGCCCGCGCGTCGGCGATCCTCGGCGTCGACATCGTGGAACGACGGGGCCGCGGCATCGTGCTGACCAGTACCGGCCGCGTCCTCATCCCGTATCTTCAACGAGCCCTGAGCGACATCGACGCCGGTATCGACGCCATGACCGAGCACGACGCCCGAGCGCGTGGCCGCATCGCCGTTGCGTTCCAGAACACACTCGGTGAGGACGTCGTGCCCGCACTGATCCGGCACTTTCGCGTCGACCATCCCGCGGTGACGTTCGATCTCGACCAAGGCGCACGCGCACGCTGCCTGGATCGCCTCGCAGACCGCACGTCCGACCTGGCGTTCGTGTCTTTGAGCGCCGAACACACCGACACGAATTCCTTTCAGCTGTACGACGAGCGGCTGATGCTGGTGGTCCCCGAACATCACCGTCTCGCGTCGCGGACGACGGTCGATCTCGCCGATACCGCCGACGAGAACTACATCGCCATGGGCCACGGATACGGAATGCGCTCGATCTGTGACGAGCTGTGGGCCGATGCCGGATTCAGCCCGCGCATCGCGTTCGAGGGACAGGACACCCATACCGTGCGCGGACTCGTCGGCGCCGGCCTCGGCATCGCCATCCTGCCGCGGATCCGTGCACACGGCGCCGAGGGTGGAACGGTCGACGTGGGACTCACCCAACCGGCTGCGCGCAGGCGAATCGGCATGGTGTGGGAGCCGGGGACGGACATGCCCCGCCAGGTGGCGGCCTTCCGCTCGATGGTGCAACGCAGTGGACGCACACTCGTGATTAGGTGAGTCGATGCAACTGGTTCTGGTACGGCACGCCCTTCCGCGACGATCGGAGTCCTCGGCCGATCCCGATCTCGACGAACTGGGCGTCGAGCAATCCCGCAGAGTGCCCGATGCGCTGGCACGCTTCACGGTGTCCCGAGTCGTGTCGAGTTCGCAGCAACGCGCGATCCGGACCGCGCAGCCACTCGCCGAACGGCTCGGTCTCGAGATCACGACCGACGACCGTCTGACCGAGTACGACCGGGACTTCGGCGGCTACGTCCCGATCGAGGCCGCGAAGACCGAATTTCGCGACGCCTACGACCGCATCAAGGCCGGTCACCTACCCGAGCAGGTCGACGAGCAGGCCTTCCGCCGGCGAGTTCTCGACGGAGTTACCGATATCGTCTCGGCCGCCGCGCACTCCGATACCGTCGTCCTCTTCGCTCACGGCGGCGTCGTCAACATGCTGTTGCAAGACATTCTCCAGACCCCGAAAGTGCTCGGATTTCCCATCGACTACTGCTCGGTGACGCGTGTGCTCTTCTCCCGCAGCGGTGCCCGATCGGTCTCGTCGGTCAACGAGACCGCCCATGTGTGGGACCTGTTGCCGCGCAACCGACAATCCACAGAGACCTCTTAAAGTCCCTGCTAGAGGTGCAGAACGGCCGCTGTGGATCGCTCCGAGTGGTCGGTGCGGCCGGCGGTGGCAGTTAGCCTCGAAGTCATCATGGGTGAAATGCGTATCTTCCGACGTCCTGCCGTTGCTCTCGTCGCACTGGCGTTCCCTCTGGTGGCTGTGGGTGCGTTCGCACTCGGCACCGGCTACGACCTGGGCGGAGAATCGACCACGACGACCGCCGTTGTCGCAGACACTCAGCAGGCCCCGGCCGAGGCACAGCAGACGGCCGATCCCCTGTCCAAGGCCAGGAGCAGCCTCAACAGCGCCTCGCTCCCGATCACCTTTCTCTCCAGCGGCATCGGTCAGCTGACCGAAGGCGGAACGCAGCTCAACGACGGCGTCGGCCAGCTCGCCGACGGCATCACCCAGGCTCACGACGGAACCATTCAGCTCGCCGACGGGTTCGGCCAGTACCGCGACGGCATCGGCCAGCTCGGTGACGGCGCGTCGCAGATCAGCGGGGGTGTCGACCAGGTCGTCGACCAGCTCGCCGGATTCGGAGCTCTGCAGGCCGACTTCACAGCAAAGCTCGCCGCCACGGCAGACACGGTCGACCGCTTCCCACATCCGGGATCCGACGCGATTTCCGGCGAGATCCGCGGAGTGATCGACAACCTCAACACTCAGGCGTTCGGTCCCGATACGCTCGCTCAGCTGCAGACCCTCAAGGGTGGTGCTCAGCAGCTGTCGACCGAACTGAACGACCCCAACAGTCAGTTCCTCGGTGCAACCGCGCAGCTCGGCGACGCAACCGTGCAGTTGCGTGACGGACTCGGCCAGCTCGACGACGGCGGGCAGCAACTCAAGGCCGGCACCGATCAGCTCGTGACGTCGGTCAAACCCGTCGAGGGGATCGTCAACGGCATCGCCACCAATGTGCGCGACGCCTCCGCCGCCCTCCCGGCAAAGGCGGCCGCCACGACCGATGACGCCACCTCCGACCAGAACGTTGCAGCGACGGCGACGAGCACCGGTACCGGTGCCACCCCGTATCTGATTGCCGCCCTCGTGGCACTCGGAGCTCTCGGCTGCGTCAGCCTCGTGCGGGTCCTGGGCAGGGACACCAAGCCGCGGTGGCTCGCCGTCGGAGCGGCCGTCGCCGCAGTGGGTGTCAGCGCGGCCGTCGCATTCGCCTTCGCCACCGACGCCGCCCTCGGACCGGTGATCGGAGCCGGCGCGTTCCTCATCGTGTCGGCCGCGGCTTATCTCGCCACCGCAGGCGCAATTCAACGAGTCCTCGGTGCCGTCGTCGGGCAGATCGTCAACGTCGTCGCCCTCGTGGTGCAGGTCGTCGTCTGCGGATTCGCGTACGCATCGACGGCACCGATCTGGGGCGACCTCGCCGCCTTCATGCCGATGAGCTACACCGCCGCCGGTGCCCGCATCATCGCGTCGGGAGAGATGAGCGGGACCGGGTGGCTGGCGATCGGTGCCACGGTGGCGCTGCTTGCCGTCTCGGCACTCGTGTACGTCAGCGCGCGGGCAGGCTCAACCGACGGGCCGGAGCGGATGGATGGCGGGCGGGGCCGCGAGATGGGCACCGAATTCGCTTAGCGCCTGCTGCAGGTGCGGGGTCTGCATGTGGCCGTCGAGGTCCTCCTGCGACTTCCATACCTCGATGGTGATGAAGGTGCCCGGCTCGACCGCCGACTCGAACAACTTGTAGGAGACGTTGCCGCTCTCCTTGCGTGACTCGGCGACCAGAGCCACGAGCCCGTCGCGCACGGTGTCGATTGCGTCCGGCTTGGCGGTGATCGTCGCGACTACCTCGAGATCGTTGATCATGCGAAATCGGTTCCTTCGTTCGGCGAGACACACTCTTCCTCACCGAACGTACTCCCGACCCACCTAAGGTGAGGTGTCCACGCGGGAAGGGAAGAAGCAGTGAATCAGACGGCAACCGAGGATCGCGCCACGAAGAAGGAATGGCTCGGCCTCGCGGTACTGGTGGTGCCGATCCTCGTGGTCTCCATGGACATGTCGGTGCTGTATCTCGCACTGCCCTTCATGACGGCCGATCTCGAACCCACCAGCAACCAGACCCTGTGGATCCTCGACATCTACGGATTTCTGCTTGCCGGTCTGCTGATCACCATGGGCTCGCTCGGCGACCGCATCGGTCGGCGGACCCTGCTGATGGTCGGCGCGGTGGTCTTCGGCGCGGCATCACTCGCCGCGACGTTCTCCACCTCCCCCGAGATGCTGCTCGTCGCACGTGCTCTGCTCGGAGTGGGCGGAGCCACCATCGCGCCGAGCACACTGTCGTTGATTCGCAACATGTTTCACGACCCTGCACAGCGCAAGGAAGCGATCGGCCTGTGGACCGCCGGTTTCGCAGGCGGCGCAGCCGTGGGCCCAGTTGTCGGAGGCGTTCTGCTGGAACACTTCTGGTGGGGTTCGGTCTTCCTGATCAACATCCCCATCATGGTCGTGCTCTTCGTTGCGGCCCCGCTACTGGTCCCCGAGTTCAAGGACAGTGACCCCGGAAAGTTCGACCCGATCAGCGTGATCCTCGCGATCTCGTCGATGCTCTCGATCGTGTTCGCCATCAAGCACGGGGCCCAGGACGGTATCGACGCCACGACGATCACCACCGCGATCCTCGGCCTGGCACTCGGCTTCGTGTTCGTCATCCGGCAACGCAAGGCATCGAACCCGCTCATCGACGTGACGCTCTTCGCCGAACGTGCTTTCAGCGCTGCAGTCGTCGTGCAATTTCTGGTCATCTTCTCCATGACCGGCTTCAGCCTGTTCGCCTCTCAGTACCTGCAGCTGGTTCTGGGACTCGGACCACTCCGCGCCGGACTGTGGTTGCTGATTCCCGCTGCCGCAGCGGCGGCCGGTGCCGTCACCGCACCGACGATGAGCAAGGTGATCCCCACCGGCACCATCATTTCGGCGGGCCTGCTGTCCATCGTCTTCGGCTGCGTCGCACTGATATTCGTGCAATCCGACTCCGGCCTGCCGCTGCTGCTGACCGGAATGGCCCTGGTCACGTTCGGGATCGGAGCAGCATCGACTCTGAACTCCGACATCGTGCTGACCGCTGCGGCCCCCGAAAAGGCCGGGGCTGCATCGGCATTGTCGGAAACCGGGGCCGAGCTCGGCGGTGCCGTCGGCATCGCGATTCTCGGCACCATCGGCAGCACCGTCTATCGACACCGCATGGAGGACGCCATCCCGGCGGGCACACCGGCCGAGATCGCCGATCCGGCCCGCGAAACCATCGGCGGCGCAATAGCAGTGGCCGACTATCTGCCGGAGCCGTTCGCATCGCAGTTGACCGATGTCGCGCACTCGTCCTTCATCGACGGCTTCAACCTCGCCGCCGGTACGAGCGCCGTGCTGATGTTCGTCAGTGCCGTCGTCGTGTTCCTGTTGCTCCGTCGGGTTCCTGCTAGTACGTCGTAGTCAGACCGCGTCGGCGAGGTAACGCGCCAACCACCGCGTCGCCGACACCCCGTCTCCGACGTCGTAGGTCTGATATTCCTGGTGGATGCCCGAACGGTAGAAGGCCTCGATCTCCCGCTGACGCTGGGCGTTGGCCTGATCCGACAGCTGCCCCTGCAGTACGGGTAATCCACCGGACGCAGCGAGGTCGGCGATCAACGATTGTGCTTCCTGGGTGTACTGATCTGCGACGTCGGGCGCAGGGTTGGACGACACGGCGAGGAAGCCCGCGAGTCGCGCCACGTAATCGTCCTTGGGCGTCGAGCAGTACAGATCGCCGACGGCGCAGAACGTGCGCACCACCGGACTGACGTAGCCGAATCCGCCGACCCTGGGTCCACCGACGCCGGTACCCACCACAGGGGGACCGACCAGGGCGTCGGTGTCCGACCGCTTCGGGTCGGAGACGAGCCCGACCGCCACCACCTTGTCGGCCGGAACCACCCCGAGACCGGTCCCGATGGACGCGGCGAGATCACCGGCCGCGTCCGCTCCCTGGCTGTAACCGATGATGCCAAATTTCGTTGCGCCGCAGCGATCCGCCATCGCCTTCAGCATGCCGCCTGCGTTGGTGACGGCAGCAGCACGCGACTGCCCGTACACCTCGCCCTCCCACGGGAACGCGGTGGCGGGATACGAAACGTACTCGGTGCGGATGTCCCCGCCGAGACGATCGGTGACGTCAGTCAGCATCCCCGGCTTCGGCGCAGCACCGGAGCTGGTCTCCCACGTTCCCGGAATCGCGACGACGTACATCGAGGGACAACCGCCGGGATCGGCGACGGCGGGTGACGCCCCGACGATTAGACCGGACGCAACAGCTGCAGCGACGCCGACACCGGCGCAGAATTTCTTGACACTCATGGGGAGGGGGCCTCACTGGGTGATCGAACGCTTCTTGTGTTCGATCACCACAATGACAGCGGCCTGTGACCATCCGATGCCCACATGGTTAACGGACGTAACCGTGCGTCACACAGTTCGCCGCCACCCGTCGGGATCGGTCGCGCCCCCGTCGGGATCGGTCGCCCCCGTCGGGATCAATGCGGCTTTCAGTCGCTCAGAGTGCAACAAAGGGACATTGATCCCGACGGGACGGGCGAAAAACTACCTACCGCTGCGGCGCCTGGGTGGGCACGATCGGCGACGGCAACGCCGTTGCTCCCTGCAGGAAGGTGTCGACGGCGGCCGCGCAGGAGCGACCCTCGGCGATGGCCCACACGATGAGCGACTGACCGCGGCCCATGTCTCCGGCGACGAAGACGCCGGGCACGTTGGTGACCCACTCGTTGGTGCGTTCGACGTTTCCGCGCTGGTTGAAGTCGACGCCCAGGTCGGTCAGCAGACCGCCCTTGTCGGGTCCGACGAAGCCCATGGCGAGGAGCACGAGATCGGCTTCGAGGGTGAACTCGCTGCCTTCGATCTTCTCGAACTTGCCGGCCTTGAATTCGACCTCGCAGGCTTCGAGTGCGGTGACCTTGCCGTTCTCACCGACGAAACGCTCGGTGTTGACGGAGAAGACGCGCTCGCCGCCTTCCTCGTGTGCGGACGCGACGCGGTACATCAGCGGGTACGTCGGCCACGGGGTGGAGGTGGCACGCTCCTCGGGCGGACGGGCCATGATCTCGAACTGGTGGACGCTCGCCGCGCCCTGACGGTGCGAGGTGCCCAGGCAGTCGGCCCCGGTGTCGCCGCCGCCGATGATGACGACCTTCTTGCCCTCGGCACTGACGGGCGGCTGCTCGAAGTCGCCCTGCTGGACGCGGTTGGCGTGCGGCAGGAACTCCATGGCCTGGTAGATGCCGTCGAGTTCGCGGCCCTCGATGGGCAGGTCGCGCCAGGCGGTGGCACCGCCGGAGAGGACGACGGCGTCGAACTGCTCACGCAGTTCGTCGGCCGAGATATCCACGCCCACATCGACACCCGTGCGGAAGACGGTGCCCTCGGCCTCCATCTGCGCGAGCCGACGATCGATGTGGCGCTTCTCCATCTTGAACTCGGGAATGCCGTAGCGCAGCAATCCGCCGATGCGATCGGCACGCTCGAACACCGTGACGGTGTGGCCGGCGCGGGTGAGCTGCTGCGCTGCAGCAAGTCCGGCGGGTCCGGAGCCGACGACGGCGACGGTCTTGCCGGTCAGGTGCGTCGGGTAGACCGGCGTGACCCAGCCTTCCTCGAAGGCCTTGTCGATGATCTCGACCTCGACCTGCTTGATGGTCACCGGATCCTGGTTGATACCCAGGACACACGCCGCCTCGCACGGGGCGGGGCACAACCGTCCGGTGAATTCCGGAAAGTTGTTGGTGGCGTGCAGGCGATCGATGCTGTCGCGCCAGCGATCCTTGAACACCAGGTCGTTCCACTCGGGAATCAGGTTCCCGAGGGGACAACCGTTGTGGCAGAACGGAATGCCACAGTCCATGCATCGGCTGGCCTGGGTGCGCAGAGTGTCCTTCGAGAAGTCCTCGTAGACCTCTTTCCAGTCCATCAGGCGCAGATCGACGGGCCGCCGCTTGGGTACTTCGCGAACCGTGTTCTTCAAAAATCCCTGTGGGTCACCCACGAGCTGCCTCCATGATCGCTTCGTCCACGTCCGCGCCGTTCTTCTCGGCTTCGGAGATGGCCAGCAGTACCTTCTTGTAGTCGCGAGGCATGACCTTCACGAAATGGTTCACCTGCTGTGACCAATCCGCGAGGATCCGCTCGGCCACCTCGGAGCCGGTCTGCTCCTGGTGACGTGTGACGATGTCCTTCAACCAGGTGAATTCGTCGCCCTCTAGCTCGTCGATGTCGACCAGCTCGGTGTTGAGGTTGGCCTCGAACGTCTTGTTCGGATCGAAGATGAACGCGACGCCGCCGGACATGCCGGCACCGAAGTTTCGTCCCGTCGTGCCGAGGATGACGACCTTGCCGCCGGTCATGTACTCGCAGCCGTGATCGCCGACGCCTTCGACGACAGCAACGGCACCGGAGTTACGAACCGCGAACCGCTCGCCGACGACGCCGCGGATCAGGGCTTCACCGCTGGTGGCACCGAACAGGAACACGTTGCCGCCGATGATGTTGTCCTCGGCCACGAATCCCTTCGGAGCGTTCAGCGACGGCCGCAGCACGAGATGTCCACCGGACAGGCCCTTGCCGACGAAGTCGTTGGCGTCTCCGTTGAGGCGCAACGTCATACCGGAGGGCACGAACGCACCGAAACTGTTGCCGGCCGAGCCGGTGAACGTGATCTCGATGGTGTCGTCCGGGAGGCCGACGCCGCCGTATGCCTTGGTCACCTCGTGTCCGAGCATCGTGCCGACGGTGCGGTTGACGTTGGTGATCTTGGACTCGAACGCGACCTTCTCGCCCTTGTCCAACGCATTGCGGCTGGCCGAAATCAGCTGCTGATCCAGGGCTTTGTCGAGACCGTGATCCTGAACGCCTGTGTTGTACAGGTTCTGGTTCATGAACGCCGATTCGACCTCTTCGAGGATCGGCGACAGATCGAGCTTCGACGCCTTCCAGTGCTCCTTGGCCGCGGTCGTGTCAAGTAGACCGACCTGGCCGACGGCTTCGTCGAGCGTGCGGAAGCCGAGCTCGGCCATGAGCTCACGCACCTCTTCGGCGATGAACATGAAGAAGTTCTCGACGAACTCGGGCTTGCCCGCAAAACGCTTGCGCAGCAACGGGTTCTGTGTCGCAACACCGACGGGGCAGGTATCGAGGTGGCAGACGCGCATCATGATGCAGCCCGACACGACGAGCGGAGCGGTGGCGAAACCGAACTCCTCGCCGCCGAGCAGAGCAGCGACCATGACGTCGCGGCCGGTCTTGAGCTGGCCGTCCACCTGCACGACGATGCGATCGCGAAGACCGTTGAGCAGCAACGTCTGCTGGGTCTCGGCCAAGCCGAGCTCCCACGGTCCACCTGCGTGCTTGACCGACGTCAACGGCGTCGCGCCGGTGCCGCCGTCGTGGCCCGAGATGAGCACCACGTCCGCGTGCGCCTTGGACACACCCGCCGCAACGGTGCCGACGCCGACCTCGGAGACGAGCTTGACGTGGATGCGAGCCGACGGGTTCGCGTTCTTCAGGTCGTGGATCAGCTGCGCGAGATCCTCGATCGAGTAGATGTCGTGGTGCGGCGGCGGCGAGATCAGACCGACACCCGGCGTCGAGTGCCGAACCTCGGCGACCCACGGGTACACCTTGTGAGCCGGAAGCTGGCCGCCCTCACCGGGCTTGGCTCCCTGCGCCATCTTGATCTGGATGTCGGTGCAGTTCGTCAAGTAGTGCGAGGTGACGCCGAAACGTCCCGACGCGACCTGCTTGATGGCACTGCGTCGCCAATCGCCGTTCTCGTCCGGCTCGAAGCGCGAGACGTCCTCGCCGCCCTCACCGGAATTCGAGCGTCCGCCGAGACGGTTCATCGCGATGGCGAGGGTCTCGTGTGCCTCGGCCGAGATGGAGCCGTAGCTCATCGCGCCCGTGGAGAAACGCTTGACGATCTCGCTGGCCGGCTCGACCTCGTCGATCGAAATAGCCTGTCGCTCTTCGGTCTTGAAGCGGAACAGACCGCGCAGCGACGCGAGCCGCTCGGACTGGTCGTCGACCATCTTCGTGTATTCCTTGAAGATGTCGTACTGACCGGTGCGGGTGGAGTGCTGCAGCTTGAAGACGGTGTCGGGGTTGAAGAGATGGTACTCCCCTTCCCGACGCCACTGGTACTCGCCGCCCGTCTCGAGCTCACGGTGTGCGCGTTCCTGACGGTTGTCGAGGTACGCGACGCCATGTCGCGCTGCGACGTCGTCGGCGACCTGGTCGAGATCGATACCGCCGAGGTGGCTGTTGAGCCCGGTGAAGTACTCGTCGACCAGTTCCTGCGACAGGCCGATGACCTGGAACAGCTGGGCTCCGGTGTACGACGCGAGAGTCGAGATGCCCATCTTGGACATCACCTTCAGCACGCCCTTGCCTGCGGCCTTGATGTAGTTGCCGACGGCCTTGTCGAAGTCGATGCCGGTGAGGGCACCGCGCTCGATCATGTCCTCGATCGACTCGAAAGCCATGTACGGATTGACCGCTGCCGCACCGAATCCGATGAGCAGAGCCATGTGGTGCACCTCGCGGGCGTCACCGGCTTCGATGATGAGACCGACCTTGGTGCGCGTCTTCTCACGAACGAGATGGTGGTGCACTGCCGAGGTGAGGAGCAACGACGGAATCGGAGCGAGCTTCTCACTGGACTCTCGGTCGGAGAGCACGATGATCCGCGCCCCGCCCGAAATGGCAGCGGAAACCTGAGCGCGGATGGCCTCCAACGCCTTTCGGAGACCTTCACCGCCTTCGGCAACCGGGTACAGGCCACGCACGACCACCGAGCGCAGCTCTTCCTGCGTGCCCTCGTCGTTGATGTGGACGAGCTTGGCGAGGTCGTCGTTGTGCAGGATCGGCTGGGGCAGCACGATCTGCTTGCAGCCGTCGGCACCCGGGTTGAGCAGATCGCCCTCGGGACCGATGGTGCCGCCGAGGCTGGTGACGATCTCTTCACGGATCGCGTCGAGCGGCGGGTTGGTGACCTGGGCGAACAGCTGCGAGAAGTAGTCGAACAACATCCGCGGACGTGCCGACAGCACGGCGATCGGGGTATCGGTACCCATCGAACCGATGGCCTCGGCACCGGACTTCGCCATCGGCGAGACCAGCACGTTCAGTTCCTCGGTGGTGTATCCGAAGATCTGCTGGCGAATCAGCACGCGATCGTGCGGCATGTGCACGTGCGGCCGCTCGGGCAGATCGTCGATCGACGTCAGGCCCTCGTCGAGCCACTGCTGGTACGGGTGCTCGGCGGCGAGTTCGTCCTTGATCTCGTCGTCGGAGACGATGCGGCCCTGTGCGGTGTCCACCAGGAACATCCGGCCCGGCTGCAGACGCACCTTGCGGACGACCTTGGACGGGTCGATGTCCAGCACGCCGACCTCGGAAGCCATGACGACCAAGCCGTCGTCGGTGACCCACAGGCGGCTGGGGCGAAGACCGTTGCGGTCCAGAACTGCGCCGATGACGGTGCCGTCGGTGAAGCACACCGAGGCCGGTCCGTCCCAGGGCTCCATCAACGAGGAGTGGTACTTGTAGAACGCCCGACGCGCGGGGTCCATGGATTCGTGCCGCTCCCAGGCCTCGGGAATCATCATCAGCACGGCATGCGGCAGGCTGCGGCCGCCGAGGTGCAGCAGTTCGAGCACCTCGTCGAAACGTGCTGTGTCACTGGCTCCGTGGGTGACGACGGGGAAGATCTTCTCGAGCGCTTCCGAGCCACCGAATACGTCGGAGGTGATGAGGGCCTCGCGGGCGCGCATCCAGTTCTCGTTGCCGGTCGCGGTGTTGATCTCACCGTTGTGTGCGACCCGCCGGAACGGGTGGGCCAACGGCCACGACGGGAACGTGTTGGTCGAGAAACGCGAATGCACAAGTCCCAGTGCACTTTCGACGCGCTCGTCCTGCAGGTCGAGGTAGAAGCCCTTGAGCTGGGGCGTGGTCAGCATGCCCTTGTAGACGAACGTCTGCGAGGACAGCGACGGGAAGTACACGGTCTCGCGACCGGGGCCGTCCTTGCCTGCGCCCTCTTCACCCAACTCGTGTTCGACGCGCTTGCGAATGACGAAGGCACGACGCTCGAGTTCGAGGTCGGTGATCGCCGCGTCGGGAGCGGAGAAGAACAACTGACGGAACGTCGGCATCGCGTCGCGAGCCAACGCGCCCAAGGAGGAGTCGTCGGTGGGGACCTCACGCCATCCGAGGACGGTCATGCCTTCGCTCTCGACGATGCGCTCGACACCCTCGCACGCGCGCGCTGCGTCGCTGCGGCCCTGCGGCAGGAATGCGACACCGGTTGCGTAGGCACCGGGTGCGGGGAGCTCGAAATCTACGACGGCGCGGAAGAACGCGTCCGGTACCTGGATCAGAATGCCCGCACCGTCGCCGGTGTTCGGTTCGGAGCCCGCGGCACCGCGGTGCTCGAGGTTGACCAGTGCGGTGATCGCCTTCTCGACGATGTCGCGACTGCGGCGACCGTGCATGTCCACCACGAATGCGACACCACAGGAGTCGTGTTCGTTGACGGGATCGTAGAGGCCTTGCGGGCCCGGAGTGTGCTTCATACCTAGCCTTCGGATAAGTCCAGCCTTGAAACTCGTCGGCGACGGTGTGGTGTAACCGGCTGCTCGAACGGCCTGCGGTGCGTCCTCGCCGTTGAAGCAGCACCTGTCGATCTTCCACGCTTTCCTCTGCACGGGCGGGTGGGCTCGTGGTAGAAAAGTGAAGGTCTCGACGGATCAGGCCGTGGTGAGGCCGATCCAATTACGAACGATAAGTCAGTACCAGGGTGCTCTCGCAAATAAGGTAAGCCTACTTCGGGCTCTCACCTGCGATTTTCCACCGAATCGACGGGGTCCGGAATCCGGCTCTGCATCGACACGTCGACATCGTTGTCGAACTACACGAATGTAAGGCATCACCCGCGCTCATACGCCGGGGTTCGAAGAAACTACTGGCCGCAGCGATCGAGATCAGCTGCGGCCAGTGTGGTGGGCGGAGGGGGACTTGAACCCCCACGTCCCGAAGGACACTGGCACCTGAAGCCAGCGCGTCTGCCATTCCGCCACCCGCCCGGGTGACGGCGAGAACACTAACACGCACCCCGCCGTGCTCGAAAATCGCCGTCTCGAGCTGCCCCGAGCAACCGGCGGCACAGCGTTGCTGTCGGCCGCACCGTATATCATGCTTGCAGCGCGACTTCGTGATGACACGCGGCCGTTGCAGCGTTGTAGGCAACAGGCACCACAGGGTGGAAGAACACAGTGAGAGGAGGGGTCACGATGGGCATCGTTCAGCGTTTCGAACGCAAGCTGCAGAGCGCTGTCGGCGACGTCTTCGCCCGCGTGTTCGGCGGCGGCGTCGTACCGGCCGAAGTCGAGGCGGCGCTGCAACAGGAGGCGTCCGATCTCGTTCGCCCCTTGGACGGCGGTCATTACCTGGCACCCAACAACTACGTGATCACGATCAACAGCTCGGATCACGAGGAACTTGCCGGTGATCGCGAGCTCACGGTCAAGGCTTTCTCGCGTCACCTGGACGATTACATCCGTGATCAGGGGTGGCAGACCTACGGTGACGTGGTGGTTCGCTTCGAACCGTCGCCCACCCTTCACACCGGACAGTTCCGGGCCAGTGGCTCGGTCGATCCCGATGTGGGACGATCGGCGATTGCTGCGCAGAACAGCTCTGTTCAGCAGAACGCGTCGGCACAGCCAGCCCGTCCCGTCCCTTCAGCCACGCAGCGACCGACTGCCCCACCGATGTCGATACCAGGAGCCGGCCACATGACGCAGAACCCAGGCTACGACCCGCAGCGCGACCCCGCGGACGGACATCGTCCGGATCCGCGCGCGCGCAACGGATACGCCGGTGGCCAGGATCCCCGCTACGCGGCGCGTGAGCAGAACGGATACGACGCGCAGGGTTACGCGCCCGCCGATCGAGATCAGCGCTACGACCAGCAGCCGTACAACGCCCAGGGCTACGAGAACCAGGGCTACGACGAGCAGCCGTACGCCCAGCACGGCCAGGCCTACAGCGCCGCCGGCGGCCAGGAGCAGGGATACGACCAGGCCTACGGAGCACCCAACGGCCAGGAGCAGGGTTACGACGCCCACGGCTACGACCGAGCGGGCTACAACGCCCAGGGTTACGACGCGCAGGGCTACAACGCCCAGGGTTACGACGCCCAGGGCTACAACGGTGCCGGCTACGACTACAACGGTGGCGAGCAGGGCGGTGCCTACAGCGAGGCTCCCTACCAGGAGCAGGCGTACGGCGAGCCCGCCGGCCGCTATGCCGAGCCGCAGGGTGCCGGTTACCCACAGCAGGGCTACCAGCAGCCCGCCTACGACTACCCGCCTGCCCAAGCGCCCTACGGCCGCGGCTACCCCCAGGGTGCCGGTGATCGCGGGGACGGCTACGGCTACGACCAGTCGGCGTCCTACGCAGGTCAGCCCCAGGCGCTCGCCGCGACCCTTCAGCTCGAGGACGGCAGCGGCCGCTACTTCCAGCTCCGGGACGGACAGAACATCATCGGGCGCGGCCAGGACGCCCAGTTCCGCCTCCCCGACACCGGAGTGTCACGCCGACACATCGAGATTCGCTGGGACGGCCGAGTGGCCATGCTGTCCGATCTGGGATCCACCAACGGAACCACCGTCAACGGTGCACCCGTCCAGGATTGGCAACTGGCCGACGGCGACGTGATCCGCGCCGGTCACTCCGAGATTCTGGTCCGGATCGTCTGATCACCGGAGTGGCCCGGCCGACCGAGATGTTCGTCTCCTCGACTCGCAGGTTCGCCCACCCGTATGTCGTCCACACGAGCGACTGCACCCTATGATGCTGCGAGACAACCATGTCTGTCGCGCCGCCGCGTCGGATTGTGGGGGATGCAGGTCCGATCGCGAAGGAGGAGGTGAATCGTCGTGCAGGGATTGATTCTGCAACTGACCAGGGCAGGTTTTCTGCTTCTGTTGTGGTTCTTCGTCTGGGCCGTTCTTCGGACGCTGCGCAGTGACATCTATGCCGCAGCCGGTATGCGTGTGCCCGCCCGCTACTCCGGTGGCTCGAAGGTGCTCCCGTCGTTCAACAAGCAGAAGGTGGCGAAGTACCTCGTGGTGACCCAGGGCGGCCTCGCCGGCACGCGCATCTCGCTCGGCACTCAGCCGGTTCTGATCGGACGCGCAGACGATTCGACTCTCGTTCTGACAGACGACTATTCGTCCACCAGGCACGCTCGCCTCTCGCCTCGCGGCGGAGATTGGTACGTCGAAGACCTGGGCTCGACCAACGGCACCTACCTCGATCGAGCCAAGGTCACCACCGCTGTACGCGTTCCACTGGGAACTCCGGTTCGCGTCGGCAAGACCGTGATCGAGTTGCGCCCGTGACCCTTGTTCTCCGCTACGCCGCCCGCAGCGATCGCGGTCTCGTTCGCTCCAACAACGAGGACTCCGTCTACGCAGGTGCGCGACTGTTGGCTCTGGCCGACGGCATGGGCGGTCACGCCGCAGGCGAAGTGGCCTCGCAGTTGATGATCGCCGCGCTGGCGCACCTCGACGACGACGAACCGGGCGAGGATCTGCTCGGCAAACTCGAAGCCGCCACCCGCGAGGGCAACGCCTCCATCGCCGACCAGGTGGAAGACGAGCCCGAACTCGACGGCATGGGAACCACGCTGACCGCAATCCTGTTCGCGGGCAAGCGAATGGGTCTGGTGCACATCGGTGACTCGCGTGCCTACATGCTGCGCGACGGCTCGCTCACTCAGATCACCCGCGACGATACGTTCGTCCAGTCACTGGTCGACGAAGGCCGCATCACCGCCGAACAGGCGCACACGCACCCGCAACGCTCACTGATCATGAGGGCGCTGACCGGTAACGAGATCGAGCCGACGCTCACCGTCCGCGAGGTCCGTGCCGGCGACCGCTACCTGTTGTGCTCCGACGGTTTGTCGGACGTCGTGAGCGACGAAACCATCGAGAACACCCTCGCCGAGGGCGAGACCGGGCCGTGCGCCGACCGCCTCATCGAACTAGCCCTGCGCAGCGGTGGCCCGGACAACGTCACCGTCGTCGTCGCCGACGTCATCGACCTCGACTACGGCCAGAGCCACCCGATTCTCGGCGGCGCAGCCAGCACCGAGGACGAAGAAGACGCTCCGCCGCCGAACACTGCAGCGGGCCGCGCCGCCGCCATGCGTCCCCCGCGCACGACGCCCAAGCGCGTGACCGCCCCTGTGGTGACACCGGAGAAGAAGTCGCACAAACTGCGGTGGTCGCTGATCGCGCTGACCCTGATCGTGTTGGCCGGAATCGGTGTCGTGGTTGCCAATTCGGTGATCAAGGGCAATTACTACGTCGGTGCCGACAACAGCAAGGTCACCGTGCTGCGCGGTCTCCCCGGTTCCGTTCTCGGGTACTCGTTGCAGAGCGTGGAATTGATCGGCTGCCTCGACGACAACGGTGGCGTCACATTGACTGCACCCGACGCCGCGCCGGCCGATTGCGTCCCGTTCGAGATCGACGACCTGTTGCCGGCCGCGCGCGAGCAGGTGACCGCAGGACTCCCGTCGGGCTCTCTCGACGACGCCCGCGGTCAGGTGCAACGGTTGGCCTCGGGAGACCTACTGGAGGTCTGCGAGACCGAGCCGGCAGTGACCACCACAGCCGCACCCGCCCCGACGACGCCGATCATCGCGCCCCCCGGAGTGCCGTTGCCTCCGCCCGCGCCGGAGCCCGTTCCGGAAGCTGCCCCGACCACTACCGCCGTGCCGACACCGACCGTCGCGCAGATCCCAGGCCAGAACTGCAGGACCGGTACTCGATGAGTTCCAATCCGTCCGCAGGAGGCTCCTTTCCGAGTCCTCCCGGTGGGTTCGCTCCCGCACCGATCCAGTCGAATCGTCGCAATGTCGAATTGCTGCTGCTCGGTGCCGCGGTCCTGATCACCACCATCTCGTTGATCCTCGTCGAAGCCAGCCAGGAACAGACGATCACCTGGGACCTGGCCAAGTACGCGCTGGCCTACCTCGCACTGGTGACGGTGGCGCACTTGGCCGTACGACGGTTCGCCCCCTATGCGGATCCGCTGCTGCTGCCGATCGTCGCGCTGCTCAACGGTCTCGGCCTGGTGCTGATCCATCGACTGGACCTGGCCGATCAGCAACAGGCGCAGTACCTCGGCAACCCCATTCCCTCGCCCGACGCCAACCAGCAGGTGCTGTGGACGACGCTGGCCATCGCCGGCTTCGTGGCACTGCTGGTGCTGCTGCGCGACTACCGCACCCTGGCTCGCTACGGGTACACCCTCGGCCTGGCCGGCTTGATCCTTCTCGCCATTCCCGCGCTGCTGCCGTCGGCGTTCTCCGAGGTCAACGGATCCAAGATCTGGATTCGGTTGCCCGGCTTCAGTTTGCAGCCCGGTGAATTCGCCAAGATTCTGCTGCTGATCTTCTTCGCGTCACTGCTGGTGTCCAAGCGCGAACTGTTCACCACGGCAGGCAAACACTGGCTCGGCATGGACTTCCCGCGCGCTCGCGATCTCGGGCCCATCATCGTCGTGTGGATCGTCTCGGTCGCGGTGCTCGTGTTCGAGAAGGACCTGGGCACGTCGCTGCTGATCTTCAGCACCGTTCTGGTGATGATCTACATCGCCACCGAACGTGTCGGCTGGATCATCATCGGCAGCGGTCTGCTGATGGTCGGATTCTTCTTCGCCTACCAGGCGTTCAGCCACGTGCGCGTGCGGACACTGACCTGGCTGGACCCGTTCGCGGACTACAACGACACCGGCTACCAGATTTCCCAGTCGCTGTTCGGTCTGGCCACCGGTGGGCTCGCCGGCACCGGCCTCGGCAGCGGTCGCCCGTCGCAGGTTCCGTTCCCCAAGACCGACTTCATCATCGCCACCGTCGGCGAGGAACTCGGCCTCATCGGTTTGGCCGCAGTGCTGATCCTGTATCTGCTGTTCGTCATTCGCGGAATGCGTACTGCGCTCGCCGTCCGAGACAGCTTCGGCAAGTTGCTCGCCGCCGGGCTCTCGTTCACCGTCGCCGTCCAGCTGTTCGTCGTCGTCGGCGGCGTCACCAAACTCATCCCGCTGACCGGTCTGACCACCCCGTACATGTCGTACGGAGGATCCTCGTTGCTGGCGAACTACCTGTTGGTGGCCTTGCTGATCAAGATCTCCGACGCAGCGCGTGAGCCTGCGACCCCCAAGAAGAAGCCCGCTGTGGCCGCCCCGATCGCCGAGGCGCCGACCGAAATGGTGAAGCGCGCATGAACACTCCCCTACGCCGCGTCTCCATCGCCATCATGGTGATGGTGGTCGCCCTGCTCGCCAACGCGACCTACGTTCAGGTCATCAAGGCCGACGACCTGCGCACCGACCCACGGAACTCCCGCGTTCTGCTCGACGAGTACTCACGTCAACGCGGCCAGATCTCGGCGGGTGGTCAGGTTCTCGCATCGTCGGTTGCCACCGACGATCGCTACAAATACCTGCGCACGTACCCGCAGAATTCGATCTCCCCCGCGAGCCCGCAGGCCAACGCCCCGATCACCGGCTTCTATTCGATGCTGTACTCGAGCACCGGTCTCGAACGCGCCGAGGACCCGGTACTCAACGGATCCGACGACCGGTTGTTCGGCGGACGCCTGTTCGACCTCATCTCCGGCCGTGATCCCCGCGGTGGCAACGTCGTCACCACCATCGACCCGGTCGTCCAACAGGTGGCGTACGACCAGCTGACCGCCAAGGGATACACCGGCTCCGTCGTGGCCCTCGACCCCGCCACCGGCAACATTCTCGCCATGGCCAGCACGCCGAGCTACGACCCCAACCTGCTGGCCAGCCACGACGGCAGCACCACGTCGACCGCGTGGGAGAACCTGAGCGACGATCCGGGCAAGCCGCTGGTGAACCGCGCGATCTCGCAGACCTACCCACCGGGATCGACGTTCAAGGTGATCACGACCGCCGCTGCGCTCCAAGCAGGCGCCACCCCGGACGATCAACTCACGGCCGCGTCGAACATCACCCTTCCTGGAACGTCGACGACGCTCGAGAACTACAACGGTTCGACGTGCGGAGGCGGTCAGACCGCCTCGCTACGTGAGGCGTTCGCACGGTCGTGCAACACCGCCTTCGTCGAACTCGGCATCGACACCGGCGCCGACAAGATGCGCGAGACCGCCGCCAAGTTCGGTATCGGAGAGGACACCAGCATCCCGCTCACCGTTGCCGACAGCACCATCGGATCCATCGACGACGACGCGGCTCTCGGCCAGTCCAGCATCGGTCAGCGCGACGTGGCGCTCACCCCGCTGCAGGACGCCGTCATCGCCGCGACCGTCGCCAACGGCGGTGTACGGATGGCTCCGAACCTGGTGCAGCAGTTGCAATCTCCCGACCTGTCGGACCTGTCCAGCTACCAACCCCAATCGATGGGTGAGGCGATCAGCTCCGACACGGCCGCGACCCTGACCGATCTGATGATCGGTTCCGAGAACAACACCAGCGGGGAAGGCAAGATCCCCGGGGTGCAGATCGCGTCGAAAACCGGTACCGCAGAACATGGTTCGGATCCTCGCAACACCCCGCCCCATGCGTGGTACATCGGTTTCGCACCGGCGAAGGACCCCAAGGTCGCCATCGCCGTCATCGTCGAGGACGGCGGAGATCGAGCCCTCGCCGCCACCGGCGGTTCGGTCGCAGCACCCATCGGCCGCGCCGTCATCGCCGCCGCATTGCAGGGGAGGTGAGCATCGGTGCCACTGAGTAACGGAGCCGTCATCGCGCAGCGCTACAGACTGCTGCGCCTCATCGCCACCGGCGGCATGGGACAGGTCTGGGAGGCGATGGACAATCGCCTCGACCGCCGTGTCGCCGTGAAGGTACTCAAAGCCGAGTTCTCCGAGGATCCGGAGTTCTTGCAGCGCTTCAGGTTCGAGGCCCGTACCACCGCTCAGCTGAACTACCCCGGAATCGCCGGGGTGTACGACTACGGCGAGACCCGCGACGGTGCAGGCGAATCGCTCGCCTACCTGGTGATGGAACTGGTCAACGGCGAACCCCTCAACGCAGTGCTGGGTCGCATGTCGCGCCTGCCGCTCGGCCATGCCCTCGACATGCTCGAACAAACCGGGCGCTCACTGCAGATCGCGCACACGGCAGGGGTCGTCCACCGCGACGTCAAGCCCGGCAACATCCTGATCACCCCCACCGGGCAGGTCAAGATCACCGACTTCGGCATCGCCAAGGCCGTCGACGCCTCCCCGGTCACCAAGACCGGAATGGTCATGGGCACCGCCCAGTACATCGCTCCCGAGCAAGCCCTCGGCGAAGAGGCGACCTCGGCATCCGACGTCTACTCACTCGGCGTCGTCGGATACGAAGTACTCGCGGGCACACGGCCTTTCGTGGGCGACGGTGCCTTGACCGTCGCCATGAAACACGTCCGCGAAGCACCGGCACCCATGCCGGTCGACCTACCACCTGCCGTCCGTGAGCTCATCGAGATCACGATGGTCAAGGATCCGGCCGCCCGGTACGCCAACGGCGGTGAATTCGCCGACGCCGTCGCCGCAGTTCGCGCCGGCCGTCGGCCGCCTGCACCCGGCAACTCGCGCGGTACCGGAACCGGGAGAGTCATGATGCCCGGGGTCGTGCCCAGCCCGCAGCCGCCTCCGCCGTCGAGCACCCAGATGATGCCGACCTCGCAACGGGATTACCGGGGCCCGGCTACCGGCACTGCAGCTGCAGCGGTTCCCGAGCAGACCGGCATGTCCTCGGCACAGAAGGCGTTGGCCTGGGGCGGCGGCGCGCTCCTGCTGTTGGCCATCCTGATCGGCGGTTACGTACTGCTGACCGGTGGAAGGGACGACGCGCCGACACCGTTCGTGCAGCCGACGACCACCACGCAGCCGACGACCACGACCACAACGACCACCGAGCCGACGACCACCACCGAAGAAACCACGACCACCGAAGAAACGACCACCACCACCACGACGACCACGACCACCTCGGAGGAGCCGACGACCACCGAAGAGAGCACGACGACCTCGGCGCAGCCCACCCAGACGACGACTCGCAGGCCGCTGATCGAGATTCCGTTCCCGCAAGCACCACAAGGACAACGATGACGACTCCCCGTACGCTCTCCTCTCGCTACGAGCTGGGCGAGATACTCGGTTTCGGCGGTATGTCCGAGGTTCACCTCGCTCGGGACACACGACTCGATCGTGACGTCGCCATCAAGGTTCTGCGCGCCGACCTCGCTCGCGACCCCACGTTCTACCTGAGGTTCCGACGTGAGGCACAGAACGCTGCTGCGCTCAATCACCCCGCCATCGTCGCCGTCTACGACACCGGTGAAGCGGAGACCGAAGCCGGTCCGCTCCCGTTCATCGTCATGGAATACGTCGACGGCGACACCCTGCGCGACATCGTGCGCGCCGAAGGACCCATGGAGCCGCGTCGGGCCATGGAGGTCATCGCCGACGTCTGTGCTGCGCTCGATTTCAGCCACCGCAACGGCATCGTGCACCGCGACGTCAAACCCGCCAACATCATGATCAACAACGCCGGCGCGGTGAAGGTGATGGACTTCGGCATCGCCCGTGCCATCGCCGACTCGTCCTCGCCGATGACTCAGACCGCCGCCGTGATCGGAACCGCGCAGTACCTCTCGCCCGAGCAGGCCCGCGGGGAACAGGTCGATGCGCGTTCGGACGTCTACTCGCTCGGCTGCGTGCTGTTCGAGATCCTCACCGGCGAGCCGCCGTTCAAGGGGGATTCGCCGGTCGCCGTCGCCTACCAGCACGTCCGTGAAGACCCCCAGCTGCCGTCTCTGGTCAACGACACCGTCCCACGCGAACTCGACTCGATCATCCTCAAGGCAATGGCCAAGAACCCGGCCAATCGCTACCAGAGCGCCGCCGAGATGCGTACCGACCTGGTCCGCGTTCTGGGTGGACAGCGCCCGAGTGCGCCCATGGTGATGAACGACGAGGATCGAACCACCATCCTCGGCTCCGTCGATTCTCGTCAGGCCGATTTCTCCGGCAAGGACAAGCCCGCCGCTACGGCGGTGCCTCGGTCGTCGCGCCACACGGAGGACTACGAGGAACCGAAGAACCGCCGCGGCCTCAAGATTGCGTTGATCTCGGCGGCCGCGATCATCGTCGTCGCTATCGTCGGTGCCTTCCTGTGGTCGCTCGGTCCCGGTGCCGACCCCAAGACCGTCGCCGTGCCCACCGTCGTAGGACTGTCCGCAGACGAGGCGCAGCGTCAACTCGAAGAAGCCGGCCTGCGAGTGAGCATCCAGGAGAAGCCCGACGCGGCGATTCCGGAAGGCTCGGCCATCGGCACCAATCCGGCGGCCGGATCACAGACCGAATCGCCGGGGAACATCCAGCTCGACGTGTCCTCCGGACCGCAGCAGGTGCAGGTTCCTCGACTGACCGGCCTCACCCAGCAGCAGGCGTCGGATGCACTGAACGAGGTGGGCCTCCAGCTCGATGCCACCGTCGCCCGTGCTCCGTCGACACCCGAGAACCTCGACAAGGTCGTCGAGCAGAATCCGTCCTCGGGCGTGAGCATGAACGCCAACTCGCAGGTCCGCATCACGCTGGGCACCGGGCCCGCGCAGGTTCGGATGCCCGATGTCGTGGGGCAACTCGTGAACGTGGCGCAGCCGAACGTCGAGGGAGCCGGACTGCGCGTCCAGGTTCAAAACATCGACTCGGGACAGCCGACGGGTCAGGTCGTCTCCACAGACCCCGTGGGCGGCACCAATGTCACCGAGAACACCGTCGTCACGCTGCGCGTGTCGAACGGCGACAAGATCCCCATGCCCGACCTCGCCGGTCTGACCGAGGCGCAGGCGTTGGCCGCGCTGCAGTCGGCCGGCTGGACGGGCACGGCAGCGGAACTGACGGCGACAAGGGAAGCGACGCTGGATCCGTTGATGGTCGGGCGAGTGGTGAATCAGACGCAGCCGGCAGGGTCCGAGATCAGCAAGTCCGACACCGTCACGATCAGCATCGGTGCCCTGGGTATCCCCGGGCGTTAGCGATCGACGATCAGGCGAAGGCCTCGGCGACCTGCGCCTCCAGGGTTCCCACCAAACCGGAATCGGTGGGCATACCGCACACTGCGAGCCAGTTGGCCAGCATCCGGTGCCCGCCCTCGGTGAGGATGGACTCCGGATGGAACTGCACGCCGTGAATGGGTAGCTCGGTGTGCCTCATGGCCATCACCAGGCCGGATTCGGTACGGCCGATGATCTCGAGCTCCGCGGGGATGGTGTCCTCGCGGACGGTCAGCGAGTGATAGCGGGTGGCCGTGAACGGCTCGCCCATCCCCTCCAGGACGCCAACGCCGGTGTGATGGACGAGGCTGGTCTTACCGTGCAGCAGCTCCGGGGCCTTCTCGACCGTGGCACCGAACGCGGCTCCGATGGCCTGATGGCCCAGACAGACACCGAGCAGTGGGGTTTTGGCCCGCGCGCTCGCCGAGACCAGGTCCATCGTGGCCCCGGCGCGCTGCGGGGTTCCCGGGCCCGGGCTGAGCAGAATGCCGTCGAACTCCGCGGCGACAGCGTCGCGATCGGCGAGTCGCTCGTCGTCGTTGCGCCACACCTCGACCTCGGCGTTCAACTGGCCCAGGTACTGGACGAGGTTGAAGACGAAGCTGTCGTAGTTGTCGACGACGAGAATGCGCATGTCGACAGCGTACTCAGCGCGGCTCCGCGAAACGCATGCGCACCGATTCGGTGTACGCCGGAACCGAGAGGTTCTGATAGGCCGCGACCTCGTAGCGGAGGCCATAGCGCAGCGCATACTGCTCGTACAGCCGCACCCCGGGCTCGTTGTCCAGCGCCGCCCGCAGTCGATCCGGGTCGCCGAGAGCCGTCATCACGTACGGCGGACTGTACGTCCGGCCGCCCAGTAGCAGCGTGTTCCCGATACACCGCGGTGCCGACGACGCCACCAGACGCTGATCCTGCATCGCCATCGCCGACGCACCGCCGGCCCACAGGGCGTTGAGGACACTCTGCACGTCGACCTGATGAACCACCAGGTCGTCCGGAGACGCGTCGGACGCATAGGACCCGTCGGGACCGCGTGGAGCGTCGGCCATCGTCACCGTCAACCCCGTGCCGGACGCCTCCTCCCGACCCGCCGCGTCCGAGAGGGCGTCGACCCGGGCCAACGCGTCGGCCACCTCGGAGTCGCCCGCCGCCGTACGCTGCTGCAGGAGATCGACCTGCTGCTCCAGCGCATCTCTACTGCGCAGCGCATCGTCGCTGCTTCTCTGGGCCGAATCGACCAGATCGGCGAGCCGTGTCGTGTCACCGCCCCGCAACTCGTTGCCGTCCGAGGCATGTCGCGTGGTTCCGAGCAGCAGACCGACCACAGCGCACACCGCCACAGCGAGCACCCACCATCGGGTCTCGGAGGAATCGGTCGATCGTCGTCTCACAGAGTGCTCGCCACTGTTCGGTAGGTCGGTGCTGCGCTGATCTGAGTTAGCGTGTACTACAAACGGGGTGGATGACCGCCACGGCTCTCCGGGAGACAATAACCTGGGGATGCACGCAACTCGATCGATCCACAGGTTGTCACCGTCAGTTGTCCACAGGCACGGCGCACGCCGATGACCGTCAAGAACACGAAGAGGACGCAATGCCGAAGTCGAAGGTACGGAAGAAGAACGACTACACGATCAACCCGGCCAACCGCACGCCGGTAAAGGTCAACGCCGGCCCGTCGCCGGTCTGGTACGTGGTCCTGATGCTCGGATTCATGCTGGTAGGGCTGCTGTGGCTGATCGTGTACTACCTGGCCCAGGAAGACATCTCGTTCATCGGCAACCTCGGTGCGTACAACTTCCTCATCGGATTCGGCTTCATGGTCGTCGGCCTCGTCATGACCATGCGATGGCGCTGAGAGCCGGCCGAGTTACACCCATGTCATTCATCCCCAATGTGGATAAACCCTGTGGATAACTTTCCAAACCATCCACAGGGTGTGTACGAACACCGATGGGCGACGCCGGCCGTAGCCGTCGGCGCGCTGGTGGCAGGCGGTATCGCACTCGCCATCGGTGCCGTCCTCGCCTCCTCGGACGCTGCCGGAACCTTCCTCGTCGGACTCGCCGCCGTCGGAACCTGGGTAATGGCAGCCCTCGCGGCCGCACAACGCCCCCGACTCGCCATCACACCCGACGGCTCCCTGGTGATGAAACGACTCACCGGCACACGTACGTACTCGCGCGCCGACATCGTCCAAATCAAAGTGGTCCGCTACCCGAGACTGGGACGACGAGTACCGATGCTCGAACTGGACGTCCGCCCACCCGACGAGGACGACGATCGACTCATCATCTTCGGTCGATGGGACCTGGGAGCCGACCCACGCGACGTGTTCGAAGTACTCGACACCTACGGTCTGGTGCCGCCGAACAACTGACCGCCCACCGTCACCGACCCCCTCCGGGGTACTCAATGTGACGTTCAGTGGACTTTTCGGGGGTCAATGGCACATTTAGTGGACCAGTGAGCCGTCGCAAAGCCGCCAGGTACCAGCCAGCAGCCCAGGGTGATTGCCGAGCCCGCGTATCGGCGTCGTCGGGAGTCAATGTGACGTCCAGTGGCCTTTTCGGGGGTCAATGGCACATTTAGTGGACTTCAGAGGCCCATCTGCGCGCGGAGGTCGAGGACTCGGACCGCGATGGTGCCCAGGGCTATCAGGGCTACTGCGGCCACGGAGAGCCAGGCGAGGGATATCCCGGCACGAGGCTGCGCGCCGTTGCGGTTGGGTAGGAACACCAATCCGGCGGTGGCTGCCGCTCCGGCGACCAGTCCGCCCATGTGACCCCACAGCGAGATGCTGGGGATGGAGATGCTGATGAAGATGTTCAGCGCGATCACGATCAGGACCGGGGTCGGGGAGCGCTTGAGTCGCAGCAAAATGACGGCCTGTGCGCCGAGCAATCCGAATACGGCACCCGACGCCCCGGCGGTGGCGGCGAGGGGGTTCTCGAACAGCATGACCGATGCGCTGCCACCGAGCAGCGACAGGAAGTAGACGGCGAGATAGCGGCTACGGCCCAGCACCAGTTCGACGTCTCGGCCGATGATGTACAGGGCGAACATGTTCACCAGCAGGTGGACGGGTCCTATGTGGATGAACCCACTGCTGAGGAGGCGCCACACATCGCCGTCCGCGACCAGCAGGCTGTTCAGTGCCCAGGCGTCGGCCAGCGACGATCCCCGGAAATTGCTCATGAGGTCGCCGGATTGAGCGGCGGTGATGCCGAAGATCACGACGTTGATCGCGATCAGCGCGAAGGTCAGGGGTGTCTTGGCGGAGCGTGTCATCGGCGCGCCGGCGACCGTACGCGCGGTCCGGACGTTCTTGTTACCGTCGCGAACACAGTCGACGCAGTGTTGCCCGACGGCCGCGGGCTGCAGGCACTGTGGGCACGCGGGCCGGCCGCATCGAGAGCAGGCCAGGCCGGTCGGGCGATCGGGATGTCTGACGCACACCGACTGGGGTGGGTTGGGCTGGTCGCCGTACGCGCCACCCCAGCCGGGGTTTGTCATCGTGTAATTCCTTCTACAACCGAATCAGGCGATGGTGATGCTGTTGATGACGACCTCTTCCACGGGGCGATCGCCGCGGCCGACCTGCGTGCTCGAGATGGCGTCGACGACCTTCTTGGACGCCTCGTCCGTGACCTCACCGAAGATGCTGTGCTTGCGGTTGAGGTGCGGGGTCTTGCCGGTGGTGATGAAGAACTGCGAGCCGTTGGTGCCGGGGCCTGCGTTGGCCATGGCCAGCAGGTACGGGCGGTCGAAGGAGAGCTCCGGGTGGAACTCGTCCTCGAACTTGTAGCCCGGTCCGCCGGTGCCGGTTCCGGTCGGGTCGCCGCCCTGGATCATGAAACCGTCGATGACGCGGTGGAAGACTGCGCCGTCGTAGAACGGTCCGGTCTTGGCACCCGACGCGTTCTGCGTCGTGTATTCCTTCGACCCGTCCGCGAGACCGACGAAGTTCGCGACGGTCTTGGGGGCGTGATTGCCGAACAGTTCGATGACGATGTCGCCGCGGTTGGTGTGCAGCGTTGCCGTTTGGGTCTTGTTTGGTGAAGTCACGCTCACCATCGTGCCATCTCGAGCGACCGGGTAGTTCACAGGTGGTGTATCGGGAGGGTCGATCGGGGCGCTGTTGTGGAACAGTGAGGGCATGACGAGCACAACGAAAACCGAGCGGGTTCACTCCTCCACCGGTACGGCGGCGTCGACGCTGCTCGGTGCCGCTTCCGTCGTGAGCAAGGGCCCTGCCGGAGTGGGCCTGTTGCTCGCCAAGCGCGGCTACGGTCTGGCGCGTAAGCAGGCTGCGCAGCGTCGCGCGGCGACTGCCGAGCGCATTGCCCGGGCCGATCTGACCAAGGCAGCTCTCACGACTGATCGGACGCCGGGAAACAAGCATCGCGTCCTGGCGCTCGGAGCTGCCGCTGTCGTCGTCGGAGGTGTCGTGTTCTACCTCAGCCGTCGCCGCCACGAGGTGCCGCCGCCCGCAGATGCGCCGCCCAGCTTGGTCGATTACGAAGACGAGTCGACGTCACAGGTATAGAAGCTTCTGTAGTAGATCGAACAGGCCCGGCCGGGGCCTGGTTTCTGCATCGTCACCCCGGCCGGCGACGACCAGCGCGACGTTGTGTTCGACGCTCGAACCGTCCGTGAGGTAGTCGCCGTGACCTGTCGTGCCCGGACGCCCGTCGCCCTCGTCGGTCGCCAGTTGGGTCACTCCATCGAGTGTGCCGGGATCGCGACCGAAGGCACCGATGTCAGCAACGATGTCCCCGCGCGCCTCCGCCGCGAAAACGTGACCGTCGGGAACCTGTAGGTCGGTCACACTGTCGGTGCCGAGGCCAGGTGATCCGAGGGCCACGAACTCGTCGACGCCGGTGCTTTCGTGCAGGGCAGCGGCTGCGGTCAATGATCCGTACGAGTGTGCGAGCACCGACAGATGTGGATCGTTCGACCGGGCCGCATCGAGGCCCTCCAGAAAGGGCACCAATCGCGTCGCCCCCGCGTGCGCTGCTGCATCGGATACGACGGTCCGATCGGGATCGAGCAGGCCCCATCCCAGCTGTGGTGCCTGGTAGTTCATCCACGTCACGGCTGCGACGGTGGGCGGCGGATCCTCCGAAAATATCTGTTCCACAGTTGTTTTGAGATCTTCCAGGTCGCCGTCGTAACGTACCGCGTCTCCGTGGACCGTCGAGCCGAGGCCGGGTACGAACACCGCCACGTGCGTTGCCGTGTCGACGTCACCTATTGCAATCGCGGCAGTGGTCTCCGCATACGTGGAATTGTCGAGCGCCAACAGTTGCCTGTCACCCTGCGCCAGAGTGCTCTCGATCGCGTCGAGCGAGCTCAACCGCGTTCGCGTCTGTTCCAAGCCGGCGTCGGCATCACTGAACAATCCTCCGAAGATGTTGTCCTTCAATTGGTTTCCGAGTTCATCAGCCACAGCCTGCAGTCGGAGGCGCTCACTGGCAAGTACCCGACGGTTCGCTGAATCCCGAATTCGGCCCGGCACGCCGTCGAGATTACCGATGAGAGCCGGGTGCTCGACGAGCAGTCGAGTGCGCTCGGCGGGCGAGAGAGCGCTCCAGAACGCCGCATTCGTGGCCGGGCTCCCAGCGACCGGCACTTCCGATACCCCTGCTGTTCTCACGCTCCCCGGTGAGATGTCGCCGGCGAGGCGTCGGGCAAGGTCGTCGTCGAACGCGGTCGCGGCTCGCATCAGTTGGGTGATGCGTTCGGCCAACTCGGTGCAACGGCGACGCCGATCGCGAATGGTCGACGACAGGTCCTGCTGCGCAACCGAATACGACGTCAGCACGTCGGTCACCGAACCGTCGCGTCGGATATCGAAGTGCTCGCGCGCGGCGTCCGCTTCCACAGCGGTCAGCGCCGAGACGAGTTCGGCCATGTCGATGGCCGCCGGAGTGGTGCACAGCGCTACCCGCAGTAGCTCCGTCGCACAGTCCCCCACCTGTGCACGGAGAGCTCCCATGGCATCTCGGTATGCCGTTGCCGCGGGGCCCTGCCATCCGTCGTCGACGACGGTCTCCAGCAGTGAGCTGTGCACGGCGGTCAATTCACGCCAACTGTGCATGAACTGATTCGAGACGGCGGTCAGCGCCTGACTGTCCCATGATCTGACGTCATCGAGCGTGACCATCGCAATCCCCCCGCAGAGTTGTCGTCGTACTCGACGAGTCAACGTCAGCGAGACGGTGCAGCGAGGAATCTATCCCCAGGCTGTGGATGAAATCTGGGGATGACGGGCATATCGGTGTATCGCTACACGATTCTGCGTACCGGCCCGCGATGTCCGTCGCCGGGCTCGGTGGGGCGAGACGCCTTCGGGGGACGACTCCGCTTGGCGCGGTACAGGTCTGCGTCTGCAGCGCGGTAGATTTCACCCCACCGGCGGCCGGCAGGCATACACGCCAGACCGACGCTCCACTCGGCTCGATGGGATCGGCGCAAGCCGTCGATGACCTGCCAGGCTTCGGCCTCGAGAACCCCTGGCATGAACAGGACGAATTCGTCTCCGCCGAGCCGGCCCAGAACATCCCGTTTCGTCAGTTGCCCCTTCCACGCCTTCGAGACGCGAGTGAGCAACACGTCGCCGGCAATGTGGCCGTACTCGTCGTTGATCTCCTTGAAGTTGTCGAGATCGAGCACCGCCAGACTCACCGTCAGACCACGAGCGGCGCACGCGGGCAACATCTTCTCGATCTTCGACTCGAAACCGAATCGATTGAGCAGGCCCGTCAACGCATCATGAGTGGCCGAATACCGCATTCGACGCGCGAACACCCCGAACACTTCCGTTGCGCCGACGATGCCCAGGGCGACCAGAATGTAGCTGATGAAGGGCGTGCCGTAAGGGGCGACAGCGGCACCCACGACCGCAGACACGGCCAGCACCGCAACCCATATTCCAGCGTCGCGCTCGGACCAGAACGCACCGATGTGCATGCCGAGGAACATCGCCGCTTGCACACAGATCAAGAACGCGGGCATCGTGTTACTACTACCCAATGCACAGGCAAGCGCGCCCACCGACAGAGCGGTGGCGATCCCGACCGCATGCTTGGGACTCGGCGCTCCTGCCCGGGCGAGAACAACGATCGCCGCCGGCCCCAGAACCACTGCGAGCGCGGCGAAGAGCTGCTGCGGGTTGGACAGGTCCGACCACGATGCAATGCCGTTCGCGATGTAGAGAACCGTGGTCACCGCGGCGAGTACCGCCAGCATCCGGCCGGACTCGTCGAACCTGAATCTGCTCACCAGCAGACACCGTCGACTACGCGTGACGCCTCACCGAGGCACGCAACGAACCGGACACCACCGCTCACGCGATTCCCCCCAGGCACCATCGGCCCTCCCCACGCACTACGACCATCGCCTCATCGGGCCCACCCGTGACCGGACTCTAACACCTCCGAGCTTCGATCACGACCCGCAGCAGCGATTCCGTAGCAGGTCAGGACGCTTTCTCGGCCCGCGCTGCCTCCCGCGCCAACAGGCGATCGCGTGATTCCTCGAACTTCGTCGCCTTCGCCTCGAGATCCTGGACGAATGCGGCCAGACGATCGCGATCGCGTTCGCCCTCACCACTGAAGTCGTTGCGCTCGAATATGTTCCATTTCCGCAGCACCGGCATCAGCACCTCGTCCAGATGCTGGCGGAGATCGTAGATCCCGTGCTTCGCCAGGATCATGGCGTTCTTGCGGAAGTTCGGCATGTTCAGTCCCGGCATCTGAAAGTCCGTCGCGACATCGGCGATGGCACGCACCATCTGGTCCGGGACCAGGTCGAGCGACGCCTCGCCGAGGTTGCGGTAGAAGATCATGTGCAAATTCTCGTCGGCGGCCACCCGGGCCAGCATTCGATCGGCGATCGGGTCACCACAGGCCAAACCCGTGTTGCGATGCGACACGCGCGTCGCGACCTCCTGGAACGTCACGTACGCCACCGAATGCAAGAAGTTGGAGCCGTCCATCGGGGCATCGACACCGACCGTCATGTGGTGCATCCGAGCCCGCTCCAGCTCGACCGGGTCGACGGCGCGTGTGACGACCAGATAGTCGCGCATCACGATCCCGTGACGGTTCTCCTCCGCGGTCCAACGGCCCACCCAGGTGCCCCAGGCTCCGTCCAACGAGAAGTTGTCGGCCAGACCGCGGTGGTACGACGGCAAATTGTCTTCGGTCAACAGATTGGTGATCATCGCTGTACGAGCCAACTCCGACAACGACGACTGCTCCAGCGACCAGTCCTCTCCGCCCATCGCTGCAAAATTGCGACCCAGATCCCACGGCACGTAATCATGCGGATGCCACTCCTTCGCCATCGACAGATGGCGATTCAGGTTGGCTTCCAACGTGCCGTCGAGTTCGGTCAACAGCTCTTCATGATCGAGAACACGCGTCATCTGTGGGGCTCCTCCGAGAAATATGAGACGCCCGAACCGAAGACCGATCCGAGACGCCGAGATCGAACGACGGCACACCCCCCTGCGGTGCGCCGTCGCGACCTGTCCCGTCGATCCGAGAACCGACGCTGCTGTACCCGAAGAACGCTAGGGACCGCGGACGTGATGCGAAACGAATCGAACAATGATCTGGATATCTGGGCACCGATCTCGACAGCGGTTGGTCCGAGTCACAACAGTGGTCGATGCATCCCTGCCACCCGGCCGGGACTCGATGTCACGTTCGGTGGACTTTTCGGGGGTCAATGTCACATCTAGTGGACTTGGGCTGAGGGGCAGTCGAGGGGACTTGGGGTGAGCGGCAGTCGAGGGGAGACACGAAAAAGGACACCCATCGGAATGGACGTCCTTTTGATTGTGGAGCCTAGGAGATTCGAACTCCTGACATCTGCCTTGCAAAGGCAGCGCTCTACCAACTGAGCTAAGGCCCCGGGTGTTGCTGTCGAACGTGCACGAACTTTACACGTTCTCTCCGAGCGATTGTCACCCGGTGGAGATGCTGTGCCAGACGCCTTCCGAGCTGCGCGTGGAGCGCACCTTCGATACTGTCAGCACTGCGATCACCACCGAAGCAACAAGAAGAAGGACTTTCACGTCCTGCCTCTTTTCGTTCGTTCGGTGTGGGCCTAGGAGGACTTGAACCTCCGACCTCTTCCTTATCAGGGAAGCGCTCTAACCGCCTGAGCTATAGGCCCTCGATACTGCTTCGGGCCGAAGAATTGCTCTCCTCGAACCGAGGGATGAGATTACCGTATCGGGCCGCTGTCTTCCAAAACGGCCCGATACGGCTGTCGTTCGTGCTGGTCAGTCGCGATCTGCCAGCGTCACTTCGACGCCGCCGACCAGGTCCGACGACAGGTTGTAGATGAAGGCACCGATCGTGGTGAGTGCGGTGAACAGTACGACATTGATCACACCGATCACTGCGGCGTAGCCGAACACCTGACCGGCGCTGACGAGTCCGCCGTCGCCGGATTCGTTGACGATCTCGGTGAAGGCACTGTTGAGTCGGTCCCACACACCCATGCCGTCGAGCACGGCGTACAGCAGGCCGACGGCCACCATCCACACGAAGAACAACGACACAGCGATGACCAGAGCGATCTTGAGCGTCGACCAGGGGTCGATCTTGCGAATCTGGATCGTCGCCCGCAGAGGATCGCCGTCCGCGCTGGGTACCGCCGTGATAGCGGTGGGGGCTGCGCGATCGGCTGCCGTCGGCTCGGGATGCCGGGTGGCGGACAGATCCGGCATGTCCTTCGCCAGATCTTTGCGCTCGATGTGCCGGGTCGGCCCGTCGATCACGGCCGCTTTCGACCGCGCTGCCTCGCGTCGTTCGGTCTTGTCCCCACCCGATTCACGCTCGCCCGATTCACGCTCGCCCGAGTCGCGCTGGCCCGGCGCTGCCGAAGCGGCTGCAGCTGCCGCTGTCGAACGATCGAACTCACCTGTCGCCGGCAGTGCGGTGCCGCGCCCGGACAGGTTCGTCTGCGGTTGGTTCTGGGGCTGCTGACGGTCGTCGGGCCCCTGCTGTGCCGGACGCTGGCCGGGGCCGCGCTGCCAGGGCGGAGTGCCGGAACCGCCCTGCGGGCCGTCTCCGCGCTGAGTCGGTATCGCCTGGGTCGGTGCCGGAGCCTTCGACTCGGCCGACCCCTCGGCGACCGGCGCTGCGTCATTTGCGGGACGCGGCGGCGATGCGGGACCGGACGGTCCCTGACCCTGCGGCGGCTGGCCGTTGGCGGGGCGACCGCCGTCGGCGTTTGCGGTACCCGGCTCACCGGGCCGACCGTTGGCCGCCTGGGGCGGGCGAGACTGAGCCGGTCCCTGCGGTGCCGGTCCCTGCTGAGGTGCTCGCGGCGGCGGTCCCTGAGGTGCCGGCTGACCCTGAGAACCCGGCTGACCCTGCGGTGCCGGTGGGCGCTGCGGCGGCGGTCCCTGCGTCGGACGAGGCGGGCCGGCCGGACCACCCTGTGTCGGGCGTGCCGGTGGCCGAGCACCCTGCTGCGGTGCCGGTCCTCGCCCGGCCGCGGGTGCCGGACGCGTCGCCGGCTGGGGGCGACTTCCCGGTCGGGCACCTTCTGGAGGTGCCGGACGCGATGGCTGCTCGGTCTGCGCAGCGTCCCTGCCGTCCGGTCCACCCGTGGGGCCGGGCCTGCTGCCAGGCCGGTTGGGAGTGCTCACTTACGACTCCTTCGGTGCATCGTCTTCGGGACCTGCTGCGTCCGGTTCGATCTCGTCGGCGTTGCGCGCTATCGCGAGCAGTGTGTCGCCTTCACCGAGATTCATCAACCGCACGCCCTTGGTCTGTCGGCCGGCTTTCCGAACCTGCTTGGCAGCGGTCCGGATGACGCCACCACTGGACGTGATGGCATACAGCTCGTCCTCGTCGTCGACGATGAGAGCTCCCACCAGCGTGCCACGCTTGGGGTCGTACTGGATTGTCAGTACTCCCTTTCCGCCGCGGCCCTGCTGCGGGTAGTCCTCCATCGCGGTGCGCTTGGAATAACCGCCCGACGTCGCGACCAGCAGGAACTTGTTCTCGCTGACCACGTTGAGCGAGAGCAGCTCGTCTTCGCCGTTGAAGCGCATGCCCTGGACACCGGAGGTGGCGCGGCCCATGGGTCGCAGTACCTCGTCGGTGGCCGAGAATCGGATCGATTGGCCCTGAGCCGAGACGAGCAGCAGGTCGTCGTCGGACGACGCCAGAACTGCCCCGACCAACTCGTCCTCACCGCGGAGGTTGACGGCCACGATGCCGCCGCTGCGGTTGGAGTCGAAGTCGGTCAGACGCGACTTCTTGACCAGACCGCCCTTGGTCGCAAGCACCAGGTAGGGAGCATCTTCGTAGGTCTTGATCTGGATGACCTGCGCGATGCGTTCGTCGGGCTGGAACGCCAGCAGGTTCGCGACGTGCTGTCCGCGCGCCGTGCGGTTTGCCTCGGGCAGCTCGTACGCCTTGGCCCGGTAGACGCGTCCCTTGGTGGTGAAGAACAGGATCCAGTCGTGCGTCGAGCAGACGAAGAACTTGCTGACGATGTCGTCCTGCTTGAGGCCCGCTCCCTGCACGCCCTTGCCGCCGCGCTTCTGCGACCGGTACAGATCGGTTCTGGTGCGCTTGGCGTATCCGGTCTCGGTGATCGTGACGACCACGTTCTCCCGGGCGATCAGATCTTCGTCGTTGACGTCGCCGTCGGCAGCGATGATGCGCGTGCGACGGTCGTCGCCGAACTTCTCGACGATCTCGGCCAGTTCGTCTCGCACGATCTGACGCTGACGCTCCGGCTTGGCCAGAATGTCCTGCAGGTCGGCGATGGTGCGTTCGAGTTCGGCCAACTCGTCGATGATCTTCTGGCGCTCGAGGGCTGCGAGGCGCCGCAGCTGCATGTCGAGAATTGCCTGCGCCTGGATCTCGTCGATGTCGAGCAGATCGATCAAGCCCTGCTTGGCGAGATCGACCGTCTGCGACGCACGGATGAGGGCGATGACCTCGTCCAACGCGTCGAGCGCCTTCACGAGACCGCGCAGAATGTGGGCCCGCTCCTCGGCTCTGCGCAGGCGGTACCGCGTACGACGAACGATGACGTCGAGTTGGTGAGTGACGTAGTACCGGATCATCTGATCGAGCCGCAGGGTGCGCGGCACGCCGTCGACGATCGAGAGCATGTTGGCACCGAAGCTGGTCTGCAGCTGCGAGTGCTTGTAGAGGTTGTTGAGCACGACCTTCGCGACGGCGTCGCGCTTGATCGTCACGACGATGCGCATACCGACGCGGTCCGAGGACTCGTCGTCGATCTTCGAGATACCGGACAACTTGCCGTCGCGGACCTGCTCGGCGATCGAGGTGATCAGGTTGTCGGGGTTGACCTGGAAAGGCAGTTCGGTGATGACGATCGTCGTGCGACCGTTGGAGTCTTCCTCGATCTCGACGACGCCGCGCATGCGGATCGAACCGCGGCCGGTCGAGTACGCATCCTGAATTCCCTGGCCGCCGACGATGAGTCCGTGGGTGGGGAAGTCCGGACCCTTGACGCGTTCCATGCAGGCCGCGAGAGTCGCTTCCTCGTCGGCCTCGAAGTTGTCGAGGGCCCAGAACACCGCGTCGCCGAGTTCACGCAGGTTGTGCGGCGGAATGTTGGTGGCCATACCGACGGCGATACCGTTGGAGCCGTTCATCAACAGGTTCGGCACACGCGACGGAAGTACCGTCGGCTCTTGGGTTTTGCCGTCGTAGTTGGGGATGAAGTCGACGGTTTCCTCGTCGATGTCGCGCAGCATCTCCATGGCGAGCGGGGTCAGACGCGCTTCGGTGTATCGCATGGCGGCGGCGCCGTCGTTGCCGCGGGAGCCGAAGTTGCCCTGGCCGTCGACCAGTGGGTACCGCATCGACCACGGCTGAGCCAGACGCACGAGCGCGTCGTAGATCGAGGTGTCGCCGTGGGGGTGGTAGTTACCCATCGTTTCGGCAACGGGCCGTGCGGATTTCACGTAGCTACGGTCGGGACGGAAGCCCGAGTCGTACATCGCGTACAGCACACGTCGGTGCACCGGCTTGAGACCGTCGCGGACCTCGGGAAGCGCGCGGCCGACGATGACGCTCATGGCGTAATCGATGTAGCTGCGCTGCATTTCCTGCTGGATGTCGACCGGATCGATCCGGTCGCCGCCCTCGGCGTTGGTGGTCGAGCCCGGCGGGGGCCCGACCGGCGGTTCGGTGATGTCAGACATAGAAGATCTCCTCGAAAACGGTCGTCGGACGCACCGACACTGAGTGCGGTGCGTCCGAGAAACGACTAAACGTCAAGAAAGCGAACATCTTTCGCGTTACGCGCGATGAAGCTTCGGCGGGCGGACACGTCCTCGCCCATCAGGACGCTGAACAGTTCGTCCGCGGCCGCGGCATCGTCGAGAGTGACCAGACGAAGAACTCGCACTGCCGGGTCCATCGTGGTTTCCCACAGCTCCTTGGCGTTCATCTCGCCGAGGCCTTTGTAGCGCTGGACGCCGTCCTCGACGTTGATCTTGCGCTTGTTGGCGATACCGGCCTCGAGCAGACCGTCGCGCTCGCGGTCGGAGTACGCGAAATCCGGTTCGCCGCGGCTCCACTTGAGCTTGTACAGCGGCGGCATGGCCAGGTAGACGTGACCGTTCTCGATCAGCGGCCGCATGAACCGGAACAGCAGGGTCATCAGCAGGGTGGAGATGTGCTGGCCGTCGACGTCGGCGTCGGCCATCAGCACGATCTTGTGATAGCGCAGCTTGGCGATGTCGAACTCGTCGTGAATGCCGGTGCCGAACGCGGTGATGATCGACTGGACCTCGTTGTTCTTGAGGACGCGGTCGATGCGGGCCTTCTCGACGTTGATGATCTTTCCGCGCAGCGGCAGGATCGCCTGGAACATCGAGTCACGGCCGGATTTGGCCGAGCCGCCGGCGGAGTCGCCCTCCACGATGTAGATCTCGGACTTGCTCGGATCGTTCGAGCGGCAGTCTGCGAGCTTGCCGGGCAGGCCACCGATATCGGTTGCGCTCTTGCGCCGCACCAACTCTCGCGCCTTACGCGCGGCCATGCGGGCCTGCGCGGACGAGACCGCCTTGTTGATGATTGTCTTGGCATCGGCCGGGTTGGACTCGAACCAGTGCGAGAGGTGCTCGTTGCACGCCTTCTGCACGAACGAGCGAATCTCGGTGTTGCCGAGCTTGGTCTTGGTCTGTCCCTCGAACTGGGGCTCCCCGACTCGCACCGAGATGACGGCGGCGAGGCCTTCGCGGATGTCGTCGCCGGTGAGCTTGACGTCCTTTTCCTTGACCAGTTTCTTCTCGATGGCGTACTTGTTCACCGTCGACGTCAGCGCGGTACGGAAACCCTCTTCGTGGGTACCGCCCTCGTGCGTGTTGATCGTGTTGGCGAAGGTGTGCACCGATTCGGAGTAACCAGCGTTCCACTGCATGGCGATCTCGACCTCGTGGCCCTCACCCTTGCCGGTGAAGCCGACGACCGAGTTGTGAATCGCGGTCTTGGTGCGGTTGATGTGCTTGACGAAGTCCACCAGACCGTCGGGGTAGTGGTACGTCCGCTTACGAACCTTGGCCGGCTTCGCGTTGGCCGCGTCGGCCTGCTCTTCCTCGGCGGTCTTGGGTGCCTCGGCGGTCTCGCCGAGTTCTTCCTCGGTCGCGTCGGTGGCCGCCACTCGCTCGTCGGTGAAGTTGATGGTCAGTCCCTTGTTGAGGAACGCCATCTCCTGCAGGCGACGGTGCACGGTCTCGAAGCTGTAATCGAGGGTCTCGAAGATCTTGCCGTCGGCCCAGAACCGCACCGTGGTGCCGGTCTCCGTGGTGTCGCCGACGGTCTCGAGTGGGCCGGGCTTGGCGTAATCGTACGTCTGCTTGTAGCGGTGACCGTCACGCGCGATCTGCAGTTCGACCTTGGTCGAGAGTGCGTTCACGACGGAGATACCGACGCCGTGCAGACCGCCGGAGACGGCGTAGGAGTCGGAGTCGAACTTGCCACCGGCGTGCAGCTGGGTCATGACGACCTCGACGGTGGGAACACCGGAGGAGTGCATGGCGACGGGGATGCCTCGGCCGTCGTCCTTGACCTCGACGCTGCCGTCTTCGTGGATGGTGACGTCGACGGTGGAGGCGTAGCCGGCCATGGCCTCGTCGACGGAGTTGTCGACGACCTCCCAGATCAGGTGGTGCAGGCCTCGTTCACCGGTGGAACCGATGTACATACCGGGCCTCTTACGGACTGCTTCCAGGCCCTCGAGGACCGTGATGGACGAAGCGCCGTAATCCTTGCTGTTCTCACTGTTACCTGACTTCTGGGCAGCCACGGTTAGCTGGTTCTCCTTCTACGCGTCCACTACCCCGCTCACACCTGCTGTAGGTGCTACCGCAGGGTCGGCACGGTCGTTTCCGCCGTGCTCGGTCCATGCGTTTGTTCCGGGCTTGATGTCGTACCGGTCCATAGTACTGGGTGGCTGCGACAGCATGGGGACGATGACACCCCTAAAAGGCCCCTGATTGCTTCACAGGCGCATTTTCTCGACATCGGACGACAAAGATGAAGGGTAAAACCGGCGATTCGGCTACAGATCGAGGACGATCCGTTCTCCGTCCGACCGCGAGACACAGATCAACATCTCGTGCCGCTGCTCCTCGGTCGTCAACCGATTCTCTCGATGCTGCGGTGTTCCGCTGAGCACTCGCACCCGACACGTGCCGCAGAAACCCTGCTGACACGAGTACGCGACATCCGGCCTGATGCGTCGAATGGCATGCAGCGCAGTCTCTTCCGCACCGACCGACAGAATTTCGCCGGAATCGACGAGCTGCACTTCGAATTCCGTCCCGTTCTTCACCGGCGGCGGTGAGAAGCGCTCGAAGTGCAGATGCGTGGCCGGGAGGGCGTCGAACGAGGCGCGAACGAGGTCGATCATCGGCGGCGGACCACATACGTAGACCGAACCGCCGGGGGCCGTCGAGCCCAACAGATCCATACTCGACGGCATGCCGTCCACGTCGTCGGTGCGCACGGTGACCCGGGCGGGATCCCAGCCCTCGATCTCGTCGAGAAACGGCATCGACTCGCGGGAGCGGCCGCAGTAGACGAGGTGCCAGTCCATGCCCAGATCGCGGGCACGGCGCACCATCGAGATGATCGCGGTGATGCCGATTCCACCGGCGACGAATACTGCCTGTTCGGACGGTACGAACGGAAACCCGTTGCGCGGCCCCCTGATCGACACCGCAGTGCCGACCGTCAGCGCGTGCATCTCCGGAGATCCGCCGCCGCCGTCCGGCACGAGTCGTACTGCGATCGAGTACGTGTCGTCGCCGGGCAATCCGCACAGGGAATACTGCCGTCGGCGACCGGACGGGAGGTAAAAATCCAAGTGCATTCCCGGTGCCCACGCCGGCAGAGCCGACCCGTCGGCGGCGGCGAAGGTCAGCTGGACGACCTGTTCGTCGATGCACAGAACGTCACGGGAGACCAGTGTCAGTTCTCGGGTACGCGCGACGGGAGGCGCCGCGAACGAGGCGTCGTACTCACCGTTGTCGAGGAGGGCGAACCACTTGTCCAGTGCATCGGTGACCAGCGACACCGTCTGATCCGGCTCGTCACGCCCGTACAGATTCTGTGGAATCGTGCGGCCTACTCGGAACGAGTCGACCTTTCGAGCCATCGCGTCGAGCCTGCTCCGCAACGTGCGTTTGGTCATCGATCAGCGGACCGCGCCGCCGGCGAGGTGGCGAGATACTGCACGGCCTGGGCCGTCGAGCCTTCCTGAGACGGGTGATATGTGCTCTTGAAGTACCGCAGGGACGCCTTGACCATGGACATCGGCGTCGGAAACAGACCGGACTTGGCGACCCGTCGGAATTCCCGGAACGACGGCGTGCGCTCCTTCGGCGACAGATGCGCCAACGTCGGATCCTGGCTCATGAGGTAGCGCACGCCGCGCGTCCAGAACCAGACGAGAGTGGGTGCAATGACCACGTAGGTACGGATACGCCGGGCCGGCCGAACGTCGAAGTAGCGCATCACCTCGTACGCCACCGAACGATGCTCCACTTCTTCGGCGCCGTGCCACCGCAACAGATCGAGCATGACCGGATCGACGTCGGCTTCGTCGAGTTCGCGCGCGTTGAGGACCCAGTCGCCGAGAAACGCGGTCAGATGCTCGGCAGCTGCGATCAAGGCAAGACGCTCCACCAGGCTGTTCTGACCGTGGCCCGAGCGATTGCCGAGTGCGCGACCGAACAGGAACTTCATCTGGTCGACGTACGGATCGACATCGATGCCGTGGGCTCGAAGCTGATCGTGGACCTCGGTGTGGGCCTGTGCATGCATGGCTTCCTGGCCGATGAAGCCGATCACGTCGTCGCGCAACTGATCGTCGTGGATGAGCGGCAACGCCTCTTTGAACGTGCGCACGAACCACTCCTCACCCTCGGGCAGAAGCAGGTGCATCACATTGATCAGGTGGGTGGCCAGGGGATTGCCGTCCATATAGTGCAGCGGCAGAGTTTCCCAATCGAATTCGACGTTCCGAGCGTGCAGAACCACTCTGTCTTCGGGGGTCCCATCGACGTCGACCGCCGTTGTCGACGCCTTCTTCGTAGGTGCAGACACAACTTCTCCTCGTCCGATGGCCGCATGGAACAGTATTCGGTCCCCCGACCGTTGCGTGTCCCGAATCACGCTACGCATACCAACTGTCTCACAGCAACACTGCCCCCAACATCTGTTGAGGATCACCTGGACCAGGGGCTACGTCGAACGCGCATTGGGAACAGTCACTATCCGTAGGTGTCCCGCGGACCACGACCTTTGACGTGGCGCTCGCCTTTTCGCCAGCTCTGCGTCGTCGGCCCGGTGATCCGAAGCGACGTCACCACACCGTGGCCCACCGCCGCCGCGATCTTCGCCAGTATCTGCGACTGCATCAGTCGGAGCTGCGTCGCCCACGCAGTCGACTCGGCGGAGATACTGAGCACTCCGTCCTTGAGGCCGGTGGGGTCGGCGTGTGCCGAGATGTCCTCACCGACGACGCTGGGCCACCGCCCCAGCACGGCACCCTCGGATACCTTGGCCGACCAACCACGCTTGGAAGCGATCGAGTTCGCCAGTGCGCCGAACGCCTGCGGATCTCGATCGTCGGGGCCCGCCCCCGACCAACCCCGTCGTCGACGCCCCCGCAGTGCCCGGACACCCCCGGTCGGTGACGAACGACCTTGACCGACCGACTTGCCGCTCGCCTTGGCCGCAGCCCGGGCATCTTCGAGCGCCCGACGCGCAAGGTCGACGCCCTTCAACTCCGGCTGCTCATCCGGTGCCGATGAGTTCGTGTCGTCGCTCATGACACCTCACTCTCCGACGTCGACAGCTCGGTGATGGTCGAAATACGGCCTGCCGCACCGGAATCGGATCCCTGACGTGCCTCGACACCGTAGCGTCGTGCATCGAGTTCGGGTGGCACGTCCTCGGGAACCGCGGCGGTGATCAGTACCTGTTCCGCGTCGGCCGCGACTGCCGCGAGGGCCGTGCGCCGCTTGCGGTCGAGCTCGGCGAACACGTCGTCGAGCATCAGGACGGGGTCGGTCCCGTCCTCGCGCAGCAACGAAAAGGAGCCGAGCCGAAGAGAGAGTGCGTACGACCACGATTCACCGTGGCTGGCAAAGCCCTTGGTGGGTCGGTCGCCGAGCATCAGTTCCAGATCGTCTCGATGGGGCCCGACCAGACACACCCCACGTTCGATCTCTCGCTGCCTCATCACCGAAAGTTGGTGCAGGAAAGCAGCTTCCAGCACGTCGACGTCGTCGGACTCCGGTGCTCGGCCGGCATCGGAGAATTCCGGCGGCAGTGCCTCGGCGAGACTGCAGCGATAGGACAACGTGGCGAGCCGCGATTCCGGCGCGATCGACTCGTAGGCCTGCTGCACGAAGGGCATCAGCTCGTGTACCAAAGATATTCTGGCCGACAGCAATCGGGCACCGTGGGCAGCAAGATGGCCGTCCCAGACATCGAGCGTGGCCAGAGCGCTCGAGCCGTCGGTGGATGACGAGCCTCGGCGCAACGCCCCGCTGGCGGTCTTGAGCAGTGCCGACCGCTGACGCAGCACCTTGTCGTAATCTGCACGCACAGCGGCCATTCGAGGAATTCTGGTGGTGAGCAGCTCGTCCAGATACCGCCGGCGCTCACTCGGGTCGCCGCGCACCAGAGACAGGTCCTCGGGTGCGAACAACACACTCTGGAGCACACCCAGAATCTCTCGTGGCCGACGCAGCGGAGACCTGTTCATCCTCGCCTTGTTCGCCTTGCCCTCGAGCAGTTCGACGTCGATGATCAACTCGCGTCCGTGGTTGACCACGGCGCTGCCGACGAACGCGGTGGACGCACCTGCCCTGATCATGGGCGCATCGGTCGAGACCCGGTGCGAGGACAGCGTCGACAGATAACCGAGTGATTCCAGCAGGTTGGTCTTACCGTGGCCGTTGGGCCCGACGAACACGGTCGATCCCGGGCCCAGGTCGACGATGACGTCGTCCCAGGACCGGAAATCGTGAAGTTGCAAAGACCGGACGAACACTTACTCGGTGTTCTTCGGCGCGGGTGCGCGCAGTGTCTCGTCCGCATCCGCCTTCTTGACGGCGTGCCCGCCGAACTGGTTCCGCAACGCCGACACTGCCTTCATGGCAGGCGAATCTTCTTGTCGCGAAGCGAATCTCGCGAACAGAGCTGCGGAGATGACCGGGGCTGGTACGGCATGCCGAATGGCCTCCTCGACGGTCCATCGACCCTCGCCGGAGTCCTCGGTGTACCCCGAGATCTCACTGAACTCCGGATCCTGACCGAGTGCCTCGACCAACAGATCGAGCAGCCACGACCGCACGACAGTGCCCTTGCTCCAGGCCCGCAGCACGCCCTGCACGTCCTGCACCAATTCTTCGGCCTCGAGGATTTCGTAGCCCTCGGCGTACGCCTGCATCAGTCCGTATTCGATGCCGTTGTGCACCATCTTCGAGTAATGCCCGGCACCGACAGGGCCGGCGTGGACGAATCCGTCCGCGCGTTCCCCTTCCGGACGCAGGGCGTCGAAGATCGGCATAGCGCGTGCAACGTGCTCGTCGTCTCCGCCGACCATCAGGCCGTAGCCGTTCTTCAATCCCCAGACACCGCCCGAGACTCCGGCATCGATGTAACCGATTCCCTTGGCGTCCAACAGTTCTGCGTTGGGCTTGTCATCGGTGAAACGCGAGTTTCCACCGTCGATCACCAGGTCGCCAGGTTCGAGAACATCCCCGAGCCCGGTGATGGTGTCCCGGGTGATCTGGCCGGAGGGCACCATCACCCACACCACTCGGGGAGCGGTGAGGGATTCCGCGAGACCGGCGAGTGACGGGGTGTCCGTCACCTCGGGCCTCGGGTCGTAACCGATGACCTCGTGGCCGTGCTCGCGCAGCCGCTCGCGCATGTTGAAGCCCATTTTTCCGAGACCGACCAAGCCCAGCTGCATGAGGAAGCGTCCTTGTCTGTGTCAGGTGTAATTCCGGTCGAGCGGGTGTGGAGCCGGCGGAACGACTCGTACGATCCCGCAACCTCAACAGTAACCAGGCAGGATCAGCCCGGCAGCCTGACCGGCATCAACAGATAGGTGTATTGGGACTGAGGCGCCGCGAACTTGCCGGAATCGTCGGGCACCAGCTCCTCGTCCGACGTCGGACGCAGCACTGCAGGCCGACTGGGGGTGGTGAAACCGAACGTGACCTTCTCGCTGTGCAAGGAGGACAGGCCGTCGATGAGGTACCCCGGGTTGAACGCGATGGTGAGCGCCTCGCCCTGGAAGTCGGCCGGCAGAGCTTCCTCGGCGCGGCCGGCATCGTCGCCGCCTGCCGAGAGCAGCACACCTTCGGCGTTGAATTCCAGACGCACCTGCGCACCGCGTTCGGCGACGAGTGCCACGCGCTTGATGGCCTCGACCAACGGCGCGATCTCGAGTGTTGCGACGGCGGTGTGCTCTGCCGGGAGCAACTGACGGAACTTCGGGAATTCCGCATCGAGCAGACGAGTGGTCGTGCGGCGCCCGTCGCTGACGATTCCGAGCAAACCGTCGCTCCCGATGGAGGAACCCGAACCGAGAGCGAGCTCGACGGGCGAACCCGCGTTGCCACCGAGAGTCTTGGCCGACTCGGACAGGGTCTTCGCCGGAATCAGCACTGCGGTGGTGGTGTCGGCGCCGGCGGGAGTCCAGTCCACCTCACGAACCGCCAACCGGAATCGGTCGGTCGCAGCCAGCACGACGTTGGTGCCGTCGATCTCGACACGGATACCGGTCAGCATGGGAAGCGTGTCGTCCTTGCCCGCCGCAATGGCGACCTGGGCAATTGCCTCGGAGAAGACATCACCGGCCAGCGAACCGGTGTTGCTGGGCAACTCGGGTAGCTGAGGATAGTCCTCGACCGGCATCGTCGGCAGCGAGAATTTTGCGCTTCCGCAGTTGACGAGAACGCGGGTCCCGTCGACGGTGACGTCGACGGGCTTGTTCGGCAACGACTTGGTGATATCGGCAAGTAGCTTGCCCGACACCAGAACTCGTCCTGCGGTGGCCACTTCGGCCGAAACTTTCACCTGGGCGGAGACCTCGTAATCGAAGCCCGAGACCGTCAGACCCTGTTCGTCGGCGGCGAGCAGAACGCCACCGAGAACGGGAACGGGCGGCCGGGACGGCAGGCTGCGGGCCACCCAAGCCACGGAATCGGAAAAATCTTCACGAGCAACGCGAAACTTCAAACTTCCAAGCTCCATCGCTCGGCATTTCCTCTCGTTCGGGGCATTCGTGTGCACAGTCGAGCGGTGCGACCACGATCGTCGCGGCTCCAACCGATGCAACGACGAGTCTGGCACATCCAGCGCAAGCACACCGTATGCCCTTCGAGACGAAGTTGAAAGCTCGGGCGAGGCCGCGAAGGGCACCGATGCGGTCGTCGGAAGGGGGCTGTGAACGGATCGTTCCCCAACACCTGTTTTCAAAGAAGTTCTTTCAAGGAGAAAACAGAAGTATTAATAGGTCCTGTGCAATCTGTGCATGGAGCCCTCGCGATGCTGGTGGCTCGGCGTGGTGTCGTGGGGATGAACTCGGGACCAATCTGCGGTTGACGGACGGCTGCCTGTGGACCAATCGCATCGGTGCACAGGCGCCCACATTCCATCCCCAGAAGTCGACGGTTGTCCACATGGTTATCCACAGGTGTGAATCAATGGTCGTCGGCTCCGAAATGTCATCCGATTCGGCCCAGAATCGGCGCGGAATCGACCCAGATTCGATCCGGAATCGACTGGAGATCGTGTTCGATCGACGCCCGAGTCGAACCGAGGCGGCACCGATCACCGACGAAAACGGCGACGGCGCCGACCCCCGCGATGGGAATCGGCGCCGTCGCCGTCGTTGCCGAAGGACTGTGGAGCTATCGCTTCGAGCGCTGCTTGATGCGCGCCGTCAACTCCTGGACCTGGTCGTAGACCTTGCGACGCTCGGTCATTTCCTTGCGAATCTTCTTGTCCGCGTACATCACCGTCGTGTGATCTCGGCCGAACGTCTGACCGATCTTCGGTAGTGACAGGTCGGTGAGCTCTCTGCAGAGGTACATCGCTATCTGCCTGGCCATGGCCAATGCCCGGGCCTTACCCGGCCCGCACAGGTCCTCGATGGAGGTGTCGAAGTATTCCGCGGTGACGGCCATGATCGTGGCCGCGTTGATCTCCAAGCTGGACGAATCGGGAATCAAGTCACGTAGGACGACTTCGGCGAGGGTGAGGTCGAGGGCCTGTCCGTTCAACGAGGCGAATGCCGTCACGCGAATGAGGGCGCCTTCGAGCTCGCGGATGTTGCGCTCGATGCGGCTGGCGATCAGCTCCAGGACGTCGTGCGGCACGTCGAGTCGGTCCATCCGAGCCTTCTTGCTCAGGATGGCGATTCGCGTCTCGAGCTCCGGTGGCTGGACGTCGGTGATCAGGCCCCACTCGAAGCGGGTACGCAGCCGCTCCTCGAGGGTCGCCAACTGTTTGGGTGGTCGGTCGGACGAGACGACGATCTGCTTGTTGGCGTTGTGCAGCGTGTTGAAGGTGTGGAAGAACTCTTCCTGGATACCTTCCTTGCCCTCGATGAACTGAATGTCGTCGACCAGCAGCACGTCGGTCTCCCGGTAGCGGCGCTTGAACGCCACCTTGCGGTCGTCACGGAGACTGTTGATGAAGTCGTTGGTGAATTCTTCGGTGGAGACGTACTTGACGCGCATGCCCGGGAACAGGCGCTGCGCGTAGTGCCCGGCCGCGTGCAGCAGGTGCGTCTTGCCCAGGCCCGACGCCCCCCACACGAACAACGGGTTGTACGCCCGGGCGGGTGCTTCGGCGATGGCGACCGCGGCGGCGTGCGCGAACCGGTTGGAGGCGCCGATCACGAACGTGTCGAAGGTGTACTTCGAGTTGAGGCTGTTGGCACCCGACGACGGTGGCGTCGATTCCGGTGGTTTGGTGAAGTACGTCGGCCACGAGTTCTGGACGCTGGCGAGGGCTTCCCGCTCGTCGTCCACTTCCTCGTAATCGGCGGTCTCGGAGTCCGACGGCTCGTCGTCTCTGCTGGTCAGGACGCGGCGCCGGTACGTCGGGGAACTGACGGCATCGGGATACGTCGAGCGCTCGGTTTCGAGCTTCTCGTCCTCGGGGGCGGAGATCCGAACGCCGAGACCTTCGACACCCTGTCCCAGATGACGCCCCAGGGCTCCCAGGATGGGTTCGCGCAGGTCACGTTCGATCGCTTCCTGAGCGAAGGTCGACGGGACGGCGAGCAGAGCGAAGCCCTGAGTCAACGTGAGCGGTTTGACCAGCGCGAGCCAGGCCTTCTGGCCCTTGGTCAGCGGCGACCCACTGTGTCGGTCGGACGTCAGCTCCGCGACTACCTCGGGCCAGATGCGCGCAAGCGCATCCGGATCGTCGTTCACGTCGATCCCTCCGTCGTCGAGCTTGTAGGTCTCGCCGGACTCCGACAACCGATTCGGTGCGGCGTTTCGAACCCGCGCAACCGCGTCGTCGGATAGCGTCGTCGATCGTGCGCCTCCGCGGCCGAGACAAGGGTCCCTCGGTGGACCCCGCAAGGTACGAATATGCCACCTGAACTGTGTTTCCACACAATTATCCACAGGTGTGGATAAACGACACCGATGTGAGCCCAACCGTCACCGAGTGGCGTGGTAGTACGTATACGACAGTCTGACCTGCGGCGATAGCCATTGTCAGTCGTTCGATCGCAGCAACGACCAGTTGCGCGGCGCGGCGGAACGACAGATATTGTCGACTCTTCGGCCCGTCCGAGGTCTCGTCGTCGGTGGCCTGTGTATGAATCGACGGATCGGTCGATGTCGAGCGAGTTTGACCACCGGTGACTCGATCAGTACTCTCGAACAGTCACCCAATAGCGAGGTGGCCGATGCTTGCTGGCTGCTCACAGTCTGTCTTCACTCGGATTTCTCGCTCGGGAGGCTAGCGAGTTCATCCGAACTCGCTGAGAACCTTTACAGCAGGCGCCGACAGATCGGCGTCTTCGAATCTCGAGGAGTGTTGACCGTGGCCAAGGGCAAGCGGACGTTCCAGCCGAACAATCGCCGCCGCGCGCGCGTTCATGGCTTCCGTCTTCGTATGCGTACCCGTGCGGGTCGTGCAATCGTTTCCGCACGTCGCGGCAAGGGCCGCAAAGAACTCACAGCCTGATAACCGTTCGTCCGAAGCTTGGAGCTCGGGATGCTTCCTGAGCCGAATCGGCTGCATCGCGCACGTGACTTCACCGTGGTGATGCGTCGAGGACGCCGAATGGGTAGATCGGACCTGGTCGTACACGCAGTTGCGCGTCACGAGCAGGACATCGCATCCACCGTTCATGGGCCACGTTTCGGATTGATCGTCAGCAAGGCAGTCGGGCCGGCCGTAACTCGTCATCGAGTTGCGCGCCGGCTTCGGCATATCTGTGCCGAGGTGATCGACGGGCTCGCGGTGAACACCGACGTGGTCATTCGAGCACTTCCAGGTGCTGCGCACGCATCCTCGGCAGATCTACACGTTCAACTGCGTTCAGGTTTGAAGAAGCTCGGTCTACTCGAAGCTCCGAAGGGTCCGCCGTCATGACATTCATGGGCAACCTTCGTTCCATTCCTGCTCGAACTCTCGTCTACTGCATCGTGTTGTACCGGACCTATGTGTCCCCGATGCGGCCCCCTACCTGTCGCTTCTCCCCCACCTGCAGTGAATACGCCATCGAGGCGCTCCAGGTGCACGGGATGCCGAAGGGCTCGCTCCTGGCAGTCGTCCGCCTCCTCAAATGTGCTCCCTGGCACTCTGGAGGCTGGGACCCGGTGCCCGAACCCGGTAGGTGGCGCGCAACCGTCACCGAGCTGACCGAAACCGAAGAACACCACGATCTCCTGCGAGTGGAAGAACAGAGGAGTACATAGAGCCGTGCTCGACTTCATTTACTACCCGGTTGCCTGGATTCTCTGGGTGTGGCACAAGGTGTTCGGCTTTGTGTTCCAGGATCCCAGCAATGGCTTCGCCTGGGCATTGTCCGTCGTCTTCCTCGTCTTCACCCTCCGGCTGATCCTGTACAAGCCCTTCGTCAAGCAGGTCCGCACGACGCGGCAGATGCAGGAACTGCAGCCGCAGATCAAGGCGCTGCAGAAGAAGTACGGCAAAGACAAGCAAAAAATGGCCGTCGAGATGCAGAAGCTGCAGAAGGAACACGGCTTCAACCCGCTGATGGGTTGCCTCCCCGTGTTGGCACAGGCACCGGTGTTCATCGGCCTGTTCCACGTGCTTCGCTCGTTCAACCGCACCGGCACCGGTTTCGGTCAGCTCGGGCTGACGCCCGAAGAGAATCGTGAGCTGTCGAACTACGCGTTCAACGTGTCCGATGTGCAGTCGTTCCTCGATGCTCGTCTGTTCGGAGCACCGATCTCGGCGTGGATCACGATGCCGCAGGATCAGCTCAACGCCTTCGCTGTGGGTCCGGGAGCAACAATTCCGTCCACATGGGTCATCGCGGCCGTATCCATCCCACTGATGATCATCGCGGCGATCATGACTCACCTGAACTCACGTGCGTCGGTCGCACGTCAGAGCGCTGCCGCGGCAGCAAACCCGCAGTCCGCAATCATGAACAAGCTTGCGCTGTACGTGTTCCCGCTCGGCGTCCTCGTCTTCGGCGCATTGCTTCCGATCGCCATCCTGCTGTACTGGGTCAGCAACAACACATGGACCTACGCGCAGCAGCACCTCGTGTTCGGCAAGATCGACAAGGAAGAGGCCGCCAAGGTAGCGGCCGCCGTCGAGAAGCGCTCGGAGAATGCGCCCAAGCCAGGAGTGAAGCCGGTCTCGACAACCAAGCCCAAGCCCGGTGCTCGGCCGAAGCTCTCGAAGATGGCACCGACAGGTGAAGAGTCCTCGACCGATGCCGGAACCACCGGGACGGACTCTTCGTCAGGGTCTGCCACGCCGAGCAAACCGCGACCGCAGGCGAACAGGAACAAGTCGACCAAGCGCAAGCGGCGCTGACCGACACGTCGAGAGAAGGACGAACATGGCAGCGCACGCCGAAGAAGCACAGAACGACGAAGTACGGAACGCAGCAGCTGGGGATGGAGTGGGTGACGTGATGGTCGAGACCGATCAGGTGAGTGCCGTCGAGACGGAGTCCGACGACGAAGCTACCGTCGACGACGCCGTGCAGAAGACGCCGTCGGCTCCCACGAGTGTCGATGACGTTGCGGACTCGAATGACGACGATTCGGATGAGGACGACGAAGACGACGAGGACTACTTGGTCGAGGAAGGCGAAATCGCCGGCGACTACCTCGAGCAGCTTTTGGACGTCCTCGACTTCGACGGAGACATCGACCTCGACGTCGAGGGTGATCGCGCGATCGTCAGCATCGACGGCGGGGACGATCTCGCCAAGCTCGTCGGTCGCAAGGGCGAGGTACTCGACGCTCTGCAGGAACTCACGCGTCTGGCTGTGCAGCAGTCGACGGGCGAGCGCAGCAAGCTGATGCTCGACGTTGCTGGGTGGCGCGCCAAGCGACGCACCGAGCTCGGGAACCTGGGTGCCGAAGCGGCACGTCGAGTACTCGAATCCGGAGAGCGTGAGGAACTGACTCCGATGACTCCGTTCGAGCGCAAGATCGTGCACGACGCAGTCGCCAAAATCGACGGCGTTGCGAGCGAAAGCACCGGCGTCGAACCCGCTCGACGGGTAGTCGTCGTCAAGGCATAGCGACACTTTCGATAGTCGATGGCCCCCACTTCGGTGGGGGCCATCGTCGTTTGTGTTGAAAGCTTGGGCATGAATTGCACTGATGTAATTTGCCTTGGGTGTTGGCGATCGGATGGGCTCCGAGAGCGAAAAATAAAGGGCCCAGCGGTATCGGACGCTTTCGTCACTGTGACGGGTGGTTGCAGGGCGGCTCTGTCCGTGATTCCACGTGTTGGACGATGTTTCACGTGAAACGAACGCTGAGGCAGATGTCGACTGATAGGTCGAGGTGGCTCGCCCTTGTGGCGGTCATACGCACGCCGATCATGCGACCGGATCCCGTTTGGTCGACAGCCGATGATCGAGGAATGCCTCGCGGCTCGGCGAGGTCGAGGGTGTCACCAACTCTTGGACCCCAGCCGATTGCGAGTAGCCGAGACCACCCATCGTGCACACGCTGAGAACCGCCCGCTTAGTTCTGCCGCATCAACGCACGCGTGTGCTCAGTTCCAAGTCCGAGGAGGGAACCAGCCGCGGTGGTACAGCGGACTATCCGAGAGTCGGTTCGCTTGCCGCGGTGCGCGCCGGCAGCGGGCTCATCGCACCGTGGTCCACTGCGCAACGGTATGGCAGGCGGGCCTCCGTGTAGCGGGCTGGCACACCGGGATAGTTCATGACCTCGAACTCTGCTGTCGTGTCGAAAATAGTGTACTCCTCAATTGCCGAGACGCTATCGGATGACGACGAGGGCCGATCGACGGACGGTGGGTTGTCACCGTGTTGTGCGTGCTGCGCGAACTTCTAGAGGCATGAGGCGTAGCAGGATTCGTCTGGGTGAATTCTGTGATGACCTTGTTCTGGATTGCGACGGTGGAGTGTCCGGCGCGGTGATGTCGCAGGTTAGGTCAAATGAGCATGACCGGTTCACCATGGCGTGACGTGTGGCGGCCGGCAGTTTCGTAGTCACCTTCGGTCGCTTCACGCTCAGCGGGACTCGATACACCAGCATCGGATCGCGTATGTCTGCGAACGCAGGATCACCCATCGTGGGTGCGCCCCGGCGTCGCATCATGGACACGACGGTCGCGTAGGGAGAACCACCTCCCCCCGGGTGACTTACGAGGGGAGCGGACGCGTGTGCGTGTTTCACGTGAAACAGTCGGGTCTCTTGGACGGCTGTCACTTATCGAGACTGGGCTCGGTTGGACTGGTGCCGGCTCGCTCTATGCGCGTCCGACCCCATTTGCTCGAGGAGGGATCGACGCTGCCGCCCTCAATCGCCGTGCAGTCGTCGTCTTCGAATTGCGTCTGCGGGTGAAGTGGTCCAACTGATCGGAGGCACCCGAGGGTCGCCTGCCAATCTGACATCCAGACTTATCGTCGGTAAGACCCGTTGTGGAACTTGGCACCGGGCAACGCGCTCACCCGTCGTCGTGCCGGGCGGCGACGTCCTGAATTGCGCAGTGCGACGCATCGCCACCGCCGCGGGAGTGCTCGAGAGGCCGACTGACGGTCATCGAGACTACGGCGAAGTCGACGGCGAACGTGACCCGCAGAGACTTGGATCGTGTTTCACGTGAAACACGATCTAAAGCACGATCCTGCTTTCGAGGCGTCCGACGCTTTTGAATACGCTCCGGCCGATGCTCACGACATTCGGCGGGCCCGGCCCGAGGAGCAGTCCGAACCGGGCGTCGATCTTGCGACCGGTCGACCGGTGCTCGCGACAGCCGGCGGTAGGCGGGTGCGAGGAGCAGTCCGAGCCGCGCGACATTTCGCGACAGGACAAACGATGCCCGAAGCTGTTCGGTTGTATCCGACAGCGTGGGTGCCAATCGCCCGACGATCCCACGACGGGGGCTCGCAACAGCCGGTGCCAACGAGCGGCGCATGGAGTCGGCTCGCGATGGGTGGTGTGGGGCGAGGCCACGGTCGACCACGAGGTCGACGTGTGGTGGGCTCAGTCGAGTCCGAGATCAAGTCTCAGAAGCTGCCGGACGAAGAATCCGCCGACGCGTCCGGCCAGAGTGTTAGCTGTCCGGTTTCACGTGAAACAGCGGAGGCGCCGCCCGACAGCACGGAGACGGATAACAGAGTTACGACTCGTCTCGACGAATTGGTTGCTCAAAACCTGGGCGGGGATGGCGGATGCCTTTCACTGAACGCGGTCCCCAACGCCGTCCTCGGGTGGGCTCATTGCATCGGCGGATTGTGTGGGACGCGTGACGGCTGGTCGGGTCAATGTGCCGATTGGGTGCTTTCCCTTGGCGGGCTCGCCGAGTGTCCATGGAGCAACGTTCGTAGGCAGCCCGACCGAGGACGCACGACGGCGGAAGGCATAGAACAGCGATCCACTTCGAGTCGCCAGCCTGACGCTCTCCAGTGAATAGGAGAAAGGAGGGGCTCTCGTACCGGGTGGGTCTGGCCGTAAGGGCATCTCGTTCACCATCGCCGGGCCGGGAAGTCCTAGGCGATATCAATTGGTGCGCGAGTGCATTGGAGCGCGCTGAGGACACCGGGTCGCGCTGAGGACATCGGGTCGGTCGCTCGAAGTACACGCAACCGTCGCCTCCCCAGCCGTCGGACCCTGGCTCGGTTTCACGTGAAACACCGACGTACTCCGCAACGGCGAAGTGTCGGGAAGAATGAACCGTCGAATCGGGAGCGGGTGCGCGGACGGCTATCCTGGTGTGCTCGACCCAGCGAATCGGGACTCCAACTCCCGGAACCTCGCGATCTCGTTGACTTACAGAGGTGTCGTTTGGCGATCCGTGCCCGAGCACGGGATGATGTTTCACGTGGAACAAGAAGCGTCGGATAGCACCGAGTTGATGGCCGTCGCCGAGCAGATGTTCGGAGATCGACTGGATCTCGCCCGGAGGTATCACGAGTCCTTGGCTACCGCCGGAGTCGAACGGGGGCTGATCGGTCCACGCGAAGTTCCGCGACTCTGGGAGCGGCATATCCTCAATTGCGCTGCGATCGGCGAGCTCATCGACGAGGGCGAGACTGTGGTCGACATCGGCAGCGGTGCCGGTCTGCCCGGTATCCCTCTTGCCATCGCTCGACCGGATCTTCGGGTGACGCTCGTCGAGCCTCTTCTTCGGAGAACCGTCTATCTGGCCGAGTTCATCGACGAACACGATCTGAACGTGTTGGTCGTACGTGGGCGGGCCGAGCAGCCCGGCGTGAAGAAGGAAGCCGGCGGCGCGGATGTCGTCACGTCGAGGGCTGTGGCCCCGCTGGAGAAGCTCGCCAAATGGTCTCTCCCCCTCGTTCACGAACGCGGCCGGATGCTCGCGCTGAAGGGTTCCAGCGCGAGTGAGGAGATCGAACGCGACAGGACTTCCCTCACCCGTATGGGTGCTGGCAAGCTGGAGGTCGTGGAGTGCGGTGTCGGTCTTCTTCCGACACCCACCATCGTCGTCAGGGCAGTCCGTGAGCCGCGGCGGCTCAGTCGCCACTGATGATCGATTGCGGGAATCGCCCCGCGCCGTTTGTATCGAACGTAGAACACATTCAGTTCCGCACTAAGGAGCACATATGTCGGGTGGGTCGGATCCCGCTGTTTCACGTGAAACAGAGTCCAAGAAGAAGTCGTCGAACGCAGCCGCCAACAAGGCGGGGGTGACGAGTGGCTTCGAGTACACCAACTCGATTTCGACCGACGACACCCCGATCGGGGCCGCCGCGCACCGGGCCAGTCAGGTCCTTCACCCGGGATCGGTGACGCTGCCCAAGCCGGCGAAGCGCCGCATGCTGACGATTGCGAATCAGAAGGGCGGCGTCGGCAAGACCACGACGGCGGTCAACCTCGCAGCCGCACTCGCGCTCCAGGGTCTGACGGTCTTGGTGGTGGATCTGGACCCTCAGGGCAACGCCAGCACGGCACTGGGCGTCGAACATCATTCCGGTGTGCCGTCGAGCTACGAGGTGCTCATCGGCGAAGTGAAGGCCAAAGACGCGATCCAGCAGAGTCCGCACAGTGAGCGGTTGTTCTGCATCCCGGCAACGATCGACCTTGCTGGCGCGGAGATCGAATTGGTCTCGATGGTGGCTCGGGAAGGACGCCTCAAGACGGCGTTGTCGGTCGAGGAGTTGGCCGGACTCGACGCCGATTTCATCCTCATCGACTGCCCACCGTCACTCGGTCTGCTGACTGTCAACGCGCTTGTGGCGGCCACCGAGGTGCTGATTCCCATTCAATGCGAGTACTACGCACTGGAGGGTGTGGGGCAGCTGCTTCGGAATATCGAGCTGGTTCAGTCCCATCTCAATCCTGAATTGCACGTCTCGACCGTCATCCTCACGATGTACGACGGCCGCACCAAACTGGCCGATCAGGTCGCCGAGGAAGTGCGGAAGCACTTCGGTGATGCCGTGCTCCGTGCCGTGATTCCGCGCAGTGTGAAGGTCTCCGAGGCACCGGGGTACGGCATGACGGTGTTGGATTACGACCCCGGTTCGCGTGGAGCAATGAGTTACCTGGACGCCGGACGAGAGCTCGCTGCTCGCTCGGCCGGCATCGACGCACGAAAGAAGTAGGACATGAGTCAAGCACGTAAGGGCGGTCTGGGGCGCGGACTCGCGTCGCTCATCCCCACGGGCCCCGATGCCGGACCGCGCCTCGGTAATGCAGCAGCCGACGTCATCATCGGTGCCGACCGCAACGCGAAGGACAAGCCGGACACGTCGACGAAGCCCAAGCGGGCAACGGCGTCCGACGACACCACAGAGACCGCAACGGCGCCTACTCCGACGCCGCCGGTGCTGAACGGGGACGACCTCTCCCCTGTCGGTGCCGTGTATCGGGAGATCTCGCCGGACCGAATCGAGGCGAATCCCAAGCAGCCGAGGCACGTCTTCGACGACGAATCCCTTGCCGAATTGGTGCACTCGATTCGCGAATTCGGCCTCATGCAGCCGATCGTGGTGCGTCTCGTATCCGGTTCTGCAGCTGCAGGAGATGCCAAGTATCAACTCGTCATGGGCGAGCGGCGGTGGCGCGCGAGCCAGGAAGCGGGCCTGGAGAAGATCCCCGCGATCGTCCGGGAAACCGCAGACGACGCAATGCTGCGCGACGCACTGCTCGAAAACATCCATCGCGTACAGCTCAATCCTCTCGAAGAGGCGGCCGCATATCAGCAGCTGCTCGAGGAATTCGATGTCACGCACGAGGAGCTCGCGGCAAAGATCGGACGCTCACGCCCCGTCGTGACCAACATGATCCGTCTGCTGAAGCTGCCGATTCCGGTACAGAGACGTGTCGCAGCCGGTGTTCTGTCGGCGGGACATGCACGCGCACTGCTGTCATTGGACGCGGGATCGGATGCACAGGAATCGCTGGCTGCGCGCATCGTGGCCGAGGGTCTCTCGGTTCGAGCGACGGAAGAAGCCGTCACTCTCGCCAATCGCGAGGACGGTAAGTCCCCCGAACCGGCGGCGAAGCGCAAGCCGATCCAGATGCCGGGCCTTCAGGATGTGGCCGATCGCCTCTCGGATTCGTTCGATACGAGGGTGACAGTGAGTCTGGGTAAGCGAAAGGGCAAGATCGTCGTCGAATTCGGGTCGGTCGACGACCTTCAGAGAATCGTCGAGATGATGGAAGCTCAGAAGAAAAAGTAGCCGCGTTTTTTCAGGACCAGTCATACCAGGGCGTAACGTCACTGTGACGTATATCGACGACGAGTGGTCCCGAAAACGGCAAGATGGATCGAAAACTATTGTGATGCATTAGGTTTCGAGGATCTTCCCCGATCACCAGGTAGCGCGACCCCGTCGCCTATCCTGGTCGAGGAGAGAATCGGCTCCCCACCGAGAATCGAGCGGTGGAACGACTGCACGGAGGCTGAGGTACGCGGTGTCGGCGATGGTGACCGGAGTGACCCTCGGCTCGTTCGAACATCTGCCGGCACATTCTCGGCGGTGTAGCTTCTGGGTCCTCGATCCCACGTCCGACGGCGCGGCAGTGGACCTCGAATTCGAGAACGAGGTGTGGCTGTCGACGATCATGCTCGAGTGGGGATCGTGCGGACAGCTGTTGTCCGTGGACGGCGACACGATCGGGTGTGCGCTGTACTGCCCGCCCCGCGCAGTTCCTCGGGCGTCGACCTTCCCTACTTCGCCCGTCAGTCCCGACGCGGTCCTACTGACCCAGCTTCGTATCGATTCCCCGGCCGATGCGAATCTGCATTCGGCAACCCTGATTCAGGCCGTGGTCGGCGATCTTGTCAATCGTGGTGTTCGTGCCTTGGAGGCCTTCGGCATTCGCCACAATGCGGACGACGCGTCGCCGGCAATTCCCAACGCGACGGCACATGCGACGTGCTCGGCTGCGACATGCATGATCGACGCCGACTTTCTGGAGAAGGTCGGCTTCGAGGTGGTGGCGCCGCATCACAGGTTCCCGAGACTCCGCCTCGAATTGGATCGCGATCACGGGTGGAAGCAGGACGTCGAATCAGCGCTCGAGCAATTGCTGGTGGCGGCGAGTATCTCGGTGGTCGACATCGAACAGAAGTCGACGGTCGGAGCTCGCTGAACGACGGGCTCCGACCGGTGGCGCGGGGGCGCCGTCGATCAGGGACGGTCGGCGGCGGCGAGTTCCTCGGCCAGTAGTTCAGCGAACGTGAACGTGCCGGTCGGTTGGTCGTCCTGACCCAGGAGGTACAACCGCTTGACGGCGATCAGGATTGCTTCGGCAATGATGTCGCGGAATCGCGGATCGCTCAGTACTTCGACGTCGGATTCGTTGGTGAGGTAGCCGAGGTCTATCTGGATGGTCGGCATGTTGGTGAGCCGCAACAGATCCCACGTGCGGCCGTGACTGCGGCAATCGAGAAGTGGTGTGCGAGCGACGATTTCGCGTTGCACGTAGCTGGTGAGGACCTGGCCGATCATCGAGGTGGATCCGTGCGAGTTACCGAAGTGGAAGCTGGCCACTCCATTGGCCACAGGACTGGTGCTCGATGCGCAGCGCAGCGAGATCATCAGATCTGCGCCCCAGGCGTTGGCGGTCTCTGCGCGGTCGGCCACCGACGGGTTGGTGCCCCGTGCACGAGAGAGGAACGTTTCCATTCCGGTCGCCGCCATTCGGCCTTCGAGACGACTGGCCAGATCCCACAGAATTTCCGATTCGGAGACGCGTCCGAATGTGCCGTCGACGATGCGGCCGGTGTCGGCACCACCGAGATCGGGGTCGATGACGATTCGCTTACCCGTCAACTGTGGGCCGGATTTGCGTACGAGTTCTTCTTCGCTCATCGCGTGGGGCGATCCACCGGTGACGCGGGTTCCGAGGAGGTCGAGCGAACGCAGTGTCGCCGGACCACAGATACCGTCGGGTGCCAGACCGATCTCGCGTTGAAAAGACGACAGGCCCTCGTGCGTCTTCGGACCGAAGAAGCCGTCGACGCGCTCGTTGTAGAAACCGAGGTCCTGCAGGCGTGTCTGCAGGGTAGCGACGTCGTCGCCGTACAGCGGAGCGGACAGCTGGTAGATCAGCGTGCGGGCACCGAGGTGGTAGGACGCTTCTTTGAGGGCGCGGTACGTGGCCGGTCCGACGACACCGTCGACCAGTAAGCCGCGATGCTGCTGGAACGCGCGCACGGCACCGTCGAGGGCCCGGTCGAACACCGATCCCGGGGCCGTCCAGTGGCCGTCGTCCATCGGGCCGGGCGGAACCACGGCCTCGTGGAGGAAACCGAGTGCCGAGAGAGTGCCGCGGACCTCGGCGACGGCGGGTCCGGAATCGCCGTGACTGAGCTCCTGCATCCTGGAAAAACCCTCTCGATCGTCCTGACGGTCTACACGCACTTCGATGCGCTGATGTGCCGACGCAAGCATCGGCACATCAGATGATTGTCGCAGAAAGACAGGCTTCTGCGGCAATCCACACCAAGCGTGGGTGAGTCAGATAACGCCTTCGAGGTCCTTGAGCAGCGCGGCCTTGCCCTTTGCGCCGACGATCTGCTTGACCGGCTTGCCACCCTGGAACAGGATCAGCGTCGGGATGGACATGACCTTGAAGTCCCGAGCCGCCTGCGGGTTGGCGTCGATGTCGAGCTTGGCGATGGTCAGCTTGTCCTTGTGTTCGGCAGCGATCTCCTCGAGCACGGGAGCAACCATCTTGCACGGGCCGCACCAGGTGGCCCAGAAGTCGACCAGAACGGGCTTCTCGCTGGTCAGAACGTCGTCGACGAACGACGCGTCGGTGATGGTGACTGTGCTCTTGTCGTCGGACATGTGAATCTCCTCGGTGTGGGTCTGCAAACAGGTGGTGGGGCTACCGGTCAGGCGTTGACGGCGTCGACCGGCTGATCGGCGTGCTCGAGTGTGTTGGTGGTGATGTCGCCCTGCTCGGCCAGCCAACGCTCGGCGTCGATGGATGCGGTGCAGCCGGTACCCGCAGCGGTGATGGCCTGCTGGTAGACGTGATCGACGAGGTCGCCTGCAGCGAACACGCCTTCGACCGAGGTGGCCGACGTGGGCGATGCGACCTTGACGTAGCCGGCGTCGTCGAGATCGACCTGACCCTTGACCAGTTCGTTGCGGGGATCGTGGCCGATGGCGACGAACATCCCGGTGACATCGAGAGTCGTCTTCTCTCCGGTCTGGGCGTGCTCGAGCGAGATACCGGTCACGCTCGTGTCGCCGAGGACTTCGAGAACCTTGGTGTCGGTGAGGAAGCGAATCTTGTCGTTGTTCTTGGCGCGCTCGAGCATGATGCGCGACGCGCGGAACTCGCTACGCCGGTGCACGATCGTCACGCTACGAGCGAACCGGGTGAGGAAGGTGGCTTCCTCCATCGCCGAGTCACCGCCACCGATGACGGCAATGTCCTGGTCGCGGAAGAAGAAGCCGTCGCAGGTGGCGCAGGCGCTGACACCGCGTCCGAGCAGCTTCTCCTCGCCCGGGATCGACAGGTATCGCGCTGCTGCACCCATGGCCAGGATCACTGCGCGAGCCTGGAAGGTCTCGCCGCCTGCGGAGACGGTCTTGATCGGACCGGTGAGGTCGAGCTCCTCGACGTCCTCGGTGCGGATGTCGGCACCGAATCGCTTCGCCTGCTCGCGCATCTGCTCCATCAGATCGGGGCCCATGATGCCCTCACGGAACCCGGGGAAGTTCTCGACCTCGGTGGTCGTCATGAGTGCTCCACCGAACTGGGTTCCCTCGAACAGGATCGGCTCCAGCTCTGCGCGGGCCGCGTAGACACCGGCGGTATAACCGGCCGGTCCCGAACCGACGATGATGAGATCGTGAACCTTGGGGGTACTCAATGCAGACCTTCCGATCTTGTGCGGCGTGTTCTTGGCGTCGACGCGAAAGTGCACTGAGCACTGCGTATCGACGTACATCTGGTCAACACCACCCTAGAGGCAGTTGTTCCCCGGTGAGAGATGTGTCAGCCGATATCGCGACGCGTGAGGACATCGGGATTGCCGCCGCGGCAATCGTTGCCTACTGCCAGAGCGATGAACTGCGCCGGCCCGGCCCCGGCGAGGACGAGGAGAGTTCCCTGTCGGCCTTCGATTCGAACCTGACTGGATCCGAGAACGGTGGCGGCGGGGTCCACGCCGTTGGCGTCGAGACACGCGGCCAGGTCTGCCGGATCCGACAGGCTGCCGGGGTCTCGTTTACCGATGACGGTGAACGCGACGTTCGAGTCGAGATCGGTGGAATCGAGAACGAGGGACGAGTCGGGTGGCGTGGTCCCCGGCTCGGCTACGACGGGATCCGACGTGCCCGGGCTGTGCAGAACGGCGGCGAAGGTGACCGAACCACCCGCGAGAAGTGCTGCAGCAGCGGCAATTCCGACGATCACGTGCCGGCGTGTACGCGCGCTACGTGGAGGTCTGCGAAGCGGAAGGACATCGGCGGTACGGTCCGCCGACTCTGTGTCGGCCAGGGTCTCGAGGGTGCGATCGATCTGCCGGGCGACGTCGGCGGGAACGGGCATCGTGCCGTTCGGATCCTCGCCCAACTCGTGCAGCCGAGCGGTGACGGTGTCCAGTGTCGCCAGGATTCGCATCGCCTCGGCGTCGGCACGCACCAACGGCCACAGCCGACTGCTGACATCCTCGGGTAGCGCATCTGCATGCAGATCGGCCAGCAACTCGGGTGAGAACGGGGCACCGGGTAGAGCGTCGGTGTTCGACGACACGTTCCTGCCTCCCTTCGCCGAGTCTTCTTTCCCTCTCACACGGTTTAGACGCGAGGGGTCTAGATTCGGTTCCCTGCGTCCTTGAGGTATGCGAGCTGCGTCGACAACTTGAGTCTGCCGCGAGCGCATCGACTCTTCACGGTACCGGTGGGAACCCCCAGCAACGCTGCGGCGTCGGCCACCGAGTAGCCCTCCATGTCCACGACGACCACCGCCGCTCGCTGGTCGGGCGGCAGCGTCATCAGGGCCTGTCGGACGAGGATGCTGGTCTCGGATTCGGAGATTCGGTCCCGAGGCGACACCGGTTCGTGACTCTCGTTCTCGCTCAACGGAACCGACGGACGTGCCTTGTTTCGGCGAATGCGATCGAGGCACGCGTTGACGACGATCTTGTGCAACCAACTGCGGACTGCAGCGTCCGCGCGAAACGACCCGGCCGTTCGATGCGCGGAGAGCAACGCCTCCTGCAACGCGTCGGATGCGTCCTCGGGTGTGTAGCTCGTGCGGCGTGCCGTGAGCCACAGGTGTTCCTGATGGCGATGGATCAACGTGGCGAATGCGGTGGGCTCACCGGCTGCATGAGCAGCCAACAATTCCGCATCCGTGCGCTCCCCCAGCGCCGAATCGATACGTTCGGTCATACGAAAACGGCTCCCCCCGTGTTAACGCATTGGGGGGAGCCTAGGCCATCGATACCGCGAAGTACGAAACGAACGCGATTTGCCTCTGTATCGCCGGTTTTACGTGTCGAAACCGATCCCGGAGATCGAGGTAGCGATGCGGCCACCCTGCTCTCCGAGGGTGGTGATCCACACCAGGACGTTGCCGGTGGGTTCGGTGCCGTCGAGTGCGATATCGGTGCGGCCGTTCTGCAGAGTGGCTTCACCGAGGAGCGTGGTGTCGCCGAGGCTCGGGGAATCGTTGGGAGCGGACCTGATCTCGACGACCGTTCCCGGCGACGTCGATTCGATCCACGCGTTCTTCAACGTCGACGACGGGATGGTGACGAGCAGTCCGACACCGTTCTTCAGCGCCGGGAACTGCTGGAAGTAGGAGTCGGTGGTCCAGGCCGTGCTGGGGTTGTTGTCGATCACGTTCGATGCCGTGCCCGGGTTGTCTGCAGAACCCTGCGGCGAGAAGACGCTGACATCGCTCATCGCGACGGGTCCACCCGTCGGCGCCGGGGGCGCAGCGGTGTCGCCGGCCGGCGGTGCGGCAGCCGGGGTCGTCAGCCCGAACTCCTGGCTGTCCAGCGGTGCATCGGTGTTGTCGCCCGCGATAGAGGTGAACAACCAGTAGCCGGCGAACGCCAGAATCAGCACCGTCAGAGCGCCGAGAACGGCGATGGCGATGTTGGTTCGCGTCGACTTCGCCTTCTCGGCGGCCAGCTCTTCCGGGTCTGCGAGCGAGTGACCGCTGGCTCCCGGGGCACGCTGGCCCAGTCGCAGTGCCGGCATCAGGTCGGTCTTGTCGTTGACCACCGCGGCCTGATCGAGAACGTGCTGCACCGTCGCGGCGGTGCGAATGCCACTGTTCTGCTCGAGCGCTCGTACCGCGACGGCAGAGATCTCGAACGGAACGTCGGGGCGAATTTCGCGAGGCTCGCGCGGCGCACCCTTGTCGTCCCGATCGGCCGGACGCATGCCGCCGACGCTGCGCAGGGATGCCGCGTCACCGGGAACGACGGCTTCTCCGGTGGTGTCCGACAACGGCCAGCGTGCAGTGATCAGGGCGTAGAGCATGGCACCGAGACCACGGACGTCCGAACTGGAGTCGGCGTCCGCCAGAGTCGCGGGAAACGCCAGGACGGCGTTGCCGCTGGTACTGATGCGTACGCGATCGGGGTGGTCGATCGACAGTGCGCCGCCGCTTCGGTGCGCAGCCTCGGCCGCGGCGGCCAGGACCTTGATCGCACGGGCGGCGCCGGTGGGGGCAGGAACCGTATCGGCCATCTCGCGCAGCGAGCGACCGGGAGTCCACTCGGCGACGACGATGCCGCCGGAGCTACCGCGCACCACGTCGAGCACCCGGGCGAGGCCGGGAGAGTTGATCCGACCGAGGCGCAGCGTCCGGGACAGGATTGCCTGCGGGCCCTGAGTGCGGTCGTTGGGTGACGCCGTGGACTGCTGATCGGCGTCGACGAACGTCAACGCGACCTCGCGGTCGAGCTTGACGTCGTGGGCCTGCCAGAACTTCAGCCCGCGAGCTCCACCGTGCGGTGCCAACAGGCGGTAGCGTCCGCCGGCCACCGAAGCACCGGGAATCAGTGTCGGTCCGCGAAGGGTGCGCCCGGGGGCGTCCGCGGTGGACTGGTCCTCGGCTGGTTTTTCGGCAGCTTTGTCCGTCGTCGGCTTCGGTGCTACTGGTTTGTCGACTGCCGCCGATTTCTTCGTCGCGTCCACCGGCGTGCTGTCGGTCTTCGGCTCGGCCTTGCTCGCGTCGTCGACCGGCAGCTTCGCCTTCGAGATGGAGACGGTCTTGTCCGACGGCTTGGCGGCCAGCGCTGCCTTGGAGATCGCGATCGTCTGATCCTTGGGAGCGGACGCTGTGGTTTCCTTCTTCTCGGTGGCCTCGGCACTCGACGCTGCCGCCGACTCAGGCGTGCTGGGTGTGCTCGGCTTCTCCGAAGAATCAGGTGCTTTCGAGTCCGCTGTCTTCGACTCGGGTGTTTTCGACTCGGGTGTTTTCGACGACGCAGCAGACTCGGCCTTCACGGGCTCGGTGCGGTCCTGGGTGTCGACTTCGACTCCGCCGCTCGTTCGGTCGGCTTCGTTTGCTGGAGACTGTGCCGGCCCCCCAGCAACATCGTCGTCGGTCACTGTTACTCCTTCAGGCGAATATGCCCCGTGTTGTTCTACAAGCGGTCGACCTGCAGGGGCGTCTGCCCCCGGGTGCCGTTGACCAGGGTACGGGAGTCGATCCCGCGCAGTGTCCCATGTGGGCTCGGTTCGAATAACCGGAATCACGCTGGTTTCCGCGGCAGCCGGATCCGGCACCGAACCGGACGTCACAGGCTCGGGCGGGGCCGACCGTCCGAGGACCCGGCGGACGAGCCGGCTCAACGCGACGGTGACGGCCAGTACTTCGGGAATCTTGCCGAACCACAGGATGGAGAACGTGATGCCGAGCATGATGACGGCGTCCATCGCGACGCGCACGAAGTTGCCGATCCAGCCGTTCGCCATGGCGTCGAATCCGACGATCCGGTCGATGGCGAGCATGGCTGCGCCGCCGGCCAGCGAGGCGATGAGAACCAGCCAGACAGTCTTCCCGACGTTGGCCATCCGCAGGTTGCCGAGGCTCTTGTGCAGCAGGTATCCGCCGATGACGGCACCTGCGGTGTAGCCGAGGCCGGTCGCGGTGCCGAGGAGCAGTACCACTTGTTCCGGATCGGTTGCGACGATCGGGGCGAGCAACGACAGGCCGATCTTGACGGCGGTGATGCCGAGGACGATCCAGGTGGGCGTCCAGGCCTGCTCGCGGGCGTAGAACACGCGCAGGTGGATCAGGACCAGCGCGTACGGGATAAGGGAGAACGCCGACCAGCTCACGGCCTCACCCAGCCGGTTGGCGTCGGGCGCAAACTTGCCGAACCCGTACAGCGCCTCGCCCACCCACGGCCCCGCGAACGTCAGGAACACGACGATCGGGACCATCGCGACCATCGTCAGCCGAGTGGCGACGGAGAGATCGTCGACGACCGAGGGCGTGTCACCGTTGGCGGCATTACGACTGAGTCGGGGCATGATCGCCGTCAGAACCGTGACGCCGAGAATGCCGTACGGCAACTGCAGCACGATCCAGGCCTGGGAATAGATCGTGGGGCTCGCGTCGTCGGCTCCCGACGAGATGTTGGTGGCGACGATCAGACCGATCTGACTGATGACGACGTAGAGCACGATTGCGGCCGCCATCGCGCCGAACTTTTTCAGGCGCGCGTCGAACCCCCAGAGTGGGCGCAGGTCGATCTTCTCGCGGCGAAGCGCAGGGATCAGCGCCAGTACCTGCGTGATGACACCGGTGGTGACGCCGAGGCCGATGATCAACAGCTGCGGGTTCGTCATGTCGACCGGGTTGACGGTGATCTCACCCGGCATCAGGAAGTAGATGCCGAACACCGCAAGAACCACGAGGTTGTTGAACACCGGGGCCCACGCACCGGGTTTGAAGTTCTGTCGGGTGTTGAGCACCGCCGTGAGCAAGCCGGAGAGCCCGTAGAACATCAGCGCCGGCAACACCAGATAGGTGAAGGCAATGGTCAGGTCCTCGTTGACCTTCGGATCACCGTTGAGCATCAGACGCGCCAGCAGCGGCGCAGCGATGGTTGCGGCCAACGCCACGGTGCCGAGCAGCGCGACCGCGATGGTGAACAGGCGTCGGACGAAGTCACGTCCGCCGTCGGCGTCCTCTTGTTCTGCGCGTACCAGGACAGGAACGACGATCGCTCCGAGGACGGCACCGAGCACCAGCTCGGAGATCATGTTCGGGAGAATCGTCGAGACGGTGAACGCACTGGCCAGGCCGGCACCCAGGGTGGCCGTCATGGCTACTTGCTTGGCGAATCCGGTGATCCGGCTGACGAGGGTCGCAACGGCGATCGAACCCGACGCGGCCAGCAACGACTTCTGAGGTCTGGGTTCGGGCTGCGGTGGTGACTCGTTGCCGCCCGGTGGTGTCTGCGGCGGAGGGATGTTTCCCGACGGCGCGGCGGGTGGGTAGTCCTCGTCCCGGAACCGTGGGATGAGCTGAGTTGCGGAGTCGTCCGCTGCCGGTTGACCGTCGAGCGGGGGCGGCGCCGGATAGGAACGCATCTCGGGTCGCGGTTGTCGCTCCCAGGGGGCGGGGCGTGGGGGCGTCGTGCGCCGGAACACCTGCGCTGCGGGCATGCGTGACCGGGGCAGGTCGCCGTCGTACGGCACATTGCCTGTCATGGTCTCTCGTACCCTTCGTCGGCCGGGTCGGGTTGTCCTCGGAATCGGTGCCAGAGTCGTCGGCCTGCAAGCAACAGTAGGAGCGCGCCGGCGCAGGCGGTAATTATCGCGAGAGCTTGACCGTATGCGTTCGATCGAACCGACACCGTCGATACCTCGCCGAGCCGGGTGCCGTCGAGGGTGGTGACGGAGAAGTCGACCGACAGATTGCGTTTGTCGTCCACCTCGGCGGGCACGGTGATGGTTCGCGATCCGCGCGCCGGAAGTTGGGTCACACCGACGTCGCTGATCGTCATCTCCGGTGGTGCGTCTACTCGGAGGAGCACGTTGACCGGCACCGGTAGGTCGTTGCGGGCCACGAGCAGCAGCGGACTCTGCTCGGAGGCGAGTGTGTAGACGCCGCCCGGGGCCAGCACGGTCACCGATCCGTAGACGGTGTCGAGTCCGACGCGGGTCGCGGTGAGACGGGTGCGTGCCATGGCCGCGGCGTCCTCGCCCTCGGCGCTGGCACGACCCGCGGTCGACAGGGCGCGGAGCATGTCCTCCCGCAGCGGGGCGGTGTACAGGCGCGGAGTCAGCGCGGACTGGGGATCCTCGACCAGTGACTGCGCCAGGGTGTCCACCCGTGCGCTCTGTGTTCGCACCGTGTCGATGGCGGACGCATCGAGATCGGTCGGCACATCGATGCTGGTCACCGGGATTCCGGTGGGGGGCTCGGTGATCAGGCCGGGCAGCGGACGAGGCGTCGCCAGGCCCGAACGCAACAGCGAGGACACCGTCGACAGGATTGCTGACGGTTCGTCTCCTCCCGCGGTCCAGTACTGCGGCGGTGCGACGGTCACCGTGCGGCCGGGGCGATCGGCACCGACGAGGGCGTGGAAATTGACGGCGCCGAGGGCGTCCTGCAGCCGTGCGGTACGAGAGTCGGTGCCCAGGTCGAAGCGTTGATTCGCCGGGGTCAAGGCCGGGGTCGACGGGGTCGTCCCGACGCCGGCCAGTGCGGCTGCAGTCGCCGAGTCGTAGTGGGTGGCGGCCAAGGTGCCGGTCGGATCCGCGGCGGTCGGCGCGGTATCGGTGGACACCAGCAGAGACGTCGGCGACGACGTGGGTGGGCTGATGCTGTTGTCTGCTACGAGGACGGTCCCGGTTCCCGACGATCTCAGCGCGTCCGCAGCCCCCGCGTCGACGCCGCCGGTGGCACTCCAGGTGAAACCGCGTAACGAGCTGATGCCGAGGATGCCGTCGACGATGTCGGCCGGGGCGGCGACAGCACTGCTGAGCAGCGAGGAATCGCCGATGTCGGCGACGGCGGCGAGGTCGGCCTGAGCGAACGGTAGAGCCGTCACGCACGTGTTCGACGCCAGTGCCTCGAGCCGCGTCAACCACTGGGCTGCGGCCCCGCTGCCGGAGCCCTCCCGCGCGGAGCTGGCCGGATCGGCCGGGTTGTCGACGACGAGGTAGCCGCGGGTCATGTTCGAGACGGTGACCAGCAGGTCGGGATCGATGCCGATACACAGGCTCGACGCCAATTTGCCGTCGGGATCGAGACCGGGCTGCGTCGCGAATTCCAGGGCTTTGAGCAGGGTGTCGAGCCGACCACCAGCGGCGAGCTCAGTCGCCAGGTCGTCGTCGATCAAGCGCACTCGATCGTCGATGGAACCGGGGATTCCGGCCGCGAGACGGGGAATGTCGGCGAGTGGCCACAACACCGTCATTGCAACGGGGTTCCGGGTGTTGGGGGGTAGCGGCATCGCGTCGGGCGCTGCGGGGTCGAGCTGACCGGGATTCCGCGGCAGTCCGACGACGGGTAGCAGGAAGCGGGCGTCGTCGAGTCGAGCCGTCCCGCCGTACTCGGGGGTGCCGTTGACGTTGAGAAGTAGGGGGTAAACGCCGGGAGCGTCGATCCCGAGGGAGGGCTCGGTACTGCTTCGTAGCTGCATCGACAGATCGAACTGGCGGCTCTGGTCCTTCTCCAGCGACTCCGCGACCGTGACGAAAGTCCCGACGCGGTCGAATCTTTCCTGGTCGAGGGTGAGCGAGGTCCGCAGACCGGACGTCGTGTCGATGGCCGCCGCACCCTGTAGGCGAACGCTGACGTCGTCGACGCGTCGATCGCCGGTGTTCTTCACCGTCGCGCGAACCGTGACGAACGGATCGCTGCTGGTGGTGACCGTCGAGGGTGCGACCGTATCGATGCTCAGCGTCAGGAACGGATCGCCGGCCTGCGTCATCGGGGTATCGGGAACGGCGCTGGTCGTACCGCTGGTGTCTCCGGCGGAATCTGGCTGCGCCGCGGCAGTAGGGAGCTGTTGGGGTCCCAGTGCTGCGGTGCCGACGGCCGGCGCTGCAGCGAGGAAAAACGAGGTCAATGCGGCGGCAGCGACCTTCCGGGCCCGCACGATCACTTCCCGCCGGGCGTGGGTGCGTTCGTGTCGCCGCCGGTTGTCTGCTCGCCGTTCATGTCCTCGATGAGTCGGGTGGCGATGGCGGCGAGTTTGCGTTCGTCGGCGTAGGCGAGTCGGGACGGCAGTTCGCTCAGCGGTACCCAGGCGACTTCGGTGACCTCGAGATCCTCGTCGGACAGTTCACCGCCCAGGAAGCGGAGGAGATAGTGGTGAACGGTCTTGTGGACTCGGCGGCCTTCGGTGACGAACCAGTAGTCGATGCTTCCCAGCGACGCCAGCACGGTGCCGCGGATGCCGGTCTCCTCGGCGACCTCGCGCATGGCCGTCTGCTCGGCGGTTTCGCCCTGCTCGATGTGTCCTTTGGGCAGGGACCAGAGCAGGCGTCCGCGCCGGTCGGTGCGGCCGATCAGGGCTGCGCAGCGGGTGGCAGGCGGGCCGTCGAGGCCGTCGACCACCAGGCCTCCGGCAGAGGTTTCTCGGACGGTCCGCAGCTTGGGTGCTTCGGTGTCGGCGCGTGCTTGACGCCGCCGCGGGTTGCGGCGGCTCCTGTTCGCACGTTCGGCAGCAGACACCCGATCCATACTAGTTGCCTCGGCGCCCCGCCCCGGCTTGCCGCACCGTGGCCGATGGCCGAGACGATCCGGTCGGTACTGCGCCAGTAGGCTCTTCCACCGTGGCCGATCAGTCCCTGTCTTCCGTTTCCCCCGAGCACGCCGATGCGCGCCGGGAAAGGTTGCTGGCTGCAGCTGCGGTGACGTTGCGTGAACTCGCGCCGGTATTGACCCCGCTGGGCGCGTTGTTCGCCGCCGCGGGCCACGAGCTCTACCTCGTCGGAGGGTCCGTTCGGGACGCGGTTCTCGGTCGTTTGGGAACCGATCTGGATTTCACCACCGACGCCAGGCCGGAGGTCGTTCAGACGCTGCTGTCCGGGTGGGCGGACCATCAGTGGGATACGGGCATCGCGTTCGGAACGATCAGTGCGGCCAAGGACGGCCAGCAGATCGAGATCACGACGTTCCGCACCGATTCGTACGACCAGGTCTCGCGTAACCCCGAGGTGCAGTACGGCAGCAGCCTCGAAGAAGATCTCGTTCGACGCGATTTCACCGTCAACGCCATGGCCGTGCGGTTGGGTGCGGACGGCGTGCAGGAGTTCGTCGATCCGCTCGGCGGCATGGACGCATTGCTCGAGGGCGTTCTCGACACCCCGTCGGCACCGGAAACGTCGTTCGGTGACGATCCGCTGCGGATGCTGCGCGCGGCCCGTTTCGTGTCGCAACTCGGTTTCTCGTTGCTGCCGCGGGTGCACAGCGCCATCGTCGACATGGCCGATCAGATCGACCGCATCACCGCCGAGCGCATTCAGGTGGAGCTGGACAAGCTCATTCTCGGTGCCCACCCGATCGAGGGCATCGACGTGATGTGCGAGACCGGTCTGGCTCAGCGGATCATTCCCGAGGTGCCGAACATGAAGCTCGAAATCGACGAGCATCATCAGCACAAGGACGTGTACTGGCATTCGTTGACGGTTCTGAAGCAGGCCATCGATCTCGAGGACGGCGACCCCGATCTCGTATTGCGTTGGGCCGCACTGCTGCACGACATCGGCAAGCCCGACACCAAACGTAACGAGCCCGGCGGCGGCGTCAGCTTTCACCACCACGAGGTCGTCGGGGCCAAGATGGTGCGAAAGCGTATGCGCGCGTTGAAGTATTCGAAGAAGATGATCGAGGACGTCTCGCATCTGGTGTTCCTGCATCTGCGATTCCACGGATACGGCAAGGGTCAGTGGACCGACTCGGCGGTGCGTCGCTACGCCACCGATGCCGGCGAGCTACTGCCCAAGTTGCACAAGCTGGTTCGAGCCGATTCGACCACCAGGAACAAGCGTCGAGCGGCTGCCCTGCAAGCCACCTACGACGATCTCGAAGAGCGCATCGCCCGCATCGCCGAGCAAGAGGACTTGGCGCGGGTTCGTCCCGACCTCGACGGCAACGCGATCATGGAGCTGCTCGGTATCCCCGCCGGTCCCGACGTGGGCAAGGCGTGGAAATACCTGAAGGAACTGCGCCTCGATCGAGGACCACTCTCACGTGAGGACGCCGAAGCGGCGCTGCTCGAGTGGTGGCCGACGCAGTAGCGCGTCCCGCGCACGTGCGCGAAACTTCGTAGCCCACTACGAGTTTCCACTCACGACGAGCGAAGCTCGGCCTTGACGAGATAGACGTTGTAGCTGTCCCACTCCGAGACGGTGAAGTACAGCTCGTTCGCCGTGGACCACGGATGAATGAAGCCGCCGTAGGTCTTGGGGTACTCGGCGGTATCGATCAGGGTGCTCGGGGCGGTCCACTGGCCCTGCGGTGAATTCGCTTCGCGCAGAACGATATCGCCGCGCAACGGATCCAGATACGTCATCTGCCAGAGGTCTCGGGCCTCGTCGTGATGGACCGACAGTTCCCCGGCCATACCGTCGGCGATGGGGGTGGCCTCGTTCGATCCGACGGGAGCCCAGGTGCCGTTCACCCAGTACTGGTAGGCGGTCTTGTTCAGTACGTCCGCTTTCGGGACGCGTGCCAGGCCGACCTGGCCGGCGCGACCGTTGACGGTGCCGAACATGTACACGTACTCCCCCGCCGGGACCATCGTCGACACCTGGAACTTGGAGAACCCGAAGACGTTGTCCCACTTGGCATATTCGTCCTTGACCCAGGTGGAACCGTTGTCGTCGGAATAGGCGATGCCGCCGTAGTTGGTCCACCACATGTCGGGGATCGTGCTCCACCGCCGGATGGACATGTACGACATGTACTGCCGATCGTCGATCGCGAACCCGGACGTGGGGATGACCGTGGTCTCCCAATTCTTGATCTTGCGCGAGGGCAGGAGTTCGGCTGCGTGACAACGGGAATCCTGCACCATCGAGTCCAGGGTCATACCGTCGGACAGGTCGGTGTCGGTGCTGTGTCCCAGTACGTTCGACCGCCAATCGTCCCCGCCGACCACACCGAATTCCCAACCCTTGCCGAAGGAATCGCCGAAAACGACGGCGACCTCGCCCGGTTTGCTCTCCCACATGATGCCGAGGTCGGTGCCGTCGACCTGCCAGCGCTTGTCGGTGCGGTTCTCCGATCCCGGTCCGGTCAGCTGCGAGACCACCTCGACGTGTCCGACGGTCGGTGCCACCGGCGGTACCGTCGTCGGCCCGGACTCCGCCGCGTTGACGGCGGGTGCGGGCGGCGGGGTTCCCGGAGTACCACCGGGGCCGGGAATCGGGATGGGAATGGTCTCGGGCTGCGGGTCGATCTCGATGCGAGGGAACGGCAGATGGTCTGCAGAGCCGGTGGTGGGCGACTCCCTGGCGTCGGTGAGGTCGGGGCAGGGGTCCGCGCACGGGTCGGCCGACGGCTCGGCCTGGACACGGGTGTTGTTCGGCGGCGGGTCGGGCACCGGCACGAGTTCGATCGACGGATACGGCACGGGGATCACCACACGATCCGGCAACGGCGGCAGCTGCGGCGGATTGCCGGCCCCGATGGGCTCTGGTGGGTAGTCCTTGGGGTCGAATCCGGTTTCTCCACAGGAATTCACCGGCGGTGGCGGCGCCGCGTACGCGGGGGGTGCGGCAAGAACGGCTGTACCTGCGGCAACCGCGATGATGCAGCCGAGCGACGTCGTGCGGCCATGCATGCGGTGCCCCCGTGTTGTCCGACGAAACCTAGCGGTCCGATACGGCAAGATACACCACGTCAGCGCGGTGCGCGCCTCGTGTTGAGTATCGCTGCGACGAAGCCGACGGCGTAGATCCCTGCTCCGACGAACACCAGCGCGTGCGCAGTGGGATCCTGGCTCAGCTCCGTGGCGTCGGGGCCGACGGCGAATGCGGCCGCGGCGAGGGCGCCGACGAACGCGACGTTGAACACGGTGTCCTGCAACGCGAAGACTCGTCCGCGATGCGCGTCGTCGATCTCGATCTGCATGGCGGCGTCCCCACTGAGTTTGACGGTCTGCCCGGCGATCCCGAGGAGAAAAGCTCCGAGCAGCAGACTGGTCTGGGTGAGGCCGGAGACGGCACCGACCTGAGCGGCGATGGCCAGGACGAGGGCCGTGGCGATGGTGCGGGTGCGGCCGAACCGCGGGACGGCGAACGGGGCGATGACGGCGGCGAGGAACATTCCGGTGGCCGTGGCTCCGACGGCAATGCCGAAGCCGGCGAGGCCGCCGGGCAGGGAACTCTGCGTGCTCTCCCGCAGCACCAGCACCATGATGAGGGTGTTGATGCCGAACACGATGCGGTGTGCCCCGATGCCGATCATCGCGGTGGTCACGCCCGGCGACCGCCACACCGCGAGGGCACCCGATTTCAGGCCGGCGGCAACATCTTTCAGCGGGTTGCCGGGCCGATCGTCCGTATCGGGACCGAGAGACCGCGGCGCGAACCGTCCGGCCGCAACAGCACCGACCACCGAGCCGGTCGCGGCCAGCCCCACGGCGACACCCGAACCGAAGTCCCCCGCTCCGACGGCACCGATCACTGCGACCGCCAGTCCCGCACCGGCCGCCGCGAAACCGGAGCCGACGGTGGCGAGTACCGAGTTCATCGGCACCAGCCACGATTGCCGCACCACATGCGGCAAGGATGCCGACGCGCCCGCCAGGACGAACCGACTGAGCCCGACGGTGGCCAGAGCCAACAGCAGCAGCGGCGTGGCGTCGACCCCGGCACACAGAAGCCCGGCGGTAGCGGTGATGAGAACGATGCGAACGATATTGGCCCACAACAGAACCGATCGACGATCCCAGCGGTCCAACAGCGCACCTGCGAACGGGCCCACCAAAGAGTAGGGCACGAGCAGAACAGCGAAACCGGCGGCGATCTCGGCGGGGTTGGTGGCGCGTTCGGGATTGAACAGGATGGCACCGCTCAATGCGGCTTGGAACAATCCATCACCGAACTGGCCGGCGAAACGAACGGTGGTGAGCTTGCCGACGCCCGGGGACTCACGTAGGCGGGTACGAAAGGAGGCGTCGTTCACCGACGGGACTCTATCCCGCGTCGGTCACACCGATACGGCGGGCTTGTCTGCCTTCCACCACGCGATCGTGGCGGCTGTGCCGTCGGCGAGCGGGGTGGGCTCGAGGCCGAGAACGCGCTCGCTGCGGCTCGAATCGAGGATGTAGGGGTAGCGGAACTGGTACAGGGTGTCCCCCAGCTCTTTCATCGGACCGGAAACGAGCCCCAGTGCTCGCATGACCCAAGCCGGCACGACACCGATCTTCGGGGTCGGCAAGTCCGCTGCAGCGGAATACATCTCGATCATCTCCCGCTGAGTCACCGCGGGGGCGGTCGGTGCATGCAGGACGGTGTTCCACGTGGACGGTCGTGCGGCCGCGACGATCATCGCGGCTGCGAAATCCGGCACGTACGTGAAGGAATGGGGTAGGTTCGCGGCCCCGATCACCCGAATGGTCTTACCGGCGAGCACATTGGCGACCACACGTTCTCCCATGTGCGAGACGAGCACCCGTGGGCCGTAGAAGTCGGATGCCGCGATGCTGACGGTGGGGGTCGAGTGAGCGTCGCGTGCGGCCAGGAGTTCGGTGCGCACACCCAGCTTGCGGAACGTGGCATTTCTGGGTGAGTCCTCGCGGATGGGCCCGTCGACCCGGCCGTAGGCGTAGAGACTTTCGGGGAACACGACGACCGTGCCCGCGGCCGCGTCGAGCACACGTCGTTCCATCGCCTCGAGCTTGTCGCGCCACACCGTGTTCTCGTAGGCGGCGTGGGTGCAGTGATAGATGGCGGTTGCTCCGTCGACGTGCGCTCGGAGGTCGTCGGACTCGATGTCGACCGATCGCCGTTCGATGTTCGGATGCTGTGGCCCGCTGCCGGATCGAGTCAGGATACGCACCGTATGTCCCTGTGCAGCAAGCTGTTCGGCGATCGTCCAGCCGACGGGTCCCGCACCGGTGACGACGTGAAGTTCTGACATGGCTACTCCGTTTCGGTAAACGAGAGCGGTGCTCTCTGATGTGTCGAGTGTGCACCTCTGCTCAGAGAAAAGCAAGAGCAGTGCTCTCGGAAAAGAGCGGCAGTTACAGTAGCGAGCATGGCGAGCACTCCGCGTACCCGAGCCCGCGCCCAGACCCTGAGCGACATCACCCGCATCGGACGGGAGCACCTGGCCGCAGACGGTGCTGCGGCCCTGTCGCTACGCGCGGTCGCCCGAGATCTGGGCGTCGTCTCCTCGGCGGTCTATCGCTACGTCTCGAGCCGGGACGAACTACTGACCTTGCTCGTCGTCGATGCGTATTCCGAGCTGGGCGACGAAGTCGACGCGGCCGTCGACGCCGCGGACGGCCCTGCCGACCAATTCCGGGCGTTGAGCCGGGCGGTGCGTCGATGGGGACTGCGAGAGCCGGCCCGGTACGCGCTGCTCTTCGGCAGCCCCGTACCCGGTTACCACGCGCCCGCCGAACAGACCACCGGCCCGGGGACCCGGGTGATCACCACATTGGTCGCGGTCCTGCAGTCGGCCTGGGACATCCGTCGCCCGGACATCGAATCGGCACCTACCGAGTTGGCGTCGCTGCACGCAAGTTTCGAGGACATCCGCGCCCAGATGGACATGGACCTGCCCGACGAGCTCATCGCATTGGGCGTGATGGTGTGGGCGTCGCTGTTCGGTGCGATCAACTTCGACGTGTTCGATCAGTACGGCGCGACGACGTTCGCTGACCGGGACGCGTTGTTCGAGTTCCAGTTGGGGATTCTGACGAAGATTGCCGGGCTCGAGTAGGACCGAGGACTGGCCGTCGTGCTTGTGCCACATCCGGCGGTGTGCGGTGCCACAATGGCTGATGTGGCAGCGCATGCGGAGGAACCCGAGGACCGGACGGCGTCGGCACTGCACGATGTTCGTCCCGGCAGTCTGCTGGTGTCGTCCATCGAACTCGTGGAGCCCACGTTTCGGCGCACCGTTATCTACATCATCGAACACAACGACGCGGGCAGTCTCGGCGTCGTGATCAATCGCCCCAGTGAGACCGCGGTGCAGAACGTGCTGCCCGATTGGTCCGAGCTCGCCGCGAAGCCGCGGGCCCTGTACGTCGGTGGTCCGGTCAAACGCGATTCGGCACTGTGTCTGGCCACGCTGCGCACCGGTGCGTCGATCGACGGGGTCGCCGGTCTGCGCCGAGTCGACGGCCGGGTGGTGATGGTCGATCTGGATTCCGACCCCGCAGACATCGCGCCGTACGTGGAGGGTGTGCGCATCTTCGCCGGGTACTCGGGGTGGACGTTCGGGCAGCTCGAAGGTGAACTGGACCGAGAAGACTGGATCGTGTTGTCGGCCTTGGCTTCCGATGTGATCGGTCCGCCGCGCGTCGACCTGTGGGCGCAGGTTCTGCGTCGTCAGCCGATGCCGTTGGCGCTGTTGGCATCCCACCCGATCGACGTCGAACGGAACTGAGAGCGGCTGCGCCGCACGTGCGCGGAAGTGCCTTCGGGTCGTTCCGCAGGCTCCACTCCCGCCTCGTAGCAGGGGTCGAGCTTCCACTCACGACCCAGGACGCAACCTAGTGCGAAAAAGCCCGCGCGGTCGAGTGTCCGCCCGATTTCAGACCGTCGATCACTTCGTCGATGGCGATGCACAGCATGCGGCCGAGGTCTGCGCTGAAGCCCTCGCGGACGACGATTCTGAGTACGGCGACGTCGGTGGCGTTGTCGGGCATCGTGTACGCCGGCACCTGCCAGCCGCGGGCACGCAGTTCGTGGGACACGTCGAACACGGTGAACTCGCAGTGCTCCTTCAGCATGAACGACAGGACCGGGATGGCCGATCCGTCGGTGATCACGTCGATATCGGGATGTCCCGCGAGATGAGTGCTGACGCGAACTGCGGTGTCGCGCAGTGCTTTCATGATGTCGGTGTAGCCGGACCGGCCCAGGCGCAGAAAATTGTAGTACTGGCCGATGACCTGATTGCCCGGCCTCGAGAAGTTCAGCGTGAAGGTGGGCATGTCGCCGCCGAGGTAGTTCACGCGGAACACGAGATCCTCGGGCAGGTCTTCTTTGGTCCGCCAGATGGCGAATCCGATTCCCGGATAGGTCAATCCGTACTTGTGTCCGCTGGCGTTGATGGACTTGACCCGAGGCAGACGGAAGTCCCATTCGAGCTCCGGATACAGAAACGGTACGACGAACCCACCGCTGGCCGCGTCGACGTGAACCGGTACGTCGGGTCCACCGCCGCCGGCGATCTCGTCGAGGACGGCGCAGATTTCCTGTACCGGTTCGAGTTCACCGGTGAACGTGGTGCCGAGAATCGCCACGACGCCGATGGTGTTCTCGTCCACCGCGTCCCGAACCTGTTCCGGGGTGATGACGTAGCGCCCGCGTTCGACGGGCAGGTACTTGGGTTCGACGTCGAAGTAGCGGCAGAACTTCTCCCACACCACCTGGACATTGCTGCCCAACACCAGGTTCGGGGTTCCTGTCCCGGCGCCCTTCGCCCGCCAGCGCCACTTGAGCGCCAACCCCGCCAGCATGACTGCTTCACTGGATCCGATGGTCGAGACGCCGGTGGCCGACGACGGGTCCTCGCGGTCGAGGCCGGGTGCGTGGAACAGGTCGGCGACGATGTTGACGCAGCGTTCTTCGATGGCCGCGGTCGACGGGTACTCGTCCTTGTCGATCATGTTCTTGTCGAACGTCTCCGCCATGAGTTTCTCGGCCTGCGGATCCATCCAGGTGGTCACGAACGTTGCCAGGTTGAGGCGTGAGCTGCCGTCGAGCATCAGTTCGTCGTGGATGTAGCGGTAGGCGGCGTCGGGGTCGAGTTGATTCTCGGGGAGTCGCAGTGCGGGTACAGGATCGGTGGCGAGCCGGCCGGTGTAGGCGGCAGAGACGACGCCGTCCGTGTGCAGTTTCCTGGGCATTGTCTTCTCCGATTTCTCGACTGACACCAACCTAGTCCGCGACGACCGCCGCCGGGCTCGGTTCCGGTCGACGCGCGAAATGCTGAGCGATGACGGTGCACACCATCAGCTGGATCTGATGGAACAGCAACAGCGGCAGGACGATCAACCCGATGGGTTGGCCGACGAAAAGCACGGCGGCCATCGGCAGTCCGCTCGCCAAGCTCTTCTTGGATCCGCAGAACAGCAGCACCAGACGATCCTCGAGCGAGAAACCGAACGACTTGCCTGCGTACCAGGTGATCGTCAGAACGAGGGCGAGCAGCAGGATGCACACGGCGACGACGATGCCGATGCGCCACAGGGCGACCGAGGACCACACGTGTTGGTTCATCGACGCGCTGAAGGCGGAGAAGACGACCAGCAGAATCGATCCCCGGTCGACGAGCTTCGTCGACGCGCTGTGGCGGGTCAGCCAGCCCGTCACCCAGGGTCGGAGCAGCTGACCGACGGCGAACGGGAGCAGCAGCTGCGCAACGATGTCGAGGATCGAGCTGGGATCGATGCTCGCCGAACCCGTGGTGGTCATCAGCGCGAGCACCAGCAGCGGGGTGACGAACACACCGAGGATGTTGGAGAACGACGCGCTCACCACGGCACCGGCCACGTTGCCCCGGGCGATGGAGGTGAAGGCGATCGAGGATTGGACGGTCGAGGGCACCAGGCAGAGGAACAGCACTCCGGTGTAGAGGTCCTCGCTGAGCAGACTCGGTTCGAGGACCCTCAGGGCCAGTCCGAGCGCAGGGAACAGCAGGTACGTCGACGCCAGGATCACCGAGTGCAAGCGCCAGTGTTTGACGCCTTCCCAGGCGTCACGTGGGGACAGTCGCGCGCCGTAGATGAGGAACAGCAGCCCGATGGCGACGCGTGTCACCCAGCCGAGAACGTCCTCGGCGGTTCCCGACGCGGGGAAGATGCTCGCCAGCGCGGCGACCGCGAAGATGCTCAGCAGGAAGGGATCCAGGACGGTGTCCCGCAACGCTTTCACTCGGCCACTCAGTCCGCAGTGGTGGTGCGGGCACGGTCGGTGAGGGTGTTGAGCGTTCCCGCGATCGTGTCGGCGGCTGCGTTTCCGATGGTCAGTCGATCACCGTTGGCGAAGGTGACGAATGCCGCCGGCCCGGCTTCGGTGGCGACGGCGTAGTTACCGCGGCCCTTCGCTCGAAGACCCCACCCGCCGAAGTCCTTGGCCGGGTTCACCGTCCGCACCGAGGCACCGGTGATCTCGGCGATGTCGTAGTCGAATGCCGCCATTCCCAGGCTCGAGACGTAGAGACCGTCGCTGTCGATGTGCACGGTGAATCGCAGTAGGGACAGGATCAGGATGGTCAGCGGAACGAACAGAAAGATCGGCCACGGCGAATTCGAGAGGTAGCACGTCACGCCGGCTCCGGCCGCAGACAGCGCGATCACCGTGACTGCGGCGACGCGGCTCGCTCCGACGGGAACCACCAGCGGCAGTTCGAGGCCGCACCGAGGTAGGTCGGTGTGCAGGGGTGCGGTGGCGACGACGCGTTGGCGGTGATCCCGCAGGCGCGTCGCTCCGAACAGTCCGATGGCGAACCCGGCAACGGTACCGACGGCGATGGCCCAGCCGGGAATGGTGACGCTCTGCTCGGTGGGTAGGTCGAGTTCGCGTGCGAGGGTCGCGATCTCCAGCACGCCGATCGTCCCGACGACGGTGAGCCCGATGATCAGCATCGTCCGACGCATGATCAGCAGCACTCGGGCCAGGGCGGCCACCGCGCTCACACCGCCCCCGACCAACACGATGACGATGGCGACGGTCCAGGCGTTGGCGAGCGGATTGGAGAAGTCGTCCGGCTGGGTTCCGCTGAAGTGAGTCGCCACCTGGTCCGGCAGGCGACCCTCCCACAGATAGGCCAGGACGAGGCAGAGAGCGGCAACCGCGAGCGGGAGGACGACGCCGAAGACGACTCCGGCCGGATCGAAGGTGCGCAGACTCTTCTGTTTCATGCGCTCAGCTCGGCTGGCAGGCGTCCTTGAGGCTGCACGAGATGCACGATTGTCCGCATCCGTCGGCCTCGGCGGGTGCCGGCACTGCCGCGGCTGCGCGGGCACCGATGGATCCGCCGGCTGCGGCGATGAACAGCGCTGCAGCGAGGGCAACGACCACTCCGACGACCGCTGCGATGCCGCTCAGTGCGAGTGCGGCTACGCCGCCGATGCCCAGTACCAGCGCAGATGCGGCTGTGGTCGGGCCGGCGACACGGTTCGCGAGGACGAACGTCTCGTCGTCGCGCATTGCCTCGGGGGTACGGACACCGGCGAATCGATTGCGCGGGAGCCGGCCGAGCAGCGACAGGGCAGCGACAGCCCCGACGACGAGGGCGAGCACGAACAACACAACCGAGACGATGACCACCTGGCCAGGATACGGCGCAGCGAGGTCCTGGTACCAGGCGGGCCGCGTCACACTTTAGGCTGGTAGGTGTGACCGATTCCGTTGAAGCATCCACCGAGTCCGTTCCCGAGTACCGCTACACAGCCGAACTCGCCGGGCGCATCGAGGAGCAGTGGCAGGACCTGTGGGAATCGCAGGGCACCTTCGACGCGCCCAACCCGGTCGGAGCGCTCGCCGGAGACGTCCCCAAGGACAAGCTCTTCGTCCAGGACATGTTCCCGTACCCGTCGGGCAGCGGCCTGCATGTCGGGCACCCCTTGGGCTACATCGCCACCGATGTATTCGCGCGGTACCACCGCATGCAGGGACGCAACGTGCTGCACGCACTGGGCTACGACGCCTTCGGGCTGCCCGCCGAGCAGTACGCCGTGCAGACGGGTACGCATCCGCGCAGCACCACCGAGGACAACATCGTCAACATGCGACGCCAGTTGCGTCGGCTGGGTCTCGGGCACGATCGTCGACGGTCCCTGGCGACGACGGATGTCGACTTCTACCACTGGACGCAGTGGATCTTTCTGCAGATCTTCAATGCTTGGTTCGACGACGAGCTCGGCAAGGCGCGCCCCATCTCGGAGCTGGAGGCGGAATTCGCCTCGGGTGAGCGGACATTGGACGACGGCCGCTCCTGGGAGTCGCTGACCGTCGGTGAACGCCGCGAGGTGATCGACGGCTTCCGTTTGGTGTACGAGTCCAACTCGATGGTCAACTGGTGCCCTGGCCTGGGTACCGTGCTGGCCAACGAGGAGGTCACCGCCGACGGACGTAGCGATCGCGGCAACTTCCCGGTCTTCCGAAAGAACCTGCGCCAGTGGATGATGCGCATCACTGCGTACTCCGATCGGCTGGTCGACGACCTCGAATACCTGGATTGGCCCGAGAAGGTCAAGACCATGCAGCGCAACTGGATCGGACGCTCTCGCGGAGCGCAGGTCTCGTTCTCCGGGATCGAGGTGTTCACCACCCGCCCGGACACGCTGTTCGGTGCCACCTACGTGGTGCTGGCGCCCGAGCACGATCTGGTCGACGGCATGGTGGCCGAGCAGTGGCCTGCCGGAATTTCGGACAAGTGGACCGGCGGCGCCGCGACACCGGCCGAAGCCGTTGCCGCATACCGCGCGTCGATCGCCGCGAAGTCCGATCTCGAGCGGCAGGAGAACAAAGAGAAGACCGGCGTCTTCATCGGTGCGTACGCCGAGAACCCGGTCAACGGTGAGCAGGTGCCGGTGTTCATCGCCGATTACGTGCTGACCGGGTACGGCACCGGTGCCATCATGGCCGTTCCGGGCCACGACGCACGTGACTGGGAGTTCGCGACGGCATTCGATCTGCCTGTGCGCGAGGTCATCTCCGGCGGCGATGTCACCGAGGCGGCTTACGTCGGCGACGGTGAATTGGTGAACTCCGGTTTCCTCGACGGCCTGCCGGTGGACGAGGCCAAAGCCGCCGTCATTTCCCGACTGGAGTCGGAAGGCAAGGGCCGCGGCACAATTCAGTACAAGCTGCGCGACTGGCTCTTCGCGCGCCAGCGCTACTGGGGCGAGCCGTTCCCGATCGTCTGGGACGCCGAAGGCAACCCGCACGGACTGCCCGATTCTGCTCTGCCAGTGGAACTTCCCGAGATCGAGAACTACGCCCCGGTGTCGTTCGATCCTGACGACGCCAGCTCCGAGCCGTCCCCACCGCTGGCCAAGGCCGACGAGTGGGTCAACGTCGAACTCGATCTGGGCGACGGACTGCAGACCTACACCCGCGACACCAACGTGATGCCGCAGTGGGCCGGTAGCTCTTGGTACCAGCTGCGCTACGTCGACCCCACCAACTCCGAGGCCTTCGCAGACCCGGAGAACGAAAAGTACTGGGTGGGGCCGCGTCCCGAAATCCACGGACCCAACGATCCGGGCGGAGTGGATCTCTACGTCGGTGGCGTCGAGCATGCGGTGTTGCACCTGCTGTACTCGCGCTTCTGGCACAAGGTGCTGTTCGATCTGGGTCACGTCAGCTCCAGCGAGCCCTACCGACGCCTGTACAACCAGGGCTACATCCAGGCCTACGCGTACACCGATTCCCGCGGGGTCTACGTTCCTGCAGCCGAGGTCGTCGAACGCGACGGCGGCTACTTCTACCAGGACCAGCCCGTCAACCGTGAGTACGGCAAGATGGGTAAGTCGCTGAAGAACTCGGTCTCACCCGACGAGATCTTCGCCGAGTACGGTGCCGACACTCTGCGTGTCTACGAGATGTCGATGGGTCCGCTGGACACCTCACGCCCGTGGGCGACGAAGGACGTCGTCGGCGCGCAGCGATTCCTGCAGCGCGTGTGGCGACTGGTGCTCGACGAGGTGACCGGCGAGGTTCGCGTCACCGATGCGAAGCCCACCGAGGACACCCTGCGGGTACTGAACCGCGTGATCGACGGTGTGCACGCGGATTACGCTGCGCTGCGCGACAATACGGCCGGTGCCAAGTTGATCGAGCTGACCAACCACATCACCAAGGCGTACCCCGACGGTGCTCCACGCGGTGTGGTGGAGCCGTTGATCCTGATGCTCGCTCCTCTGGCGCCGCACCTCGCCGAGGACCTGTGGGGCAGGCTCGGACACGAGAAGTCGTTGGCGCACGGGCCATTCCCGCGCGTGGAGAAGAAGTGGTTGGTCGCCGATACCGTCGACTACCCCATCCAGGTCAACGGCAAGGTCCGCAGCCGCATCACTGTGTCTGCCGATGCAACGAAGGACGACGTAGAGAAGACGGCATTGGAAGACGAGAAAATCGTGGCCCTGCTGGACGGGAAGGCCCCGACCAAGATCATCGTGATCCCTGGTCGCATGGTGAACATCGTTCTGAAGTAGCTCTCGCCTCCGCCGAACTCGAAGTTATGGATGAAAATCTTGCGATTTCCGTCCATAACTTCGAGCTCGCGGGGGTTTAATTTGTTGCATGTCATTGGCTGGTAGAGGGTTTGCGTTGAGGCTGATCGCCTCCGTCGTACTGCTTCTCGGGTCCGTAACTCTGGTGAGTGTCCCTGTCGCACAAGCAGATCCGGGACCCGGCTCACCGATTCCTGCCGACGATCCGTTCTACGATTGGGACGGCGGCCTGGACGTCTCCCCGGGAACGGTGCTGCGGTCGAGGCCCATGACGTTCCGTACCCCCACCCAGCCGACGCCGATCACAGGTAGCCAGGTGCTCTACAGGACTACCGACCAGCAGGGCGACGGCGTCGTCACGGTCGCCACAGTGCTGCGGCCCTTGATCCCCGGGCCGACGCGGATCGTCTCGTACCACATGGCGTACGACGCCCTCGGCTCGCAATGCAATCCCTCGTACACCCTCAGCGGCGGGTCCACGAGTCCCATTGCCGGCGCGGAACAGGCGGTCATTGCCGGTTACCTTGCAGCCGGCTACACCGTCGTCGTGCCGGATTACGAGGGCGAGGAGCTCGAATGGACGATCGGGCGGCAGTCGGGCTACGCCGCTCTGGACGGCATTCGTGCCGCGCAGTCCCTCCTGCAGCTTCCGTCGAGCACGCCCGTCGGCATGGTCGGGTACTCCGGTGGATCCGTCCCGACGCAGTGGGGTGCCGAAGTTGCCCCCGAATACGCGCCCGAGCTGAATCTGGTCGGTGCGGCGGCCGGCGGGCTACCGGTCGACCTGGCTCACAACCTTCCGTACGTCAGCGGTAACAGAGAGTGGGCGGGTGTCATTCCGGCACTGATCGTCGCCTACGAGCGTGCGTACGACCTCGACCTGAACAGTTTCATCTCCGACTACGGCTTCGAGGTGATCGACCAGGTCGATCAGGAATGCATCGCCCAGTTCGCCGACGACTACCCGACACTCACCGACGCCTCGATGGTCAAGGCCCCGTACACCTCCCTGCTGGATGTACCCGAGGTGGTGGCGGCGATCGACGACAACATCATGGGCAGCCAGGGCACTCCGCGGACGCCGATGTTTCTGGCCGTCGGTCACGCCGATCCGATCGGCGATACCGTCATGATCACCGGCGATGTGCAGGGACTGGCGTACGGCTACTGCGGCCGGGGCGTGGATGTGCAGTACGCGCAGTACGACGGCCTGACGCACAGCGACGCCTTCCCGGTATTCGAGGCGCAGAGCCTGCAGTTCCTGACCGAACGGTTCAGCGGTGGGCCGACGCACAGCAACTGTGTGACGATCCTGCCCGGCAATGCCTTGACCCCGACTTCGTAGTTCTCTCAGATGGCCCCGAGATCGGCAGACAGCCAGTGTTCGGGGCGCAGGTAGAACACCACGTTCTCCTCGTGCTCACGGTTGGCCATCTCGAGGTAGCCGTCGACCTTCTCCGGGGGCAGGTAGCGGGCTGCCATGGCGCGCAGCAACTCGGGAGTACTCGGCTCCTCTCGCGCCACCGGACCTTCGACGCTGACGTAGCGGATCGTCGGATCGGACTGCTTGATCATCAGAGTGAATCGCCCTGCAGTCCTGATCAATTGGGCCTTCTTCGACGTGGCACCGGTCAACACCCAGGCTTCACCGCCGGGGGTGTAGTCGTACCAGATCGGTACCGTCAGCGGGCCACGGTCCGCCCCGGCCGCTACCGAGAGGGCGGCGATATGCGATTCGGCCAGATACTCTTCGCGTTCTGTCTTCGACAGTGCCATGAATCAACCGTAAGACTTCTCCGGGCGAAGTTCCAGACCTGATTCGACGCCCGATGTGGCCTGATCCGGGTCCGCCGTGGACAGTGGAGGGATGCCGATCGACGAGCCGAAGATTGCGGGTAGCCCCGTGGGTCGCCGAGTCGTGCTCGGCCTGGTGGCGGCCGGGGTCGCGGGCATCGTCGGTGGGGGCGCGGTGCAGAAGGGTCTCGCGTCGGTACTCGGGCCGATCGGTAACCACGATCCGACGGGCCTGATCGGACTGATTCCCGTGGGCGACAACTTTCGCTTCTATTCGGTGACGCAGGGCGCGCCGCGCAAGGACGAGAACTCCTATGCCCTGACGGTGGGCGGTTCCGTCGACACACCGCGCACGTTCACGCTGCAGGACCTCCGCGCGATGCCGCAGACGTCGTTGGTACGTGACTTCCAGTGCGTGACGGGATGGCGGGTACCCGAAGTTGCGTGGAGCGGAGTGCGATTGGCCGATATCCTCGATGCCGTCGGACTCACCGCGTCGGCGACGTCGTTGCGGTTCACCTCGTTCGACGGCACGTATACCGAGAGTCTGACGCTCGAGCAGGCCCGTCGCGACGACGTGCTTGTCGCGTTGACCATGCTCGACGGCCCCGTCACCCACGATCACGGAGGTCCGGTTCGGCTGTTCGTCGCTTCGATGTACGGCTACAAGAGCATCAAGTGGCTCGGCGGAATCGAGTTGACGGACAACGTGGTTCCCGGATACTGGGAGAAACGTGGATACGACATCGACGCGTACGTCGGCGAATCGAACGGACGTCGCGATGACCCCACGAGCTGACGACCGCGCACGGTTCGACCGAGTCGAGCGCTACGTGCACTGGGCAGTCGGGGTTTTGGTGATCGTCTGCATGGTGACCGCGGTGATTCTGTACATCGGGTCGCTCGCGGTGCTGGTCGGCAATCGTCCGGTGGTGGAGTTCGTGCACGTGTGGTCGGGCTTTCTGTTGCCGATTCCGTTGATCCTCGGTGCGGTCTCACGCGGCTATCGCGCGGACCTCAACCGTCTCAACAGATTCGTCGCCGACGATTGGAAGTGGTTGCGCTCCAAAGCACGTCGACTCGGGGCGGTGGGGGTCGGGAAATTCAACGCCGGCCAGAAGCTGAACGGTGCCCTGAGTGCCGGGTCGATTCTGGTACTTCTCGGTACCGGCGTCGTCATGTACTTCTCCACGTGGAGTCCACTGCAATGGCGTATCGGTGCAACATTCGTACACGACTGGTTCGCCCTGGGATTCGGGCTACTCGTCGTCGGTCACATCACCTACGCCTGGCGTGACCCGGAAGCAATGCGCGGAATGACACAGGGTGCCGTGACCAGGGAGTGGGCAGAGCACGAGCATCCGGAGTGGTGACAACAGTTCAGTCCAGCGTCCTCACGCTGGCCGTATCGCAACACCGGGCATCAGTATTCGCAAGACACCCTGCGCCACTTCGGTTGCGGACTCCGCAGGACGCGTCAGGCAGCGGAAGAGAATGTTGTTGGTCAACATGATTGCGGCTTCGAGTGCCGGTGCGTCGTCGCTGAACACGCCGCTTTCACGTCCGCGTTCGAGAATGGGGACCACAGCGGACGGGAGGTAGAGGTTTTCGATGACCGTCGTGATGGTGCTCGGTTGGTGGAATTGTTCGAAGCTCAACGCGAGCAGCATGCCCGAGCTCATGGCTCGATTGTCGATGACGAACTCGCCCAAAGAAACCAACGTGCGTTGCAGTGCGGTGGCGGGGTCGACTCCGAGGCGTTCGTCGGCGCGACGGAGCCGGAGCACACGGTCGAATTCGGGCTTCAGCGCCGCAACGATGATGTCGACCTTGCTCGGAAACAGTCGTCGAAGGTCTTCTACGCGGATCTTCGCCGCCGCCGCGATGTCGGCCAGGGTGACCAGGAAGTAGCCGTTGTCGACGAACAGAGTTTCGGTCGCCGCGATCACGTCGGCCTCGAGGTCGGGCCGCAGAGCATCCGAGATTTCGCCCGGATCGGCTTGGGCAACGGTGCGGTCGGAATGCAGTGGGTCTATGGCCCACTGGAGAATCGAGTTGGTGGCCGATGCAACGTCGTCGGAGGACACCGAGCCCGGCGTGAGCACCTCCCGGAGCGCCAACCCGTCGAGCAGAGCCCCGACGACCGCCGAGAGGTTTGTCAGCGACAGTGGTTGGCGCAACGATCCGCCGTGAGCCTGCACCGCCCGGCCGATGATGGATCGCAGGTCGGTGTCGAAGCGCTCGAACTCGGGGATTACGGCCTTTCGGGCACCGTTGTGGTCGGCAGCCAGCAGCACTGCGACGAGGCGACGTCGCATGAGACCGGACGTGAGGTCGTCGAACAGCGCCGACACCGGAGCTTTCACGTCCTGGCTGCCGGCAGTAGCCGCAGTACCGGTGTAATCGAGTGTGAGGTGGTCAAGGAGGTCTTCGACGAATGCTTCCTTGCCGCCGGACCCGCCGCCGCGAGAGTTACCGGGGTACGTGTTGTGGAAAGTTTGGTGCGACAGCCCCGCGCGTTCGACGACGGCCGAGATCGAGAGCGAACGCGCAAGATCGGTCGTGTCCATCTCACCGAGCAAGCGATATCCGGCCTGAAGGAACTGCTCCCGTGGGAGTGACTTCTGGTTCACCGACTACCGCCTTCGTTCACCTGCACCGCATTGTTGGATCTTGAACTATAGCAACTGGATGGTCCGGATCCCGCTGTTTAGTTTCAACTAAAGCATGGTGTAGCCGAACATGCTTTGTGGAGTAAAGCCTCGAATAAGCTTGTGTTGCATGGAGTTCGGCAACCGTGGTCAGATTCAGATCGGTCCGTAGGCCGATTGCATGAGGAGGCCAAGATGGTAGCGACGAATCATCGACCCCAACTTTATTCGCGAGTCTCGGTGTCGAGCGGCGTCCGCTCTCCACTCGCTACCAGGCCCGGCGGAGCAAGGCCCACCCCTGCGCCCGCGCGGGCTGTGCGGGTGTACACCTCACCGGGCCTGACCGCGCGGGAGATCACCGTGCTCAAGGCGTGGCTGGACTGCGATTCCAAGGTCGACGTGGGCGCACGCCTCCACATCGCGTTGGGCACCGTCAACACGCACCTGACGAGGATCCGTGACAAGTACTCCCGCGTCGGCCGCGCCGCTCCCACGAAAGCTGCACTCGTCGCGCGCGCCCTGCAAGACGGCATCGTGAAACTGGACGATCTCTGAAGCTGGATTGTCCGCGTTGCTGAAGCCTGTAGATGCGTGCCCGAGGTAGTCGGCAGTCGCCGCCCCGGACCGTAAGCGGTAGATCATCCGAGTGAATGAGAAGACTGTATTCGTCCACTGGCAAGGGTGAAGAGGGAGATGCAGTCGGTCCTGTGAACAACGCCGGGGTCGAGCTCTTGTTGTGAGTGGAAACTCGACCCCTGCTACGAAGTTTCGCTCACCTGGTGCGAAGCACCAATTCCGTGGGGTGAGCATCGGCGGGAGTATCGATTGCGTTGCGCACTGCACGGGCAACGGTGCTGGGCTGCAAGAACTTCGAGCCGTCGTACTCCCCGCCTTCGTGCGCGACGATCTCCCGCTGCATCTCGGTGTCGATGCGTCCTGGGTGCACCGAAGTGACGCGCAACGTCGGCTCCTCGAGGCGCAGTGCATCAGCGAAGGCGCGGAGCGCGAACTTGCTCGCCGCGTAGGCACCCCAACCCGGGTTGGCGCGTATGCCGGCACCCGAATTGATCAGCACCACATGGCCTTCGGCGGAGCGCAGTGCAGGGAGTAGCAATCGAGTGAGTTCGACGACGGCGATGACGTTCACCTCGTATTGGCGACGCCAATCGTCCGCCGTCGACTCTTCGACCGTCCCGAGCGCCGCCACGCCGGCGTTGTGCACCAACACATCCAGAGAATCGATGTTCGACGCGGCAGCGGCCACCGCGTCCGGATCGGTCAGTTCCACCGGCCATGGGGTGGACCCGGACAGTTCCGACGCAATGTGGGCGAGGGACTCGGTGGACCGACCACCCAGCAACACGTGATGGTCCGGAGCGAGCATTCGAGCGATATGGGCCCCGAGACCCCGGCTTGCTCCGGTCACCAACGCAGTACGAGTCATGAACTCAGGTTAGCTAGAAGCTCATCCCCGCCTCGGATGCCCATGCCTGGGTGGTGTTCGCGCCGTCGAGTTCCTCGCGAATGATGTCCGCGTGGCCGGCGTGCTGAGAGATTTCGCGAAGGATGTGCAGAACCGTGAATCGTGCACTCTGCCAGATTCGTTCGGGTGCCCACGGCGCCGTCGGGACAGGTACCGACAGGTCGAGGTCCAAAGTTTCTAGCGCTGCCGAGGTGGCACCGGCCACCTCTTCCCATTCGGCGACGAGTCCGGCGACGGTCTCGTTCTCGGCCATCACGTACTCGCTGCCGGCGGCGGCCATGTCGAATTCGGCCGTCTCGTCCAGCTCTGCGATCACTGTCATCCAGTGGCGCTCGTTGCTGATCACGTGGTGCAGCAGTCCACCGAGGGTCAGCTCGCTCGCGGTGGTGCGGGTACGAGCCTGTTCCTCGCTGATGCCGCGGACGGTGATGAGAAAGTTCGCGCGCTGTTCGGCGAGCATTTTCTGAATGTCGGTGTTCTCGGTGGCCATTGTTTTCCTCCTGGTAGCTGGTGAAACTCACACTAGGAGCGATCGCGGACACCTTCGGTCCGCAATCCAACCGAGCAGAAATCGGCCGCCGGACGCAAACTATCTGCATGGGCGATCGCGGTTTCACTTCCACGCAGCTGGCCGCACGTGCGGCGTATCTGCTCCGAGGCAACGACCTGGGCACCATGACCAGCGCAGCACCCAGGTTGTACCCGCATATGTGGAGTTGGGACGCCGCATTCGTTTCCGTCGGCTTGGCACCGTTGAGCGTCGAGCGGGCCGTCGTGGAGATGGACACATTGCTGTCGGCGCAGTGGAAGAACGGGATGATTCCGCACATCGTGTTCGCCAACGGTGTCGACGGCTACTTCCCCGGCCCTGCGCGGTGGGCCACCGGGACGCTGGCGACCCACGCTCCGATGAGTCCGCAAACTTCCGGAATCACCCAACCGCCCGTCCACGCGATCGCCGTGCAGCGCATCCTCGATCACTCCAAACGCCACGGCCGCACGACGCGAGCGGTGGCCGAGGAGTTCCTGGATCGCCGCTGGGGTGATCTGGTGCGGTGGCATCGTTGGCTCGCCCAGGCCCGCGACGTCGACGACAACGGACGCATCGCGCTGTTCCATGGCTGGGAGTCCGGTATGGACAATTCGCCGCGATGGGATTCGGCCTACGCCAATGTGGTTGCCGGCGAGATGGATCCGTATTTTCGAGAGGACAAGGCGGTCATCACGGACTCGTCTCAGCGGCCCAGCAATCTCGAGTACGACCGCTACATCTGGTTGGTGGAGGAGATGAAACAGGTCGGCTACGACGACGATGCGTTGAAGACGAAGATGAGCTTCGCCGTCGAGGACGTGTTCGTCAGTGCCATCTTCGCCGTCGCGTGCGACGTCCTCGCCACCATCGGGGAGGACCACTCGCGGCCGCGCTCGGATGTGCGCGAATTGCGCGGATGGGCGGACAAGTTCCGCACGGGAGTCATCGCGACCACCGACACGCGTTCGGGTGGGGCACGAGATTTCGATCTGCGGACGGGTCAGTGGATCGGCACGGAGACCATTGCCATGTTCGCGCCGCTGCTGTGCGGAGGACTGCCGCGCGAGCAGGAGCGCAATCTCATTCGGATCTTCGAGGGCACCCGGTTCTGCGGACATCCGGACCTGCGGTACGCGGTACCGCCGTCGACGTCCCCGGTGTCGAAGGACTTCCGTGCTCGCGAGTACTGGCGGGGACCGGTGTGGCCGGTGATGACATGGCTGTTCTCGTGGGCTTTCGCACGCCGCGGGTGGTCGGAGCGATCACTGTCTTTGCGAGACGAGGGTCTGCGTCAGGCGAGTGACGGCAGCTTCGCCGAGTACTACGAGCCGTTCACCGGCAAGCCGCTCGGCAGCATGCAGCAGTCCTGGACGGCCGCTGCCGTGCTGGATTGGCTCGGATGAGCCGGCCGGGTCAGCCGAGGTAGCTGTCGACCAGCGGGCCGACGACGTCGAACGAGGTGGCGTCGGGCACGAGGTACTTGGCGATCGTGCCGCAGACGAAGGGGTGCCACGCGGAACCGGAGTCGGTTCCCATCGAGGACACGGCGAGGATGTCACCGAAGTAGATGCCCGGCAGGTGCCGCTGGGCGAGTTCGTCGTTGTGCGAGGCAACGGCGAGCAACTCTTCGGCGTGGCTGCGATCGATGTCGTCGCCCATGGACCCGAGCAGGTCGGCGCTGTCGGCGCTGGACCGAACGGGGTCGCTGTCGAGCAACGTCAGTGCACCGACCGTGACGCCGCGACTCTGCAGCTCGACGGCGATGGCGTGCGCGAGTACTCCACCGAAGGACGTGCCCAGCAGGTGCACGGCCCCGTCGGTCTGGATGCGAACGATGTCGTCGGCGTACTGCGAGGCCAAGGCGACGAGGGACTCCGCGAGCTCTCCCGACGTCGGGACCTGGACGCCGTAGATGGGACGCGCGTCGTCGACGTGTGCTGCGAGTTCCGCGTAGCAGTCGACCAGCCCGACGAGGGGGTGGATGCAGAACACCGGGTCGAGGTGGCCGGCCGTACGAATCGGTGCGATGGTCGGCACCGCGTAATCGGACGGGTCGAGTTCCGTGAGAGCCACGTGGATGCGATCGTTCACGACAGTCATGGGTGCGCCTCCGAGCCAAGAGAAGTAGTTCGTGTTTCTATGGTTTGTTCGTGCCGACTCTGGGTATGTCGCCGTCGGCAGCGTGAGTGTTACCCACGTCTCATCGAGAACGACTCAACCACGTCTCGGAACAGAACGCATTAGTGACTGTTCACCATCGTCGGCTCAGGTCCACCGGGCGTCCCGCAGGTGTTTTCCCGCCGATGACGGGCGTCCACCTGCAGATCCAGCAGCCAGACCAGTAGTGCGGCGACCGCGAACACGGCCCCCGCAGCGCACACACCTGCCCACTCGAAATGCTTCCACGCCAACGTCCCGACGGCAGATCCTGCTGAGGCACCCACGAAGTACGTCGTCATGTAGACAGAGTTGATTCGGGCGCGAGCAGCCGGTTCCAGGGCGTAGACGATGTGCTGGTTGCTCACGTGCACGCCCTGCAGTGCCAGGTCGAGAAGTACGAATGCGACCACGAACACCACCCAGTAGTGGCCGCCGACGGCGAACATCGGCCAGAGTGCGATCAGCAGAACCGCACAGGTACCGCTGGCCCATTGCACCAGTCCGCGATCTGCGAGCCGGCCCGCGACCGAGGCCATCAGAGCGCCGCCGACACCGGCCAATCCGATCAGTCCGATCTGGACGGCACCGAAGCCGAATCTCGACGACAGCAACAGCGTCATCGTCGCGAACACCGTGCTCACCGACGCGAAGCCGAGACCGCCGAGCACCGCGCGAGTCCGAAGCCTGGGGTGGGTGCGCACCAGCCGGACCATCGACACCAGCGCCGAGCCGTAGGTGACGTCCGCCGTCACGGTGTTACGTGGCAGCACCCGCCACAGGCCGACCGCGGCGATCAGCATCAACACCGCGGCCACACGGTAGACGCCCTGCCACCCCGTCACCGACGACAGCAGCCCCGAAATGCTGCGGGCCAGCAGGATGCCCGTCAGCAACCCGCCCATGACCACTCCGACGATGCGTCCGGCTTGCTCCGGGTGTGCCATCGACGCGGCGAACGGCACGATCACCTGCGCCGCCACCGAGAACAGTCCAGCAATCGCCGTGCCGACGAGGAGCCAGGAGAGGCCGGGCGCGAATCCGGTGATCGCCTGACCCGTCGCAGCGAGAATCATCAGCCCGACGCTCAACGCGCGGCGATCGACGACGTCGCCGAGAGGCACGATGAGCAGCAGGCCGAGGGCGTAGGAAATCTGAGCGACGGTCACCGAGGTGGCTGCCGCTGTCTCGGACACGTCGAATTCGGTGGCAATGAGGTCGAGCAGCGGCTGGTTGAGATAGTTGCCGCCGGCCGACAGTCCGGTGGCGATCGCCATGAGGGCGACGACGGGGGTGCTCACGCCGGTGCGCGAGGTGCTTGCTGTCTTCACATGAACAAGGGTGCTCGTTGCACATCCAGCTGTCCAATAGAACGTTCCGAACGATCGATCGTCTAAACAGATAGAGTTGCGAAGCGTGGAACTCAGACACATCCGGTATGCCGTGGCGGTCGCCGAAGAGCAGCACTTCGGGCGTGCAGCAGCTCGGCTGCGAGTCGCTCAATCGGCGCTGAGCAGCCAGATCAGAGACCTGGAAAAAGAGCTGGGCGTAGAACTGTTCGCGCGCACGAGCCGAAGCGTCACCATCACTCCGGCCGGACAGATCTTTCTCGAACGCGCGCACAGCGTGCTCGGTGCCGTGTCCCGATTGGTGGCCGACGTCGCGCCCGATCCCACGACCGCCATCAGGCGGCTGCGTATCGGCATGATCGCGCCTCTCGCCCGTGTCGATCTGGCCGCGGTGGTCGGCCGGATCTCCCAGCGATTTCCCAACACGTCGGTGACGTTGCTGCCGCGGCCGAGCGCCGACGTTCTCGACGGCATCGCACGCGGAGACCTCGATCTCGGAATCATCGGGCTCGCGCCCGGACGCCCACATCCGGGATTGACCGTCACCGCCCTGTGGACCGAGCCACTGTCACTGTTCGTCGGTCCCGATCATCCTTGGGCTCAAAGGAATTCGATACGGTTGGCGGACCTGTCCGAGATGACGATGATCGACCGGCCGGCGGGAAGCGAGGCCAGACTGCAATCCGATCATGCATTCACCCGCTCGTCGGTTCCCCGTGGACGCATTCTGGAGGCCGATTCGGCCGACCTCATCGGTCAACTCACCGCAGCAGGGTTGGGTGTGACACTGCTGCCGTCATCCTTGGCGTCGATTCTCCCTGGACTACACATGATCGACGTCATCGATGCACCGACACGAACGGTGTCGGTGGTGACCAACCCCGAGCATGCGAATGCCGCGATCGCCGCGGTGGTCGCGGATTTGCGGTCCGCCGTCAGGAAGTGAAGGTACATGTCGGTATTGACATGTCATTTATGGAATCTAGACTTCGATTATGTCCCTTCCGCACGCGATCCTCGGCCTGCTCGCCATCGAAGCGCGCAGTGGGTACGACTTGACCGAGGCCTTGAGTACGGACGGCATCGGCAAGCACGCGTGGACGGCGGGCCACACCAGCATTTACCCGGAGCTGAGTCGTCTCGCCGCCGTCGGGCACATCGAGGTCATCGAGCGGGGAGCGCGGGGCAGAAGAACCTATGCGATCACCGATACGGGTCGAGACGAGCTCACAACGTGGTTGGTCGATACGCCGATTCGCCCGGCAGCCGTGCGTAACGAGAACGTGCTTCGCCTGTTCCTGCTCTCGGCGTTGGGGCCTGAGGACGCCATCGTCGTCTTGACGAGAATCATCGACCACGCTGAAGCAGAGGCGGCGGAGCTGCGCCGAGTACGCGAGCCGCATCGCGATTCGATCCCCGACGGTCCTTCGGGATTCGGCCAGCTCGCCGCCGAGTACGGAATCCGAACCGACGACGCCTTGGCCGACTGGGCCCACTGGGCGATCGCGCACTTTCGACGCATCATGAACGGGGGTAAGTGAATGGAACCGCAGCCGTTCGTCCTCGACACCCCCGACGCGATACGCGAACGCTACGAGTCGTTCGACGTGTATCGCACCGAAGGGGTGGTCCGGCTTCGGCCTGCGGTCGTGTTCGTCCACGGTGGTCCTCGACCGCCGGGCGTCGAGTGGCGACCGCGAGATCAACCGGTCTTCATCGGTTACGGGTCGGTGGCAGCGGCAATGGGGTTCGTCGGAATTGTCGTCGAGCATCACATGGCGTCGCTGGCAGAATGTGCGGCGGCCGCCGACGAGATCGCGGCCGCGGTCGAGCAGGTGAGAGCCCTTCCAGGAGTGGATCCCGATCGAATTGCGTTGTGGTTCTTCTCCGGAAGTGGACTACTGGCCGCGGACTGGTTGCGGAATCCCCCGAAGTGGGCGCGGTGCGTGGCATTGACGTATCCGGTGGCGCACGCCATCCCCGAATGGGGTGTGGAGCCGCGGTTCGACCCGGTTCTCGCAGTTCCCGACTCTGGTCCGTTGCCTATCCTGCTCACGCGCGTTGGGCAGGATAGGCCCGAATTCATATCGGGGGTAGCCGCTTTCGTCATGGCAGCGCAGGATTCACGTCTCGACATCATCGACGTGCCGAACGGCCGACACGGATTCGACATGCTCGACCACACCGAGGAATCCCGAAAGGCAGTCGAACAGGCCATGAACTGGGTGAGCGCACAGCTGCGGTGACGTGAACACCGCCCGACGCCCGTAGTCGAGGGTTCGACTACGGGCATCGTGGCTGACTCGAAACAGCTTGGGCTATGCGGACTTCCACACCGCGACGATGGACGGCCGTGGCTGGGTGTCGCCGCCGTCGGGCCAGTGCGAGATCGGTGCGTCGGCGGTGGCGTCGTCGCTTTCACCCGGGTGCTGAACGCAGACCATGACGCGCTCGTCGGTGACGATGGGGCCGCAGGTCTCGCCGCCGGCGGGGACGGTCAGGAATTGACGTGTCTCGCCGCGACGGGGGCCGTCGAGCACCACGGCGAACAGGCCGTCGTTGGAGTCGAGGGCATTACCGTCGGTCGAGACCCACAGGTTGCCCTTCGAGTCGAAGGCGAGGTTGTCTGGGCACGAGATGGGGCTGACCTGACTCTTGTCGAATCCGCCGAAGTACGTGTCGGCCTCGTTCGGATCACCGCAGACCAGCAGGAGGTTCCACGTGAACGACGTCCCGGCGTGGTCGTCGTCGAGTTCGAGTACCTGCCCGTTCTTGTTCTTGTTGCGGGGATTGGCCTCGTCGGCGGCCGCTTTGCCCTCGGTGCCGCGGTTGGAGTTGTTGGTCAGTGCGACATACACCTTGCCGGTCACCGGGTTGGGCTCGAAGTCTTCGGGGCGGTCCATCTTGGTTGCGCCCACTGCGTCACCCGCCTGACGGGTGAACACGGCGACTTCCTCGGCCGACATGCCGTCGACGAGAGACTTGCCGCGGCCGTCCTCGCCGGTTTCGAGCAAGGGGATCCACGTTCCGCTGCCACGGAATTCACCGTTGGAGGGCAGCGTGCCCGAGCCGTCGATCTCGTCTGGCGTATCGCCGGTGAGGTTGGCGACGTACAGCGTGCCGGCGTCGAGCAAGGTCAGGTTGTTGCGCATCGCGGCCTGGCCGGTGCCGGGCATCATCTTTCGGCTCGAGACGAACTTGTACATGTAGTCGAAGCGTTCGTCGTCGCCGCTGTACGCCACGACGGTGCCGTCGTCGGTGACGTGGATGGTCGCGGCCTCGTGCTTGAACCGGCCCAGAGCTGTGTGCTTGATCGGGGCCGACTGCGGATCCCACGGATTCACCTCGACGATGTAGCCGAATCGGTTGACCTCGTTGGGTTCCTGAGCCAGATCGAATCGCTTGTCGAAGCGCTCCCACTTACGTTCGCTGGCTCCGCCTTCGACGCCGTAGCGCGACAGGCGCTTGGCCACAGTCGCATCCGTGACGGTCTCGGCGTTGGCGAAATACTGGTTGAAGTTCTCCTCGCCGGAGAGCACCGTTCCCCACGGGGTCAGACCGCCCGAGCAGTTGTTGAACGTGCCGAACACCTTGGTGCCGGTGGGGTCCACGCTGGTCTTGAGGAAGTCGCTGCCTGCGGCGGGGCCGGTGATCAGGAACTCGGTGGTGCCGGTGATGCGCCGGTTGTACTGGCCCATAGCGGGGGTGAGATTGCCGGTGCCCGATTCGCCCTGCACTTGCACGACGGAAAGGCCGTGTGCCGCAAGGGCTACGTCGAACTGCTCGCGGGTGGGGTTCTCCGCGTCGTAGCCCTTGAACATTGCCGGTTCCGTGCTGTACTCGTGGTTGACCACCAGCAGGTGGGCGTTGGGCGTGCCCTCGATCGGCAGCAGGCCGGCGAAGTCGTTGTTGAAACCGAACTGCTTTTCCTGCGCCGCGCCGGTCTGCTTGTCGAAGTCGAAGGCCGGTGCGCCCGCGACGACGGCGTCGCCCCAGCGAATGACGATGCCCTGCTCGTAACCGTCGGGAACGACGACGGCATCCTCGGTGTTCGGTTCCACTGCAACGAAATCCACGCCGTCGACGGGCGGAGTATCGGTTCCCGACGTACCCGTGGTTGCGCTACCGGTCGCGGCCGGCTCGTCGGTCGAACATGCGGCCAGTGCGCTACCGGCACCGACGGCGAGCACTGCCATGGCCCCGCCCTTGATGACGCCGCGCCGCGACATCGCGGTCTTGACGATGTCGCCGAAGTACTGGCCCTTCGACGTATTGGGAATCTCGTGGAAACAGGCATCGCCGCACTTGTACTTGCAGGTCAACGATGATCGTTTGGAGCTTCCGTCGTGAACGGCGAACAGGGGCAGTGGCTTCATGTCACGGCACGCTGTCACCCAAAAGCGAAAGTAAAGGAACGCTCAGGTGAAGTCCCGGATAACGAGGTAACCCTTGGTCGCTGCTACAGCACCTGCGAGAGGAACGTCTTCAGTCGATCGGTGTGCGGATCGTCGAACAACTGCTCCGGCGTTCCGGTTTCGACGGCGCTGCCGTGATCCATGAAGAGGACCTTGTTGGACACCGACCGAGCGAAGCCCATTTCGTGGGTCACCACGACCATCGTCATGCCGCCCTTGGCGAGGTCGGCCATCAATGCCAGCACGCCTTTGACCAATTCGGGGTCGAGAGCGGAGGTGGCCTCGTCGAAGAACATGACCTCGGGCTTCATAGCCAGTGCTCGCGCGATGGCGACGCGCTGCTGTTGGCCACCCGAGAGGTTGCCGGGACGCGAATCCGCCTTGTTGGCCAGGCCCACCAGTTCGAGCTGCTCCATCGCGGCCGCGCGCGCCGCATCCTTGTTGAGCCCCAGCAGCTTCTGCGGCCCGAGCGCGATGTTGTCGGCGACGGTCTTGTGCGGGAACAGGTTGAAGTGCTGGAACACCATGCCGATGCGTTGACGAAGTTCGTCGGGATTGTCCTTCAGCACCGACTTGCCGTCGAGCAGGATGTCGCCCTGCTCCGGTTCGTGCAGCCGATTGAGAGCGCGCAGCAGCGTGGACTTACCCGAGCCCGAGGGCCCGATGACGGTGGTGGTCTTACCTGCGTCGACATGCAGGCTCACCCCACGCAGAACCTTGTTGGTGCCGAACGACAGGTGAATGTCCTTGCCGGTCAGAGAAACTGAAGTCACGTCGGCTACCTCTCCACCACGATGGATGTTTCGACGGGACCGAGGGTGCCCGAGGTGTCGGCCTTACCGGATCGTAGGCGTCGGTCGATGTAATTGACCAGGTGCGTCAGCGGGATGGTCAGGATGAGATAGAACAATCCGGCGGCCAGCAGCGGCGAGAGGTTGCCGGTCTGGGCGGCGGTGTCCTGGCCGACGCGGAACAATTCTCGTTGCGAGGCAAGCAGACCCAGGAAGTAGATCAGCGAGCTGTCCTTGATCAACGAGATGAACTGGTTGACGATCGCAGGCAGCACGCGCCGAATGCCCTGCGGCACGACCACCAGGTTCATGGACCGTCGGTAGCTGAAACCCAGTGCGCGGGAGGCTTCGAGCTGCCCGGAGTCGACGCTCTGGATGCCGGAGCGGAAGATCTCACCGAAGTAGGCCGCTGCCATCAACGACAGCGCCAGGATGCCCAACGGGAACGGGCTTCTACTGCCGGTGAATTGGGTCAGCGTCGGGCCGAACCCGAGGCCGATGAGCAGGATGACCACAGCGGCAGGTAGTCCACGAAAGATGTCCGTGTACACCCGCGCCGGCCACCGGAGCCAGCGGGTGCGGGAGATACCCGCCACCGCCAGCCCGAGTCCGATCACGGTACCGATCACTCCCGACGAAGCCGCCAGAATGAGGGTGTTCGGCAATCCGACCGTGACCAGTTTGGGAATGGTCTCGCCGATCAGTTCCCAATCGAAGAACGTGTCGTACAGATTCGACAGAGTGCTCATGAGGTACGAGTGCCCTTACGACGCCGGCAGAACGGACGCCTTGCTGCCCGGCTTCCAGTCGGCGGGGACCTCACGGTCCGGGTACCACTGCTTCTCGAGCGTGCTCCAGGTGCCGTCGTCGACGACCGCATCGAGGCCGGCGTTCAGCGCGTCGATCAACGGCTGATTGTCCTTGGCGACGGCGTACGCGGTGAAGTTGGTGGTGTTGATGGTCTTCTCCAGGATGGAGACACCGTCCTCGGTCTTGACCTGACCGGTTGCCTGCTGCGACGGTGCGACCCAGGCGTCGACCTGACCGGACTTCACGTTCGCGTACGCGGTGTTGTAATCCGGGAACCGCACCGGCTCGATGCCGAGGGTGTTGGTGACGTAGTCGTCCTGCACGGTGCCCTGCACCACGGCGATGCGCTGATCGGCGTTCAACTCGGCGATCGTCTTGATCAAGTAGTCGTTCTTCGCGACCAAGGCCATCTCGCCGAAGTCGTACCCGTTGGTGAAGCCGACGGTCTGACGACGGGCGTCCGTGGTCGAGATGGACGAGGAACCGGCGTCGTAGACCTTGTTGTTGACCGCTGCGAGCAGGCCCGAGAACTCGGTCGCCGAGAACTCGACGGTGAGGTTCAGCTTGGCCGCGACGGCTTTGAGCAGCTCGTTGTCGAAGCCGGTGAAGTTGCCTGCGTCGTCGATGAAGATGTTCGGCGGCGCGTCGGACAGGGTGCCGACGTACAACGTCCCCGGCTTGATCAGACCGAGGTTCGCGGTGTCGATCTGATCGAGCGCGGTGACGCTGTCGGTCGTGTACTTGTCGAGCGAGGCCTGGTCGGAACCGGCCAGAGCGTTCTCGCCGGTGCCACCCGAGCTTCCGTCGGAACACGCGACGGCTCCGAGCGTGAGTGCGAGCGTCGCAGCAACTGCTGCGATGGCACGGCCTCGTAAACGACGTGTGTTCAAGATGAAGCTCCTAGGTGCAATCGGGAGGGACGAACGAGGCTATCGTGCCGATGGAGGCACACGACAATCACATTGCAGTTGTATGAAGCAACCCGCTTGTTCCCGAAATTCCCCCACCTCAATCGCGTCTAGCGGTGTGCGTCCCGCCACGCGATGGCCTCGCCCAGTTCCGTGAGGTCGTAATCCGGTCCCCCGGTACCGACGGTGAACAGCGTGGCTCCGGCGTCGACGAAGTCCTGTGCGGTGTCCGCGCCCGGCCACGAGACCGAGCGGGTGATGCCCGAGGTGTCCCGCCCGACGGTGGTGCCGTGCTCGGCGAGGATCTCGGATTTACGCTTCAGTGCATCGAGGTCGGCGAAGCTGTGCCAGATGTGGGCGTACTCGGCCACGAGCTTGAGGGTCTTCTTCTCACCGCCGCCGCCGATGAGGATCGGGATGTCGCGCGTCGGGGCCGGGTTACCGACGTCGAGGCGGTGGCGGATCCTGCCCAGGCTCTCCTTGAGCAGCGCCAGACGTGAACCGGCCGTACCGAATTCGTAGCCGAAGTTGTCGTAGTCCTTCTCGTTCCATCCGGCACCGATGCCGAGAATCAATCGGCCGCCGCTGATGTGGTCGACGGTGCGCGCCATGTCTGCCAGCAGGTCGGGGTTGCGGTAGCCACCTCCGGTGACGAGCGCGCCGATCTCCACGTTCGACGTCTGCTCGGCCCAGGCACCGAGCATCGTCCAGCACTCGAAATGCGCGCCGTCGAGGTCGCCGTACAGCGGATAGAAGTGGTCCCAATTGAAGACGATGTCGACCCCCGCGTCTTCGGACCGCAGCACCGCGTCGCGGATCAGCTGATAGTCGGGCGCGTGCTGGGGCTGAAGCTGAACACCGATCTTGACGGTCATGTACGTCTCCTCGTCGTGTGGGCTGTCTCACCCATGATGCACCTCGTTTCGCGCGATGCACGTCGACCGAGATCAGCCGACTCGTACTCCGCTCTCGGCCATCATCGCTCGGAGGACGAACCCGGCCTCGGAGCCGACGATCTCGCTGACCAACGTGATGTAGCGGTCGACGAACGCGCCGCCGTGCTGTTGCTCGTCCTCGTCACCGAAGTGGTGCGCCATTTCGTGCAGCACCACCAACTCGCGCAGCGCCCAGGCTCGATTGCTCTGATGCAGGGGTACCGCGATGGTCGCGGCGTCGCGTTCGTAGTGGGCGGCACCCGACCCGGATCTGGCCCGAACGGTCACCGTCCGGCCGGCGTCGGGCCAGGTAGTCGCGATCCAGTCCAGCGCCAGCACCGCTTCAACGTAGCTCTGCACGGATTTCAACGAGGCGAACTTCCGCTCGATCGGCAGCGTGATCATTGAGCCCAACACCGTCACGACGCGGTTGTCGCGCTCCTCGGCTCGATCGAACATGATCCGCACCATCTGTTCGGCGTCGTACACCGCCGACCGCTGCGCATCCCTCGGTCTGCTCACTCGTCCAGCTTAAGCAGGTCGAGTTGTTTCCGTACCGGCGCTCGCCTATGGTTCAAGTGACAACGATTGTCGAAGTCATTCCCACTTCCAGGCTCAGGAGTTCGTCGTGCTCGTCGTCGAGAATCTCCGCATCGACGCCGGACGCACCCGCATCGTCGACGGCGTCTCGTTCGAGATACCCACGGGTCGACGCGTCGGCCTGCTGGGCGCCTCGGGTTCGGGCAAGTCCTCCATCGCCTCGGCTCTGGTCGGATACCTCCCGCCGGGCATCACGTGTTCCGGTCGCGTCGTCGTCGACGGCCACGATGTCGCCGGTGTTCCGACCCCGCAGCGGCCGCGCACCGCACGCCCGGCGATGGTCTTCCAGGACTCCGCGACGGCGCTGAACCCGATGGTCACCGTCGGCAGGCAACTCCGCACGCCCGACGCCGCCGCGCTTCTCGCGCGAGTGGGTCTGCACGACACCGCGCGCGTCCTGGCCTCGCACCCACTCGAACTTTCGGGTGGTCAGCGTCAACGAGTTTGCATCGCACTGGCATTGGCGCGCGAGAGCTCGCTGGTGATCGCCGACGAACCGACGACGACACTGGACGTCCTGAGTCAGGCGCTCGTTCTCGACGCTCTGCGGCAGGTGCCGTCGTTGCTACTGATCACCCACGACATCGCCGTCGCCGCGCAGTTGTGCGACCACCTGCTGGTTCTCGATTCCGGCAGAATCATCGAATCCGGTTCCACTGCAACGGTACTCAAGAATCCTTACTCGGATCGAACGCGACAGATGATCGATTTGGCTCGGGCGGCCGATCCGTTCCGGCAGCTGGTTGCGTCGTGAGCCTGGACGAGTCTGCCGGTTTGGTGGGTACGGCACTCACGCGGCAGTACGACCGGCACGGCACGTCGCACACCGCGTTGGATGCCGTCACGTTCGCGGTGCCGCCGACCGGCCGGATTGCCGTCGTCGGTGAATCCGGTTCCGGTAAAACGACATTGCTGCGCTTGCTGCTGGCCGTCGATACCCCGAGCGGCGGAAGTATCTCGCTCGACGGGCGAGTCGTCCGACCCGGATCGGCCGGATCGCTACGGTGGTTCCGCCGCCGGGTGCAGTACATTCCGCAGGATCCGGCGACCAGCCTCGACCCGCGCCGCAGCGTCCTCGACCTCGTCGCTACTCCGCTACGCCTACTCGGTATCGAGGGTGATCACCGAGCCACGGCCACCGGCGCATTGTCTGCCGTCGGACTCGATGCGCACTTCTTGGCTCGCCGTTCGGCCGAGTTGTCCGGCGGACAGAAACAACGAGTCGCCATCGCCCGAGCCGTGGCCTGCGCGCCGCACTATCTGTTGGCGGACGAGCCGGTCAGTGGACTCGATCCCGACCTCAGAGAGCAGGTGCTCGATGTACTTGCCGGCCTACCGGGTGCGCTGCTGATCGTCAGCCACGACCTGTCGGCCGTGGCCAGACTCTGCAGCGACGTGTCGGTGATGCAGGAGGGTCGCATCGTCGAATCCGGTTCTGTCCGCCGCGTTCTCACTCGGCCCCAGCACGAGCACACCCGAGATCTGATCGACGCCGTTCCTCGGCTCACGTAACACAATCAGGAGCTACATTGACCAGCAACATGTTTCGCATCGGCGCGCTCGCAGCAGTGGGCACACTGACGCTCACCGGGTGCTTTTCGTCCAGTTCTGCCTCCTCCGACGACGGCGAGAACCGCGTGCGCGTGGCAATGCTGCAGCCACCTCGTTCGGGGTTGTCCCAGTTCAGTGACGACGCCTTCAAGCTGTCGCGCTGGTCCACCGCCGAGACGTTGATCGTTCTCGACGATCTCGGTGAGGCCGAGCCGGGTCTGGCCACCGCCTGGAACCGCGTGGACGATCGGACCTGGAACTTCGACATCCGGCCGGACGTCACGTTCCACAACGGAGCCCCGCTCGACGCAGCAGCCGTCGTCACCGCACTGACCGCAGCCACGCAGTCGGCCCCCAAGCCGCGCATCCTCGACGGCGTCGAGATGACGGTGACCGCCACCGACGCCGACAGCGTCGCCGTGACCACTGCCGACGTCGATCCACTGGTACCGCAACGACTGTCGAGCCCGCAGCTGGCCATCCTGGCACCCGACGCGTACTCGACGGGCAGCAGCAACCCGATCGGAACCGGCACCGGGCCCTTCGTGTTGAAGGCCGTGAACGGCACGTCGACAGCAACTCTCGACCGCAACGAGAACTACTGGGGAGAGCCGGCGAAGGTCTCCGGCATCGACGTCGACTTCGTACCCGACGGCACGGCCCGCGCCGCAGCGCTACGCAACGGCACAGCCGATGTGGTGGAGGCGATTCCGGTGTCTCAGGCCGCCAACGTCGATCAGGCACTCGTGCACGAGGTGCCGATGCCGCGCACCAACACGCTGTACCTGAACACCGCGTCCGGGGTCTTCGCAGACCCGGCCATGCGCGCAGCCGCACGCGAATCGATCGATCGCGACCGTCTGGTCGATCAGGTCTACGAGGGCCGCGCCGACGCCGCGAAGGGGCTGCTCGGCCCCGCTCTGCCGTGGGCCACCGACCGGCCGTCGCGTACGCAGACCCCGGCCGGCGACGCCGCAGGCAAGAAGATCACCCTCGCCACGTTCACGGACCGAGCCGAACTCCCGGAGGTCGCGGTGCTGCTGCAGCAGGAGCTCGAAGCCAAGGGATTCGTCGTCGAACAGGTCGTGCGCGAGTATCAGTTCATCGAAACCGATGCTCTCGCCGGTGCATTCGATGCGTTCATCCTTTCCCGCGCCACCGTGCTCGACTCCGGAGACCCGGCGGCGTACATGTACTCCGACTTCGCCTGCGAGGGATCGTTCAACATCTCGCAGTTCTGCGATCCGCAGGTTGACACCGCGCTCGCCGACGCCGCAGCCACCGATCCCGGCGACGCTCGCCGCACCGCGATCCTCGACGCCGAAAAACTGATCCTCGAAAAAGACGCTGCGGTACCGCTGCTGCACGAACGCGTCATCCAGGGAGAATCCGAGGGCGTGACCGGCGTGGCTCGCGATCCACGCGAGCGCACCTTGATCACCAACCAGACCGCCTTCGAGTAGGCAGTGAGAACGACTGCCTCACGGCTGCTCTCGGTAGCGGGCGTCGTACTGCTCGTCGGGATGCTGCCGTGGTTGTCCGACCGAGACCCCGCACTGAGCATTCTGCGGGCACGCTCCGCCGAGCAAGAAGCGACGCCCGAGGCCCTCGCGGCCATCCGCAACGACCTCGGTCTCGACGCGGGGCCGCTACGGACATTCTGGAACTGGCTCACCGGCCTCGCGTCGGGCAATCCCGGAACATCCTGGAACACCGGCAAACCCGTACTGCCCGGGGCGCTCGAGGCACTGTCCGTCTCGCTGACCCTGATGGGTTTCGCGATGGTCGTCGCGCTCGTGACGGCCGCTCTCGTCGTCCTGCCGAGCATGCGGGCCGGGCTGCGCGGCACGCCGAAGCGTACCGGCGGAAGCGTCGCCGCTGCCCTGACGTCCCTGCCCGAGTTCCTGCTCGCCTCGGTACTGGTGGTCGTCGGAGCGGTGTGGTTGTCGTTTCCGGCGTACGGGTGGAACGGGCCGGAATATGCGGTGTTACCCGCACTGGCACTGGGCCTTCCAGCGGGTGGCTTGATCGGTCGTCTCCTCGCCGACGCGGTAGCCGTGACCTTCACCGAGGGATGGGTGATCACGTGGACGGTGGCCGGGTTCTCGCGGCGGCAGATTGCCGTCGCTGTGTTGCGCCGGGCCGTCCCCGGACTCGCGTCACAGGTCGGTTTGATCATGGTGGCCATGACGGGCGGTGCAGTGGCCGTCGAAAAGGTCTTCGCCATACCGGGATTGGGGCGCTCGACTCTCGGTGACGCGCAGTCGCAGGACCTGCCCGCCCTACAGATCGACATCCTGTTGTTGCTGGCCGTCAGTGCCGCCCTCGGTATCGCGGCGGAACTGTTGCGCCGTCTACTGCTCGGTAGCGCACTGCACGAGAAGGCGATGCCGATCCCGGCCGGGGTGTTCCACCCGTCACCGCGTCGGTGGATCGTTCCGATTGCAGCCGCATCGCTGCTCGCGGTAATGGTACTGGTGGGGCTGCCACGAGACGGCCAGGTCACCACACGTGAGAAGTTCGCCCGACCATCGTCGGAGTTCCCGTTCGGAACCGACGCGTCCGGCCGCGACCTGCTCGCCCGAGTGGCGGACGGGGCCGTGCGGTCGATCGGACTGTCGCTGGCGGTCACGCTGGCGGCGTTGTGCGTCGGGGTACTGCTGGGGCTGATTCCCCGAGCGACCCGAGGGCTCGTGGAGGTCACCAATGCCGCTCCGCCCGTCGTGACCGGCATCCTCATCGCCGCGATCTGGGGTCCCAGCGCCGGCGGGGCGGCTGTCGCGGTCCTGATCGTGACGTGGGCTCCACTCGCCGCGCACACCGCGGCACTCGTCGACGAGGCGCGAGCACAGCCCTACATCTCCATCCTGCCGACACTCGGTGCCGGCAACGGTCGAATCCTGTTCGGCTCCATCGTTCCCGGTGTGCTGCCGGCTGTGTTTCGGCACGCCATGATCCGCCTGCCCGGTGTCGCTCTGGCGCTCGCCGCCCTCGGATTTCTGGGCCTCGGTCCGCAACCTCCGACCGCGGATTGGGGACTGATCCTGTCCGACGGGGTAGCCGCCGTCGAGCGAGCACCGTGGGTCGCGGCAGCACCGCTGGCGTCGTTGATCGCACTGGCCGTCCTCGCCGTCTCCGTCGCCAGCGCGACGTCGGGGCGGGTGAGAACGACCGGTAGCGTTGACGGCAAAGTCGATGCAGGAGGGCGCGTTACATGAGTTCGAGGACCGACAAGTCGCCGACGCGGTGGCGGTGGTCGTTTCTCGTCGACCTCGGGCGCGCCACGCCCACGGTGCGATTGCTGGTTCTCACCCAGATGACGTTCAACATCGGCTTTTTCATGGTGTTGCCGTATCTGTCGGTGCACCTGACTTCCGATCTGGGACTCGGAGCGGCACTCGTCGGCGTCGTCCTCGGTATCCGAACGTTCTCGCAGCAGGGCCTGTTCTTCGTGGGCGGCACCCTCGCCGATCGGTGGGGCATCAAGCCGGTGGTCCTCGTCGGCTGTGTCCTGCGAGTACTGGGGTTCCTGGGCCTGGCTGCGTTCGATTCTCTCGCCGGTGTCGTCGCCGCGACGGTATTGGTCGGGTTCGCGGCCGCATTGTTTTCTCCCGCAGTGGAATCCGCGATCGCCATCGAAGCAGGCAAGAGCGAACGCAGCGGCGGTGCCACCCGGGTTCAGACCTTCGCGCTGTTGTCGGTGTGCAATCAGATCGGATCGTTCACCGGCCCGCTCATCGGATCTCTGCTGTTGTTGGCCGACTTTCGGATCGCATGCCTCACGGCCGCAGTCATTTTCGTCCTCGTCATCGCCGCGCACATCAGATGGCTGCCGCGCGAGCCCGGCGAACACCGCGACGATCCGTGGCTCTCGGGCTGGACCGACGTGATCCGCAACCGCACCTTCGTGCTGTTCGCCGTCGCCATGAGCGCGCAGTTGGTGGCCTACAACCAGCTGTATCTGCTGCTCCCCCTCGAGGTCGAACGGGCCTGGGGATCCCAGACGGTACTCGGCTGGTTCTTCGCAATCTCCGCAGTACTCGTCGTCACGACGCAATTGCCCATCACCCGACGCGTCGCCGCGGTCTCGCCGCGCATCACGCTGCCGATCGGATTTGCCGTCATGGCACTCTCTTTCGCGTTGGTGGCGATCCTCAGTCCTCTGGAGCTGACGGGGCTCGTCGGCCTGATTCCGGCCGCCCTGTTCGTGTTGCTGCTGGCACTGGGGCAGATGATCGCGATGCCGCAGGCGCGCGACCTCGTCCCCAAGATGGCCGCCGAACGCCGACTCGGCTCGTACTACGGATTCATGGCCTCCCTCGGCGGCATCGGGGTACTCCTCGGCTCGATCGCCGTCGGAGCGGTGATCGACGCGTCACCCGACACCGGCTGGGGAGCAGCAATCCCATGGCTGGTCGCTGCCCTGTTCCCCATCGCCAGCGTCGTGGGACTGCGCGTGGTGCTCGCGCGCCTCGACTGATCCCCGTTCCCCTGCCGCCGGCTTCTGTCGGCCGCCCGCATTTCCCCGCCCCCTTTCCTC
>NZ_NOYR01000014.1:0-182223 GCF_002258885.1 Rhodococcus sp. 06-1474-1B | reverse complement strand
TTTCAATCGCCCCTTCGGGGTGAGCAAGGCATTAGCGTGTGACACGAGGACCTCTCGGTTGTCGGTGCAGTTGTGGTAACCACACCGATACCGGAGGTCCTCACCTATCTGTCGCTGCCACGCCGTCCACAACGTCCCTGCTCATTACAACTAGGTCACGTCATGATGACCTTCCGGAGCGCCGAAACAGTATCCGCAGTCATCACCGGATTCGCCACCGTCCGCGCTGCACTCGCCGGAGCCGATGGACAAGCCCCCCACCCCGCCCAACCAGGCGCAGAATTCGGTGCCGCTGCTATATCCGTCCTGTGGCTCGACAGCCCCGAACACACTGCGGTGCCGCATCACCGCTACAGCTCCGAACAACGCCGCACCATCCACTGGGTAGACCTGCACATGGGACCTGTCACCTGGCGCATCACCGACCGCATCGGCTACGACACCCTGATGGCCGAACTCCGACGCGTTCACCGCGCCGCCGTCGGAGTATTTCTCGACGGCAGCCGCTACCGCCGCGACCCCGCCAAACTCCTCGATGTCTTCGACGACGTCTAATACCACACGTTCGGCCCCAACCCCGGGGCCGAACGTCGTTTATCCACAAGCTGACTCGACACGACAGTTGTCCACATCCTCGCTCGATTGGTCTCCGCAGCGAACGCTTTGTCGCGGACCTCGTGTGACGCTCGACTAGAAGCAGCTGGCCGGTACGAGCGACAAGGAAGCAAACGATGATCACCTGGACCGTCACCACACACCCCGAGGACAACCCGGAAATTCTGACCGCAACCGGAGCAGAACCCAATCTCGAATGCGCGAAACTGGCCGCCGCCGATGCCGTCCGTATCGCCCTCCTCGACGCACGCGAGCACGCATCGTCCGACAACGGCAGCCCGCCGTCCTACCTCGTCACACTCGACGGAACCTGTGCCCTCATCATCGGACTCGGAAGCTGCAGGCCCGAGAACTACAACGCCGTCCTCGACAGCCTCGAGCAGTTCGACGGCTCTGCGCCACCGAACCTTCTCTACATCTGACCCACACCTCCGCAATGAAGACGAACGCGGCATAACCAAGCACAGCGCTACCGGAGTACCGAAGCCAGTTCTCCCGCAACAGACCCGCACATAGAAACGAGGCGAACAGATGACCCCGTTGAGAGCAGTCGAACCCACCGACGACGAAGATCACGCTGATCTGACGGACCATCCGGAGACGGCACCGGAAGCACTGGTCATCTGCGCGCTGATGTGGTTGAAGGACACCAACGAGGCCGACCGCATTGCAACGTCATTGCAGGCCAACGATTTCCACGATCCCGTTTATCGCGAGCTGTACGGCATCGTGCAGGAGCTGATCATCGACAACCTCCCACACGACCCCGCGAGTGTTCTGGGCGTCCTCGTCCGGTCGGGTGCCAGCGGACACCGCGATGCACGGCTGCGTCGAACACTGACCGACGTCACCGCAGCGAACGCATGCGGAGCATCGGCGACCGACTATGCCGGCATGGTCCTGTCGGAAAGTTACCGACGCAGCTTCTTCGAGGCAGGGATCAGAATTCAGCAGATCGCCGAGGAAGCGCCGGAGGAATTCCTCTTCGACCAGCTCGTCGAAATCGGAAGGGCGCAACGTGAAGCGTCGAACCGCCTGAACGCCTTCCGCAGCGGTAGCACACTGTGACGGCGCGGGAAGGGCCAGAGCCGGGCCGTGAGCGGCGTCGAGCTGCCCTCGCTTCTGTCCGGTTGGCCGCCGCAGACGTCGCGCATCTCGACACGGACGAAGTTGAAAACCTCGCTGCCGGGCGTGAGATAGATGAAGCCCTGGCCGCCGGCAACACACTGAACGAAGTTGCGCGGTCAATCGGTTACACCGAGGCAGTCGCCTCAGACCTTCTAAGCAAGTTCCAAGAGTTCCGCGACAGTCTCGCGGCGCGCAACCAAATTCCCCTGTTCTGAGCAACTTTCCACGCACACCTCGCTTTACCGTGACCCGAAGAGGCCGAAGCCATGAATTTCATCCGCATCGACACCGACCGAGGGACCCTCTACGGGCCATCCTTCGCCGAGACGTTGACACACTTCTTCGGACAGAACCAGCACGTCGAGTGGGAATGCCACCAGCTGACCGCTGGATACTCCGGTGGGCGGTGCACAGTGTCGACTGCAATCCGAGTGCATCACCGTGGACAGTGGATTGTCGCAGCAAGGTCCTTCGGCACCCGCACAGTCGATGCAATCCCCGCGTGCGCAATGCACTTCGGATCGAGTTTCGCTACCGCACCGTTCGATGCACCTAAGATGCCTCGCTGGGTGTACGAGTGGGCGTATGACCTGTTGGTCTGAATTCACGGTAAATATCGACCCGGTACAGATCGAAGGCGAACTTGCTCCAGCGCTACGGCGTTGACGCGGAGCGCTTCCGCGCACTGAACAACGTTCGGCCCAACACCAGAAGTCCGCCACGTGACGAAACTTCGACGAGATGTCAGAAGGTGCTGCGCAGCGCGCCGCATTCGAACCCACCACACGGAAGGAACTCGGCCCGTGCCAGCACAAGCCTGGATTACGCTCATAGTCGGCGTCTTCGCCGTCGTCGGCGTCGCCGGAACCGTCAATCAACGCACCCGAGCGGACAACCGCTCCCAATCCTGGCAACGAATCACCTGGTGCCTCGAACGCACCGTTAGCGACAACCCCGACGAAGTTGCGCTCGGCTGGACAGTGTTCGGCACCGTCGCCGCGACACCCTTCATCGCCAAGACCGACCGTCGCACACTCCGAGCAATTGCCGACCGAGATATTTCGCCCAGCAGCGACGACCTGGCGGAAACCGACGACAACAGCGACAATGGACCTACAACACACCGCGAGGAGCGCCCATGACCACCACCGAACCACGCCGGGCCTGGACCCCCGAGCAACGCCGGAAGGTCCGCGCCGCAGCCGCAGGAGCCTCGATCAAGCTCCGCGAGTACGACAACGATCCAGTCCCGCAGTGGCTACGCGACGTCGCCGCAGGCAAAGACAGTAAGCCGCCGACCGACTGAACATCCCATCAATCCGACAAGGCCCGCCTCCAACCAAGGGACGGGCCTTCGTCATTTGGCGAACGTCGGGAATCGATGCCGTCTACTACGCAGAACGAGTGGCCGCCATGCAGGCGGCAGGTGAATCGAACTCCACTGCGCTCCGTCCTGCCACAGCCCGGACAGCAAAGAGACCATAAAGCCGCCGCTCGCGTCGCCGCAGGCGGCTCGCCGCCTGTCAGTGTGCGGCGTTGTACGCCTCTTCGATGTCGGCCGGGATGCGGCCGCGTTCGCTGATCTCGTAGCCCTGGTCGAATGCCCACTGCCGAATGGCCCGCGTCTGCTCCGGATCACGCTTGCCCGATCCGCTGGCCGCGGTCGCGGCCGACGCGGCAGCGGGGGAGGGCTTGCGCTTGCGGCCACCGACTCGCGTCGCGTATCCGACGTAGTAATCGAGCTTCTTGTGAAACTCGTTCGCGTTCTTAGCTTTCAGGTCGATCGAGTACTCGACGCCGTTGATCGCGAATTCGATTGTCTCGCCGGATTCGTCGTCGATGACCGACCCGTCGATATCGTCCACCAATTGGGTTGTCACTCGTTTGGCCACAGCCGGAGAACCTTTCGTCGATACATTCGCGATGCGTAGTCGCAATTCTGTCCATGAGCGTAACTAGCGCCGATATACGCATTCTTCATCGACACGCAAACTTCAGCCACTATCAAGTAGTACGCGATTTCTCGCTCTCGGGCCATCATGTCGTTTGCCCAGCTCAGATGGTTCAGGCCGGTGTGATCCCGAGGGTGTGGTGGTCCCAGGGTTGTTATGTGTCGTGGTGGTTCACGGCAGGATTGGCTCGACCATCGGGCGGGGCGTCAGTTCGCCGGGGGTTCAGGAGGCGGCGTCCGTCGCGCGTAAGACTCGTCGGATTTCTTCGGCATCTTGGCGTGGACTTCCGTCATAGCCGACCTGATCATGTTGAGGTCGTGGCCGCCCAGCTCCAGCCATCGCAGGGTGCCCCGGAACAGGGCCTGGGCGGCAGCGTCGATGGTCTGTGTGATGTACGTGGGGTCCGGGATCGATGCGGTTCGGAAATGCCCTGGCTCGTACTCCTCACTGGGGATCAGATCGAAACCTTCGAGGCCGAACCAGTTTTGTCCGTGACCGGCTCCGCTGGCTGCGTTCCACAGGTACGCCCACTCGTTCGGGTCGCTGCCGGTGGACTCTGCAGCGCCGCGTACCAGTTTCTCGTAGCCGGGCGGCTTGTCTGTGAGGGCTGTTGGGAATGGGAGGGTCGCGGCGCGGGATTTGAGTGCTGTGATCCGTCTTTCGATTCGGCTCGGATCGCTTTCCCTGGCGACCAGTGCCTTCTTGTGCATGGTGAAGTCGTGGTGCATGAGCCGGACGTGTCGTTGTACGCACTCCTCGAAGGAATTGAGATCGAGGATCCATAGGGCGTGCGCGGCCGCTTCGAGTCCGGATCGAGCCAGCAGCAAATACGGCCGCATCCGCACTCTGTTCATGGCACCGGGCATGAATTCGTAGGGTGCCACCAGATCGGCCCACAGTGACAGGTTCTCGGCCGCGGCGAGTAGGTAGTTGCGCGTCCAGACCGAGACCTTCTCCCAGTGATAGATGGCGTCGACCCGATCGAGGGCGCTGTTGGGCACCGGGTCGACCGTGCGGGTAAGGACGAGTTCGCAGGCTCGAACCAGGTAGCTGTTCTGTGCCCACACCTCGCTCTGGTCCGGAGGTAGCAGCAGAATGCTCTCGTCCGACCCGGGAACGCCTCCTGAGGGCGGCGGCGTCATCGGGTGAGGTCCACGACGCAGGCGTTGACGGCCTGAACGTCGGGGTCGCCGGGGGATACGCTCAACTCGGAGCTGGCTCGCGGCCAGCTCGTGGTGTTCCGAGCTCCTCCGGTCGAGGAGTACACGGTGCCGTTGGCGATTACCCAGACATCGGATCGGTTCTCGACACCACCTGTGGCGGCGAGGGTGGTTCCCCCGATGTAGGTGTAGTCGCCGGAGTCGATGACGGTGCCATTGGTCAGGGTCAGGCCGGATTCGGAAAAGCCGGAAGAGACCAGATCCACGAGCGACTGGTTCGCGGGGGCGCATCGGGGATCCGATAGGTACGTCGCGGGAGCTGGGGGAGCTGCGGCCACAGCGGAGGTGGTCGTGGTCGGCGGGACGGTGGTGGCCGGCGGGGTGGTTGTCGCCGGGGCGGGCGTGGACGTCACTTGTGCCGCGGCGTTCGAGGTGGTGGACGGTGTAGCAGCCTGCGAGTCGTCGGAAGATTCGTCCTCGCCGAAGACGGCAGCGAGCACGCCGATCACGACGAACGCAGCGACGATGCCACCGACGATCTTGACCGTACGGGGCACGCCTGCTCGGTCGGGCTGGCCGGGTTCAGCGGCACGGGTGGGAGCTGGTTCCTCAACTGTCGGCTCGGAGGCGGGTTGTGTGTGTTCGGTCCATTGGATTCCGTCCCAGTACCTGAGCAGTCCTGGTTCGCTCGGGTCTGGGTGCCATCCGGGCGGGGGTGTGGGGCTGGTCATTGAAGTGTCCATTCATCGAGCTAGGTGACGGTGGCGGACGGGATGCGGAGGGGCGGTCAGCGGAGAATCTGGGCTTGGTAGTCGAGCAGTACTTGGTCCGGGATGTCGGCCCCGAATTTGTGAAGAATTTTCTGGGCAAGGTCTACCCCGTTGCGGCGGGTGTCGGTGAGTAGCTGTGTGGTGGTGATCGTGTGTGAGGCCGGCACTTGGTCCGCCGTGATGATGAGGTCGTTGCTTAGGTCGCGTTTGCGGTCGCCGGAGATGAGTTGGCGTCCGGAGACGTTGTTGAGGGCGATGTCGAAGGTGATGGTGTCGCATTCGAGGGTGGTAGCCCAGCGGGCACCGAACTCGACGATCTCGACCATGTAGAGCAGGACGTCCCAAACGGCGACTGCACCGGTTGCTGCTGGGTGCGTGGCAGCCAGTTCGGGTCTGTCGGGGTGCATGTCGGTCGCCAGGGCGCGGCGGTGGAGGAACTGGCCGCTGGTGAATAGTCTCCATGCCTCTTCTTCGTGAACGCCGGGAGCTGAGATGTCTTGTGCAATCCAACGTCCGTGGCGGACGATCTGCTCTCGCTGGTCGACCATCGGTACTGGCCATCCACGCAGTCGGACAACGTGCTCGATGAGGGTCGCATCGAGGCGCGCGGGGTTGAGTCTTTCGCTCTCGTAGGTTCCTGGGCGGATGGCGACGTCGGTGTACGCCCACGACCCGAAGAGCCCGCCATGGGGGTAGGTGGTTAATTCGGTTTGGTCCGTTCGCGGTTGCCAGGCTTGTGATCGTTCTTGCTCGTATGCCGTTTTGTCGGTGTCTTGCTGGAGGTCATTCAGGCCTAGGGGCAGTCCCGCGGCACCGGCGCGGCGGACAAACTCGCGCACACCTTTGCCGATGGCGATCTCCAGCAGATCTCGCATGTCCGACGACGAGGGGACGGTCACTGACTCCGGTTTGCCCCGTGGGCGGACGTACGTGAAGCCGTTCTGCAACACGTCGGGGAAGCTCTTTTTGCACACGTGTGGGACGCGGTCGAATTCGGAGATGTCGAGGACGACGACGGTGACTCCGTTGGACAGCGTGTACTGATCCGTTTGAAATGTAACGGGTGGGTCGCTGTACTTTGCCAGTGCAGCGCTGACGTTGTCGAAGTCGGACCAGTCCGCGGCTTGGGTGGTGTTAAGGCCGGGCATCATCTCGCGCATGCGTTTGTCGTCGATGCCGAGACAGACAATCCCGCCGTCGCTGAGGTTGCCCATTGCCATTGCGGCGCGGGCGATCTTCGCGACGTAGTCCTTGTGAGCGAGGTCCCCAGGTCCTTTGACCTCGAATGGACGTGTCTCGTGATTCAGCGCGAGGTGCTGCTCGACATCTTCCTTTTCGATCATGGTGTGGACACTAGGGGGCAAGCGACCCGCGCGGTGGGGGGAACTCAGCGTTATGCCCATCGGTTCGGTTGACGCGTTGCGTGCCGGGGTGTGTCTGTTCAGGGGGTGCCAGTCCCGTACTTCACCGGCTCGGGGTTCGGCTGAAGTCGTGATATCAGAGGCGCTGGATACTGAAAGTGGTGCGGACCCGTGAAAATGGATCGAGCAACATCCGGACCACGTTGCAGGCTCGCCAAGTGATGAGGGTTCGACGACCTATTGGGAGGTGCTGCGCAACGCTCCGATGGCAACAGCAACGACTACGGCAAACAGGATCGACGCAATAATGACGCCGATGCGAAACACGCCGCTGGCGATGACTCCAGTTGCCCGCAGAGGAGCGAACCGCCAACCTGACTCGGACTTCCCAGCGCGCCACAGCGCTCCTGCGACGATCAAGCCGATGCCAACAACTGCGATCACTATCGTTCACTTCCTGCCTCAAGCCGGATTCAACACCAAGCCAACGACATAAATATTTCGCCGTAACCATGTGCGGTAAGGCGTGCGCTCCCATTGCGTTCTCGAACTACCGTTGTGTTGCAATGAGTTAGAACCTTCGATGTGCGCGGGCGTGAAGCCTGCGGTGCTAGCTCCGCTCGTTTGTCACGCGATGCTGCGCCCGCCCTCTCGATCTGCCCCCGCGTCTCCGTCTATCGAAGGCTCTGCAGACGCAGTTGATGCGGAATCCCCAGGGCTATCGGAGCTCTCCTCCGTGCTACTCGTACCACCCGCGTCATTCTCTGCAGCCGGACCGAAATCGGGCCTGACGGTCGCACGTGCCGACATCGTCGATTTGATCAACCGCGTCGCTTCTGGCACCGAAAGATTCACCAGGGCAGCGATGCTGGCGTATGTTTCACCGCGTTTCTTGAGCTCGGCGAGTGCTCGTGCGCGTCTCTCATACGCCGCATCAAGCTTGGTTTCCGCATCCCGCCGCAACCGCTTGATCCTTGTGGCCACATCGTCGTTGATTTTTTGTTCGTCGCGGGTGGCATCGAAATATAAAATCAGATCCTGCTCCTGATTCTTCAAACGCAACTGTGCGTCCGACAATCTCTGCGCATTCGCCCGCCGAGCCCGTTCCCGAGCGCTGACCGGTCCACTGTCTGAGGAAGTCATACGGGACAGGCTACCGCCTACATGCCGGCCGACGAAAGAGTGTGGCGTACCCGCACTCGTCCTGATTCATCTGTGCTGCTGCAGTTTTCGTCCCCCAAGGTCCATGTACGTTCTGATCCGTCCGAAATCCAGATGCGATCGACTGCAGATTTCCTTTAGCCGTTTGCGAAATAACATACTAAACGCCACACACCTCTTGCACTATTAGTGTCCATGGGCGGAATCTGCGTACTATCGCGACTGTGCCGCGCGATTCAGGAGCAGAATTCGAGCGAGATCGGCCCGTGAGATCTCGTCGCACAACCGCTCGTCGGCGGCGTTGCCCGCGATGATGACCGTGCACGCGCTGCACGCGGGCGACGGCTACACCTACCTCACCCGCGAGGTCGCCAGCGCAGACATTCGCCTCGAACGCGGCCAGGACCTCACCGACTACTACGCGGCCGAAGGCACCGAACCGGGCATCTGGGGAGGGCGGGCCGCGGCCGAGCTCGGGGTGTCCGGGCACGTCCGCGAGGACCAGATGAAGGCACTGTTCGGTGAAGGCCTACACCCCGAAGCCCAGGCGTTGATCGAGGCCGCTGTCCTCGACGGTGCGAAGGCGAACGCGGCGATCGAGAGCGTGCGGCTCGGCCGCAAGTTCGCGAGCTTCCGCAACGAGGTGCCGCTGATGAAGCGCATCCGCGCGGAGATCGACAACGACCGCGCCGCCGGCGGTAAGCCGCTCACCGCCGAGCAGTGCCAGCAGATCCGCTACCGCGTCGGAGCCGACGAGTTCCACCGCGAAGTCGGCCGATCACCGGCCAGCGAAGCCGAGCTCGTCCGCTACATCGCCTCGCAGCAACGCCGCGAACGCCAACCCGTCGCCGGCTACGACTGCGTGTTCACTCCGCAGAAATCGGTGTCAGTTCTCTGGGGCCTGGGCGACGACGACACCCGCGTCGCGATCGAGCGCGCACACAGCGCCGCGGTGACCGATGCGATCGGCTGGATCGAGGACAACGCCTCCTACACCCGCGTCGGCAAAGCCGGTGTTGGACAGATCGAATCGACAGGCCTGATGTACACCCGGTTCGATCACCGCGACAACCGCAACGGTGACCCGAACCTGCACACCCACGTCGCGATCTCCACCAAAGTGCAAGGCGTCGACGGCAAATGGCGCAGCCTGGATGGCCGCGTGCTGCACAAGCTCGCCGTCGCCGCATCCGAGCGCTACAACACCCTCATCGAGGAGTACGTCACCCGCGAGCTCGGCACCGTGTTCGCCGACCGACCCGGCACCGGAATCAACAAACGCGCCGTCCGTGAAATCGAGGGCATCCCCACCGCACTGCTCCGCGAGTTCTCCCGCCGCGACGCCATCGAGTCACGGCTGGAAAAGCTCGTCTCGGACTACCGCAAGACCCACGGCAAAGACCCCTCGACCGCCATGCAGATGCGCCTCGCCGACCAAGCGACCCTGGAAACCCGCAATGAGAAAGCACCCCCGAAATCGCTCGGTGCACAACGCGCGGAATGGCGCGAACGCGCGCTGGACGTCGTCGGCCGACGGGCCCTGAACTCCGCCTTGAAGGCGAGCACCGGGAACACGATCACCGTCACCGATGCCGCCTCGATCGACCACCGCGAGATCGCCCGCACCGCCGTCGCACGTATCGCACAGCAACGCTCGACCTGGAACCGCTGGCACATCCAAGCCGAAGTCCAACGACAACTGCGGCCGCTGGTGTTCGCGACCGCGGCCGAGCGTGACGCGGTCGCCGAGAAGGTCACCGAAGCCGCTCTCGGCGGGGAGTCGATCCGGTTGACTCGCCAGGTCGACGCGACACCCAAGGCGTTGCAGCGCAGCGATGGTGCGTCGATCCTGACCGTGCACGGCAACGAGACCTACACCAGCGCAGCGATCCTCGCTGCCGAACACCGCCTCGTTGGTGCCGCCCACACCCCGACCGCGGTCATGGCACCCGGCAACGCCTACGTCGCCGCCCTCGCCGCGCACACCCAACGCAAGGGCTGGGATCTGGGCGCGGACAAGAAAGCACTCGTCGAGCACTTCCTGTTCTCCGGTGCCCTCCTGGCCGCCGGCGTCGGACCGGCCGGCACCGGCAAGACCACCGCCATGCGCGTCGTCGTCGACGCCTGGCGCAGTTCCGGATACAACGTGATCGCCCTCGGGCCTTCTGCAAAAGCCGCCGGCGTCCTAGGCGACGAACTCGGTGTCACCGGCCGCACCATCGCCGACGTCCTCACCCGCTACGAGAACGAACTCGACACCGGCATCACCCCGGGGTCGATGATCCTCGTCGACGAAGCGGGCATGGCCTCGACACACGATCTGGACCGGTTGACCTACATTGCTGCCGAGCACGGCGCAGTGGTCCGACTGCTCGGTGACCCGCAGCAGCTCGCCGCCGTCGACACCGGCGGCGCACTGCGGCTGGTCGCCCGGTCGAGCGCGGCACCGGAACTGGTCGACGTTCATCGCTTCCGCGACAAAGAAGAAGCCGAGATCTCGCTGCGACTGCGTGACGGTGATACCTCCGTCGCCGCCTGGTACGCCGCGAAAGACCGCGTGCAGCACGGTATGCCCGACGACCTCGCCGAGAAAGTCTTCACCGCCTGGGCGAAGACCTCGGACACCGACACGACGTCGCTGATGATCGCCAGCAGCAACCACGCCGTCCGCGACCTCAACGACCGGGCCCGCACCGAACGACTCGCCAAGGGCCTGGTCAAGAAAGGCGGTAACGACCTCTCCGACGGACTGCGCGCCAGCGCAGGGGACCGCATCGTCACCCGCCGCAACGACACCAGCCTGCGCGTCACCGGCACACGAGGGGAACGAGTGCGCAACGGCGACCTGTGGACGGTGAAGACCGCGCACCGCGACGGATCGCTGACCGTGCGCCACCTCGAACACGGCGGGCGCATCCGCCTGCCGACCGACTACGTCACAGAGCACTGCGAGCTCGGCTACGCCGCCAGCATCCACCGCTCCCAAGGGATGACCGTCGACCAGGTCCACGTCCTCGTCGACGACACCATGAACCGGCAAGCCCTCTACGTCGCACTCACCCGCGGCCGGGACGGAAACCAGCTGTACGTGCCCATCGACCGGATCGTCGACCCGCACCTGATCCACGTGCATCCGGACAAAAAGATCGCCGACGAAGTCGTGCGGACCATCATCGGCCGCGACGGCTCGGACGTCTCGGCGACCGAACAGCAACGCGACGCCGCCGTCGCGCACCGCAAGCTCGACTACAACGTCGGCGGATACGAGTACGCGGGCGAACTCATCGATGCGCACCGCATCGAAGCTATCGTCCGCGAGAACATGGGTCCGGAGTTGGCGAACACGATGATCGCCGAAGCCCAATGGGACACCTTCGTCCACCAGTACCGCCGCGCCGAGCAGCTCGGCCTCGACGCCGCCCCCACCCTCGCCGCCGCACGCTCGGAGCGCGAACTCGCCAGCGCCGACTCCGTCTCCGCCGTCATGCACTGGCGACTCGAAAAGCACATCGAGAACGGCGCGGACGAGATGCACGCGTGGACGCAGAGCATCGAACCGACGCTGCGCACCCAGTTCGGTGAGCACGCCGAGACCATCCTCGGCGACGGCGGGGCGTGGCCCGACCTCGCCGCCCATCTACGCAATGCCGAACGCGCCGGCAAAGACCCCCACGCCGCGATCGTGGAACTGCGACGCGGTGTCACCGAACCCGACCCGAGTGCAGCGGATCTGCTCGACGACGCCGAACGACGCTGGCCCCTCGGCCGAGAGGCACGCGACCACAGTGCCCCGAGTTGGGTCCTGCCGCCGATGCAGGACCGCGAGGGAATCGACCCCGAACTCGTCGCCTGGAGCCGCCGCCGATACACCGAGATCGCCGAACGCACCCGCGAGCTCGGACAGCACGCCGTCGACGAACAACCCGCCTGGACCCGCCACCTCGGAGAGATTCCCGACTCCGGCGGTGCCCGACTGCGCTGGCAGATCACCGCCGGCCAAATCGGGGCCTACCGAGAAGAATTCGGCATCGACACCGACCGCACGCTCATCGGAGACCGCCCCGAACACGGCGAAGCGGCCCGCGCGTGGGACCAGGTCAACGCCCGCATCAAGACAGTCACCGCACCCGCTCAGCTACCCAACCATGCAGTGCCCGGACAGCAGCCGGCACCGACCCCGCAACCCGCGACGCCAGATCCGATCATCGACACGGACCGGGCGCGACGAGAGGCCGCGGAGCAACGCGCCGCCGAGCAACGCCGCCTCGCCGAGCAACGTAAAGCCGAACGTCGCGAACAACTACGCCAACAGCAAGCTCGACAACCCGGACCGACCCGCGAACCACGCATCTAAGACCTGCCACCCATACCTCTTGCCGCCAGTAGTGCCACCGCGCCGCAAGCATCACCACGACAGCAGCACCGGCCGGTGCGCCCGAACATCGCCTTCATAGGAGCACTTTCGACATAGCCCGACACCTTTCCGGCAAATTATCCCTACAGACTTAGAAACGCTACCGACATCGTCGAGATCGAAGCAGCACGACTTCCACCCCGCACCGTCGACCTGCCCGACGGGCGCACCCTGCGCCTGTTCACCACCCGAGTGCAACTGGGCCGCGAACTGTTCAATCGCCTCGACATCGATACCGAACTCGGCATCACGCCAGACGCCCCGAGCAACCGACGTTCGAGAGCTGATCCGCCAAGCTTCCATGCAGCCCCTGGGCTTACACGATGACGACCTGGCCCGATAGCCCGATCCAATGCGCACGAAGAACGAACGGCACTGTTATGACCACCACACCGCCTCGCACCACATACGAGGTAACACCCCGTGATCTCCACCGGGTCCTGATCGCGCTCGCTCTGTCCGCTCTCATCGTGTGGCTCGCGTGGGCTGTCCCGATAGCCGATTGGGTATTGGCCACGGCTAACGGTGCCTCCGCCGAGATCGGTCGCGTCGCTGCCGCGCAGGACGTCGTCACGCAGGGATGGTGGGCCGTCATCGTCATCGTCATCGTCATCACCTTCGCCATGACAGTCGGCAGCCTCACCGCTGTCGCCATGGACTACTCACACGAGCGGAACTGGAGCTTGACGACACTGAAGAAAGCCACTGGTCTCGCGGCCGTCACGATCGCCATGTGGGCGATCTGGACGGTCAGCGTCCTCGCTGCGGCCGGAGTCCCGACCATCGGTTAGAGCTGCACCGGCCGACACCGCTGTGTCGGTACCTATTGCGAGACTGACCATCACCGAATCGAAGGAGCACCGACATGGCACACATCCTCGACCGCACCAACTCACGAGGACCGGTCACCGGCTGGATCGAAGTCATCGCCAAAGCCGCTGCGCTGGACCAGATCTCCGACACCGACCCCACCGATACACACGGTTCGCAGGAACGTACAAGATGACCCACAGAGCCAACATTGTTCTCGCGTGCTGCGGCATCGCCGGTGCCGTAGTGATCGCGGCCGTGACCGTGTTCCTCGCCCGTGGTTCGGACACACCCCCACCGGCAAGCACAGACGCCGGAATCGCCATCGACCCCTCGGCCACGAACCCCGCCGGGGTCGCAACGGCGGTCATGTCCGGTGTGTACACATGGCAACCAGCAGTACAAGATTCACCGTGGGAAGCCCTGCACGCCCAGCGCGACAACCTGACCGGGTCGATGGCCACCGCCGCCGCGACACCCCCCGATCCAGCGCCGCAGCCCATCCCGGAATGGTCGGCATGGGCACGCAGCGGCGACATCGTCACCGCCCTCGCCGCACCCGACACCAGTATCTACACCAACGGCACTGCCACCGAGATAGACGGCGACAACCAGGCCACCGTCGCCATCACCATCGACCGCGTCGTCCAGCACCGCAGCGGTGCGATCACCCCGTTCACCGGGTACACCGGGGCCGTCGATCTCGAACGCACCGACGACGGCTGGAAAGTCTCGAACTACCGCCTCAGCGCCACCGACTGCTGAACGACTTCAGCACAGAACCGGGATCGAGCGGAGACGATACCGCCGGGCTGACGCTGTCGTCACACTGAACGAAAAACACTGTGCCCGTGCACCGACCGTGGTCAAAAGAGGAGGCGACAGGGGTGTCTCCCGGATAGACACGCAGCATCGATAGCCAGGATCACTGGCTCTTTGCGCCGAAAGAGCAAAACATGAACCACGATAGACGTTTTCAGAAAAACGTCAGCTGAGCCTCGTCGACACGGACACGACCGACCCGTCGTCCGCGCATCGGTGATGCCACCTGTGTGGGCAGTGACGGCGGGGGAGTGAGGCCGACCATCCCGAGGCCGGCACCTGCGCGGCGCACCAATTCTGATCGAACCCGGGACCGCTCGACGGCGCGAGCTCGCCCGGTATCTGATTCGCGGTCGCTCCATTCCGATTCCCAGACAGCCGACCCCGGTGTCGGCGCGGCCAACGCCCGGTCGGTCAACCGATCGAGAAGTTGATCGAGCCTGTCGATCAGCACCTCTGCGAGGTCGTCCAGCACACGATCGGGCACCATGGCCACGCCGACGTCCTCGTTCCCACTCACACGCGACACTGTAGAACCATGCACCGACGGGGCCGGCGCGCCGCCGTTCTCATGCCTACGACCACCGCTGTCGGGCCGACCGAACTTGCCGACCGCATCGACCGTGGCGGTGCCCGCGCAGTAGTGGCCAACGGCATCGACGCCCAACAAGTTCGTCGACGCTTCGGAGACTTCTGGCAAATCAGCGGCGACGGGACTCCCGGCTGGCCTACCGCGACACTTACTCGATCGCTGATCCCGTTCCGTTCGGGACCGTCACGACTCCATACGATCCGCTGCTGTTGTACTTCACCTCCGGCACAACAAGCCGTCCGAAACTGGTGCAGCACAACCAGGTTTCCTACCCCTCTGGCAAGTCGCATTTCTCGCGGCCAGCGCGATCGAGAAGCTCGACCCGATGATACCGAAGCTCTTCGCGCAGTACTGTCTGACAGTACTGCGCGGATGGTCCACAGTACTGATACCCGCTCACTCGGAGGTTGTTGTGCGCGTCGAACGCTTGTTGCTCACCGGAGAAGCGCGTGAGCTGATTCAGCTCACGCGGGCCATTGCCGACAAAGTGCTCGACCCGATCGCCGACAAGCACGAACGAGAAGAGACCTACCCGACGGGGTCTTCGCTACCCTCGGAGAAGCCGGGCTTCTCAGCCTCCCGTACCTGGAGGAGTGGGGCGGCGGAGCGCAGCCCTACGAGGTCTACCTGCGGCATTGTCTACCTGGCCGACATGCCGGTCGGTCTCAGCACGGGCAGTCCCGTTCAGGAGCAATCGAATCCGCGGTCACGATTCCCGCGCAACAAGACTCTCCGCGCCATGCGCTGATGCCCTCCTTGACCGCGAGGATCGCGATGGCCAGAGCCGCAACCGGGTCTGCCCACGTCCACCCGAAGAGGCTGTTCAAGAGCAACCCGACCAACAACACAGCCGAGAGGTAAGTGCACAACAAGGTCTGCCTGGAATCGGCGACGGCAGTCAAGGAACCAAGCTCCCTGCCTGCCCGTCGTTGCGCCCACGACAGCGGAGGCATAATCGCCAAACTCACTGCGGCCAAAACAATACCGACAGCCGAGTGGTCAGTCTGGCCGGTGACGAGGAGGGATCGAACCGCTTCGGCCGACACATACAGAGCTAGGGCGAAGAACGAGAACGCAATGACGCGCAAGGTCACCTTCTCGCGTGACGCGGGATCACCCGCGGCGAACTGCCAGGCCACCGCAGCAGCCGAGGACACTTCGATGATCGAATCCAACCCGAAGCCGATCAACGCCGTCGACGAGACGTGAACCCCCTCGGTGATCGCAATGACGGCTTCGACCCCGTTGTATGCGATCGTCGCAGCTACGAACCAACGAATTCGTCGAGACAGCACAGCTCGCCGGTCGATGAGAATGGCGTATGGAGCAACCGCCGGCATGCCCAGCTCGTCGGCCATCAGCAGCATCCTCCGTCTACCGACGCGGCGCAGCAGGCCGGGTCCACAGCGAGGACCACAGTTAGTAGGTCATCGAGCGCGTGCCCGATGCTGCTGTCCGCCAACTCATACCGCGTTCGTCTGCCATCGGGCACCGCGACCGCCAACCCACATCCGCGGAGGCACGCGAGATGATTGGACAGCTTTTGGCGGGTCACACCCAAATCATCGGCAAGCTCCGCCGGATACCGCGGCCCGTCCTTCAGTGCCATCAGCACCCGGGTACGGGTCTCATCCGACAGCGCATGCCCGAAACGCGACAACACCGACACATCACTCACGACGTTCACGAAATGATAGTACATCTAAATCTGAATTCACGAATAAGTGAACCGTCGCGAGCGGCTCGTGCGCCTACTCCAGAGCATGAGCAGGGCAAGAACCGCCCCGCACCCGAAAGGGCGGCGCGCGGGTGTCCACGTATTCCCGGGACGACCTGGGATGAGTCGTACCAAGTTGGAGCAAACCGCGTAGATCGTGTTCTACCCCTGAGGGGTGAGGACCATAGCGTTTCCGATCATTTTCGCGAAGGCAGTATCGGCGGTCGTGTCCGGTGCCGTCGGCGTCGTTGCCTACAACGGCACGAAGAAGCTCAGGACAAGACCCCACTTCGCAAGGCTGCTGTTTACGCCACCGAGGTCAGCCTCAGGGAGCACGAAAAGTCGAAGTCCACGCAGAATCCGCCCGTTTGGCAGTATCCGATGTCGTCGCCGAATCCCGGGATCGCCTCGGCGAAGAGGTCCCGCCGCCAGTGATATCCGAGACCGGCCACGGACACTCGCACTCTGCTTCGACGATCGCACCGACATGCCGACGCTGACAGAAGCACACCCGTACGCCCGCATCTACCTCTCCCTGCCAGGACTCGGTGTCATCCTCGGCACGCGGGTGCTCGGTGAATTCGATGATGACGCCAACCGATAGACACTGCCAAGTCAAGAATCCCGCCGGTACGTCACCCCTGACGATCGCATACGGCCAAAGACGCGCCGTCCTGGCCCGTCACGTGCGTAACCGGCTGCTCTACGACGCGGTCGACCAATTGGGCTGTCTGCGCCCTCAACCAAGGCCCCGGCGCTCGCGCGTTCTACGACCAACACCGAGCTGCCGGGGACCTTCACCGCTGAGCGCTCCGCGCACTCGGCAATCGCCTCGTCGGACTCCTGCATGGTTGCGTGCGCCACCACACCGAGTACGACGAACACACCGCCTGGGCACACCGAACATCGCAGCAACCCACCGCCGCTAGACAAGTTACGGCCCTGGGATGTCTAGCCGAATGGGCAGTTTTTCGGGCATTACGCGTTTCCCGAACGACTGCATCGAATAGCTTCGTAGTAGTGCAGACGCCCCTACGAAAGGTTGATTTAATATGCCCAGTTTTCCAGGCTTGGCCCACGTCGCGATAACGGTATCGGATCTCGAGCGGAGCGTCGAATGGTATTCGCGGTTGTTCGATTCCCGCCCGGTTCTGGACGAAGACGAAGAGTCGGGAGGCTTCCATCATTCGGTTTTCGCGCTCGCCGACGGCATGCTGTTCGGGCTACATACACACCACGGTTCGACGGCTGAAGCACCGTTCGACGAACGGCGAACAGGGCTGGATCATATCGCGTTCGGGTGCTCCCAGGAAGAACTGATCCAGTGGCGAGAAAGGTTGACCGAGCTCCAGATCGAACATTCCGGCATCAAGCACGCCCATTACGGTTCGGGTATCTCATTCCGAGACCAGGACAACGTCGCACTCGAGTTCTTCGCGCCACCCGCGTAAACGCGACTACCTCGAGCCGTGGCCCCTGCCGGATCGGCATCACGGGTTGCCTTCGTCTTCTAAGTCCTCGATCGCGACCCCCGTCTACAAGGCAAAGGCGCGGATAGCATTGCGCAGCGGAAGCAAAGTTGCAACGTCGAGCGCTTCGGGCAGGCTCCAGGACTGTGCGGCCGTAGCCACTCGGAACAGTGTCGGGCACGAAGCCGCCCGCGCGAAAGATCTGGTGTACCGCACACTTCGAGCCGTCGGCATCGAAAGTGCTGTGGTTGCCGACTTCTTATGTCCGCACGATGGCGGGTTGAGTGTACGTCGCGTTTGTCATCGACGGCCAACCTCTCTTAGGGTGCAACGCCCCGAACCACATGACAGCACCGTAGTTCTCGACGCGATCAACCGAGCGATCCGAGTTCCGCGCAGCGGAGGCGTGGCTAATCTGGCGGGCTCACTCGTCACAAAGACTGGGGAAGACAGTATCGTCAATAGCTTCGCTGGACGTCTCGACGAAATGGATTACCGATGCGTCCATCGGGACCGTCGGGGACGCCAAAGTCGACTCCCTCCCAGAGTGCGTCGGCGGCCTTTGCGAAACCGAGCTGAATAGACCACTCAGGCGGTGACGCGACGGCCCGCCAATGAAGTGCCACCGCGGACTACCTCCGCGGATCCAGCCACGACCCCCCGGCAACATGTCGCCGGTGAGGATGGAACAAATCCACTCAACGCGAGTTCTTCACCTTCAAGCAGCCGATCGATCTCACTCAATCCGAAGTCTCTGGACTCGCCGGCGCAGTTCCGTTCACCAACCGAGAACGATTGGTGCTTCAGGTTCGGGTGCGAAACTGGCGATCGCGATCGGCAAGTCGTTCTATTTCTGTGTCCGATACCACTGGTAACAGGTAGCAAAATCCGTCGATGTCCGTTGTGATAGGTATGTCGCTTTTAGGAACGATGCGAGCAGGTCTTACCACCGAGCACCAAGCTGAAATCAGCTGCTTATGTTCGCTCGCAATGTGATCGGACGCTGCAACGAGCGCCTGCCATTGCTCGATCTCCACGCCGTGATGGGATCGATCGATCAACCCGACCGCGCGAACGATATCCACGAAGGGCGTAGCACTCGGTGGTCCCAGAGTGCGGACGATACCCACGTCAACGGATGAGTCCTTCACCTGAGCCACGATTGCCGCCGCAACGTCGTCGACGCAACTGAGCGGTTCGGCGACGTCGACCACAGGATAGGAGCCGATGGCCGCACATGCCCGCAGGACGGTCCACAAGGTGTCCTCGGCATTGACGGCATCAGTTCTTCGCGAACCGATCACTCGCCCAAGCCGGATAATCGAGACCGGCAAACCAGCGAGTTCCGCTGCGCGGACGATTTCCTCCGCGATGGCCTTGCTGGCCAAATATCCCGGCAGGTTCTTGGTTTCGATGAACTCGTGAACTGGCTGGTCGGACGCGACCCCTACGGTAGATAGCTGATGAAATGTGGCCCCGCCGCTGTCACGGCACAGTGCGAGCAGTTCTGACACTGCAACAGTATTGACCGGTCGAACACTCGTATAGGGCCGTAGCGGGCTTACCACTGCAGCGCAATTAATCACGTCGGTGATGTTTTCGGCCAACGCACCCCATTGTTCGTCACTCAATGCCAAACGAGGGGCTGCGAGGTCGCCAGGAATGATGTGCACATCTTGCATCAATCGTCGAATCTCGTTCGCGGACAGCGGTTCGCACTGCCGGAGAATGCGATTGCGCTGCGAATCTCGTGGATTTTCCCCTCCTAACCCTCGGATTAGGACCGTGACTGTCACGTCCGGGTGCGCCAGTAGTTCTCGGAGTACGTGGATTCCTACGAATCCGGTCGCACCAGTCAGCAGTACGTGTCGACCAAGGCCTCTGGCGTGGAGTCGGTGCACCTTGGACCACGACTTGATGCGCGTCAAAGTTCGGAAATCGTCCATCATCGCTGTTCGCTGTCGCCTGGACGAGGTCCCCGACGGCATCAGGGTGTCGAGTTCGCGGGCAAGCCCTCGGGCGGTCGGGTTTGTGAAAATCAATTCGGGTCGAACATCGAGACCTAGCGCACCACTGAGTCGGTTGGCAGCGGCAATGGTGTGCATCGAGTGCCCGCCAAGAAGAAAGAAGTCGGAATCGGCTGTGATCTCGGCGGTGCCGGTCACCTCGGCCCACACAGCGACGATCGCGGCTTCGGTGTCGTGTGTGGCCGAAGTCGACGGGAGTTCGGTCGGTGTGCGGTCGACCATCGCCACGAGCGCTGCGCGATTCAGTTTTCCGTTCCCGGTGAGTGGCAGGCTGTCTACTATCGTAATCGAATTCGGCCTGGAGCTTGTGGGTAGAAGCCCGTTGAGCCCAATCCCGATGTCCGCGGAGTTCAGTACGCAATCCGAGGCTACAACGAAGCTGTGAATGGTCGGCATGATGCCACCGCGACGTGCGATCACGGTTGCCGAATTCGCGACGCCGGGAAGAGTGGCGATCGCCTTGTCGATTCCAGTGGGCTCGACCCTGTGACCACTGATCTTCACTTGGTCGTCGGTCCGTCCGATGAACCTCAGCAGTCCGTCGTCCGAGGCGCTGACCAAATCTCCGGTCCGGTATGCATGGACCGAGCGTTCATCGCCGGTGCCGCGGCCGAGAACCACTGTGCCGAAGTTGTTTCCGTTCTCACTGTCCGTTGCGGTGTATGCCCGTGCGACGGTAGGGCCGTACAGGCACAACTCGCCGATCCGACGAGAGCCGTCGTCCGGCGTGACGTTGTCGACGAGAAGAAATGCACCGACTGTCGAGATAGGACCCCCGATCGGGACACCGTCGTTTGGGTTGTCCTGGGGCCGAAGTTCAGCGGTCGTGGCTACTACTGTCGCCTCGCTCGGCCCATAGGTGTTGATCAATCGAACTGTCCAGTGCCGGTCAGCGGCCAATTCGTGCCACCGCGCAATATGTGTAGCAGATGCCGCCTCGCCGCCTATGATTACCATCCGAACCGATTCGGGTAGATCCAGGGCTTGTCGCTCGAGGCCGACCACGAGTTCATGCCACAGGGCAGTGGGCAGATCGAGGACAGTGATGCGTTCGTTACGTACCAGTGTTATCAGCGAGCCCAACGATCGCTTGTCGTCATTGCTGGCCACAACCAGCGTTGCACCTGCGGTCAGCGTGAGGAACACTTCCTCGACGCTGGTATCTGCATGCAACGGCGCGAACTGCAGCACTCGGTCGAGGTGGTCGATACAGTATTGTGCGGAGACTCCGGCAATGAAGGCGTTCAGATTGCGCCTCGAGACGGCAATGGCCTTTGGGGTTCCAGTCGACCCTGAGGTAAAGATTGTGTACGCATCACCGGTGGAAGCGTGCGACAGGACTCGATCTTCCGAATCCGGTTGTTCTGCGGGGTATTGCACGGGCGTTGCGTCAGCGACGGTGTTGGTGGTGGCTGCCCGTGTCGAGCTGTCGTACACAGCCGCTGGGTGGAGGTGCCTGACGGTGGCCATTCGACGAGCGAAGTCTGCAGCATTCGCGTCGAGCGCCATATAGGGCGTGCCGAGCAGAAGCGCCGCGAGCATCACCACAATGTCGCGCCCATTTCCCATCGGATAGAACACAATCAGTTTCGAGGTCGGTGCCGTAGTGCGAACTGCATCGGCGACGGTGTTGGCTGCTTGCATCAACTGACGCCTGGTGAGGTTGAAGGATGTCGATCCGGTGGTGCCTGCCAGTGCTGGCGCAGCCGGGTTTTCCATGACCAGGTCCGCGATCGACTCCATCACATCGGCAGATTCGGTGTCTGACGGCACTGGACCAACAGGTACGATTATGCGGCTCAGATCGTCCGTTCGTGAGTGTGGATCTGCGATTGCGGCGGTGATCATGGTGGTCAGGAGTTGGTGGATCCGGGCAAGGTGGACGTCGTCGTAGCGCCGGGGGTTGACGTCGATGCATACTGTCAAACCGCTCCCGGTAGAGCGGCGGTAGATGTCGATCGTGATGTCCTCGACGGGTCCTGGCGTCAGGTTGTGGGCTGTCGCACTGATGCCCGGAAGGTTCAGGTCGTAGTCGAAGGCCATTATGTTCACGACCGGACCGAATAGTCGGCGGTCGCCGCCGAGGGTCTGAGTTTCTGCTCTGAGGTCCTCGTACCGATAGCGTGCATGTTTGCGCGACTGGCGTAGTTGTTCGAAGACCGTGCGCGCGATCGCAGCTACGGAGTGGGCGGGTTCGACTCGCACGGGCACGGCGATGGCACCGAGGATCATGCACGGGGTCTCGGCTGCGCACGAACCCAGTCGATTGCTGACCGGGACCCCGAGCGAGATGTCCGCGGCGCCGGTCTCGCACGCAGTCATCGCGGCGACGACTGCCAGCAGTAGATCCGACCATACAACTCGTGCGGTGCGTGAGGCTTGGGCCAGGGCGACGAACTGCTCTTCGGGAAAATCGATGACAGAGCGGCGAAATGTGCTCGACGGCAGTCTGTTTCGATCCGACAACGTCGGTGCAGAGGAGGAGCCCGAGAGTAGTGATGTCCAGTAGACGCGGTCGGTGAGCCGCTGTGCGCTATGGACGTAGCTCTGGTCCTCGGCTATCACATCGGCCAGTGATCGGGTGGACGCGCCAGGTGCTATACGCCCAGCCGAAGCTGCACGGTACAACACCGACACGCGAGCGCCGATCAGCGCGAACGAGTATCCGTCGAGTGCGAAGTGATGCGCGCGGTGATACCAGAAGAAGCGAGCGGATCCGATGCGGAACACGATGTGCCGGCACAGTGTGTCCACCGCTGGGTTCAGGGGAGTCGAGACGTCGCCCTGCATGATTTCCAACGCGTCATGTTCCGGATCAGGACGATCGGTGAGGTCGACTACGTCCACCGGTACGTCTGCGCGGTTCCCTACTCGTTGATGTAGGCGTTCCTTGTCGGTAACTGCAGTCAGTCGCGTCGCGTCGGTTTCCGCAATCATTGTGCGCAGAGCTGCGACGAAGCGATCGACGTTCAGTGCCCCGAGAAAATCGACGTACTCGGCGATGTTGAACGCCGGGTTCTGTGGATCGAGCTGTTGAGCCTTCAGTATGCCTCGTTGTGCACCGGTCAGTTCGAGTCGCATATCACGAACTCTCGTCGGTCAAGACCCGGTACCAATGCGCCAAGTGCAGATCCTCGGCCAGCTCGGCGAATGTGACGTCTGCTCCCGCAGATCGAAAGTGCTCGATCAGCAAGTGCAGACGTATCGACTCGAGACCGAGGTCAGCGAGGTCGGTCGATGACGTCAGCTCGGTCGGGTCGACGAATAATACGTCGGCTATTGCTGCGTTCACGTCGGCTCGACATGGTGGGGTTTCCATCGATCGATTGTCGCCTCGTTCTGAGTTGCGGTTCGGGCCTGCAGCGAGAATTCGGGTTGCTCTCCAGCAGATCGGTCAATTCACTTGACGTTCGTTCTCGGTCCAGTACCGCTCCCGTAGAGAGCGCCGGAGTATTTTTCCGCTGGCATTGCGCGGAATGGACTCGATGAACTCGTACCGGGCGGGCATCTTGTACGGAGCTATCCGGCCGTTCAGATGGTTGGCTACCTCTCGGATGGACAGGCGCGATTTCGGTTCGCGCTGAACGAAAGCGAGCACCGATTCACCCCAGCGATCGTCGGGGATGCCGATCACTGCGGCATCGCGCACGTGATCGTGTTCGGTCAACGCGCGTTCGATTTCCGCTGGGTACACGTTTTCTCCGGCGACGATCACGATGTCCTTGACTCGATCACGGATGAACAGGAACCCCTCGGAATCGATGTATCCGGCGTCCCCGGTTCGAATCCATCCATCGACCAGCGTGTCGGCGGTAGCGTCTGGGCGATCGAAGTACTCGATCATCCGGGCCGGGCTGCTGACCAGGATTTCGCCGATGTCTCCCTCCGGGGCCGGCAAGCCGTCGGAATCGACGATTGCAATCTCGATGCCGGGGTAGGGGCGGCCTGCAGCCTCGATTCGGGTCATCGAGACACCGTGCTCGGCGGGTGGCAAGCACAGTGCGGTGTTGCCGGTCTCGGTGAGTCCGTAGATCTGTGCAAAGTGGCAGTCGAACATCGTCTGCGCGCGTGTGAGCAGCGCTCGCCCGATCGGTGATCCGCCGTATACGACTTTACGTAGAGAGCGGAAATCAGTTTTACTGCAACTGATTTCGGAAATGATCATATGCATCATTGCGGGTACCAGGCAGGTGGTTGTGATGTGTCTGCTGCGGATCGCGGCAAGCGCAGCTGCGGCGGAGAACGACGGAATTATCACGTTGACGACGCCGGCATTCAGTCCCTGTGTGGCCCACCAGAGTCCGCCGATGTGGAACGAAGGCAACGCTATGAGATTGATATCGTTGTGTTTCCAGTCGATCCAGTCCAGGCCGGCGGCGTCGAGAAGTTCGCGGACGGCAAAGAATGTTCGGTGTGCCAGAACGACACCCTTGGGGTGGCCTGTGGTTCCGCTGGTATAAATCTGGACGACGGGATCATCGCGTGTCCATACGGCACCGGCCGGTAGGAACGGTCGCTGCGCATCGCGCCATTGTGCAAACGGTGCCCCGCTCGTGTCGATCGAGTGCAGAACGGTGGCCGCGTGATCCGCGGTGGGCTGATCGGTGAACAGCACTCGCGCGCCGGAATCTTTCACCACGAAATTCACTTCGACTGCGGCAAGTCGACAATTCACCGGAACCAGCACGGCCCCCACGTGCGCGCACGCGTAAAGAATTTCGTAGAAGGCGATGCTGTCACGGCCGAGGTACGCAACTCGGTCGTGCGGGCCGACACCGAGCTCGTCGAGGGCGCCTGCGACTCGCAGACTTCGTCCGAGGAGTTCTTCGTAGGTGACCGATTCGTCCTCGCATGTCAGCGACACTCGATCTGGGTAGCGCTGTGCCCAAGATGTAAGTCCGACATGCAGCGTGTCGGGCGTAGAGATCCTGTTCATGCTTGGTGACCAGCCGGTGGGTCGATGATAGCCACGGAGACATCTCCTGTCGCCCGGCCGCCTTTGTCGTCACTGAACTCGATGTGCGTTTCGACGGTCACTACAGCGCGGGAACGGTGACGGAATCCGATGTCGGTAATCGTCATCTCGGCTCGATACGATCGCGGGTCGATGGGCCGCGAATAGTTAGTGCTCATGCGGTGGATGAGTATGTTGGGCAGCTGGCGGGGCCAGTAGTCCTCGAGTGTCCACCCCGAGAACTGGGGGAGGACGTTGTCCTGAATGCACGCGGCCAGCGTGTAGTAGAAGAGCTGGTTGTAAGAAATGTTGAACTCGACGGCATTGAAGTGGCCGGTGTCGTCGATGTAACAAGACTCCGCAATCGAGAATTGTCCGGACCCCACTGCGAGGCCGTCGTGCACGTCGACCGATGCTCGCTCGAGATAGATACATCCTTTACCTGCGTACGGGCGCATGGCGCGCTCGAGAAGAGCGGCGGAGTGGTTCGCTGTATCGGCCGCCGCGCCAGTTGTGGATGTCATTTCACTGCCGCCTCTCCGCGATCAACACCCGCGTGCCGGACCCGGTTGAGCGGATGCCCGTCGTGCACCGTTATTCGATGAGACTCGACCGGTTCGTTCGAGGAGGTGTGAAGTGCTCGATGTACCAGAGATCGGTTGTCCCACAGGAGAATATCCCCCGGTTCGTAGGTCTGCAGGAAGATATTTGGGTGGGTGAACGTCGAATCGAGTTGGCCTGATGTCCCGAAAAGCTCGGTGAGCAGTTCGGCGGGGAGAGCTTCTCCGTCACGGTCTTCGATCGCGTAGGTGAAAGCCTCGCTGATGTAGAGCACTGCTTCCCCGGTTACCGGGTGCTCGATCACGGTCGGCCGCATCTGCGGTGGTGTATTCGCTTCGACTTCCGCGACGATCTCGCCCAGCGGGCGATACACGTCCGACGGCCGGATCTTGACATATCTGCGTGAGCTGTGCCACGAATTAGACAGAACAACAACGTCTTTGATCCGAGGATCCAGATCCTGGAAGGCTTCTCCCATGTCGATGAAATATGTGCCGCGGTTTCGTTCGGGCAGTATTTGCGGATAGATCAGGGTGATCGCGAACGGATCCGGCATGAATTGGTAGTCGGAATGCCAGAACTTTCCGGTCTTCGGAACCCCGATTCGGCTGCCACCCGATGGGTGATTCGACGAGACAAAGATCTTCGGATGACCAGGTAGGTGATACATGGACTCGTAGTACACAGCGGGGGTTCCGAGCAACGCACCGAGAGCGACGAATTCGTCGTGGTCGAGCTCCTGCTCTTTCAGGAGCACAATTTTGTCCCGATAGATGTGCTCGAGGATCGTCGACACCTCAGACTCGGTAGCTGTGCTGGGGTGGAATCCGTGTACTTGGACCCCTCGCGTCACGTTCGGCTGTGGCGAGACGAGCATGGGGACCTCGAGCTTTCGGTGAACGGAACAAGGATTGAGCGGCCTCTGCGGCAAACGCACGACGTGGAAGAGCAGTTACCGGAGTAGTCGGGCACTTCGGCTGGTTAGTTCCGCAGAATCGGGTACGGATCGATCACAGGTGATCGAGGGACGTGTGCGCGATCGATCAGGTGTGGCGACTGCTGGGCGGCAGAGCCATCGCGACATGGGGACGTCCGGTAATCGGATGGTCGATGACGAGGGCATCGACACCGAATACCTCCAGCAACAGCGCTGGTGTGAGGGTCGCGCGTGGCTCCCCGACAGCAACGATCCTTCCGCGATCGAGGACGGCGATCGTATCTGCATGTGCAAGTGCATGGTCGAGGTCGTGCATAGCCAACAGAACAGTCGTTTCGAGGTTCTCCAGTAAGTCCAGGAGCTCGAATTGAGCTCGGACGTCGAGGTGGTTGGTGGGTTCGTCCAGGATGATGACGGGTGCTTGTTGGGCGAGCGCCCGGGCGAGTAGTACGCGCTGGCGCTCTCCTCCGGAGAGTGTGGAGAAGGGTCGCTGAGCGAATTCGCACACGTGAACGGTCGACATCGCATTGTCGATGAGGCGGCGGTCGGTGTCGTTGTCCGTCTCGAAGTATCCCTTGTGGGGCGAGCGGCCCATCGCGACGATCTCGCGGACGGTGAAGTCCGTGCCTTCACCTTGATGTTGTGTGACCACTGCGCGTTGTCTGGCGACGGCCTTCGCCGGTGTCTGCCAGATATCGCTGTCACCGATCAGTACGGTCCCCATGGTCGGCTTCGCTGCTCGGTAGACGGCGCGAAGCAGAGTCGACTTTCCAGACCCGTTCGGACCGATCAGGGCCGTCGTTCGGTTCGACTGGGCCTCGAACGAGATGGAGTCCAGGATTTTGTGCGCGTCGATATCGATATCGACGGCAGACACGATGACTCTCAAGTTCAAGCCTCCGTTTTGCTTTGTTTGAGCAACCACAGAAAGAACGGGCCACCCAACGCCGCAGTGAAGATCGTCAGTGGATACTCGTTCGGCGGATCTATGGCCCTTGCGGCAAGGTCGATGAGTACGAGGAACGCTGCACCGGAAATGGCCGCTACCGGCAGCAACCTTCGGTAGTCGGCACCAATGACGAATCGCGCAATATGCGGAATCATCAGACCCACGAAGCCGACACCACCGGCCATGCTCACCGATACTCCGGTCAACAGCGCGACAACTACGATCAAGAGCAGTCGCAACCGATCGACGTTGACTCCCAATGCGATTGCGTCGTCGTCGCCCATTGCCAACGCATTGAGGTTTCGACCCTGAAAGACGAGCCAGAGCGCAGACAGCAGGATGGCGGCGGTCGGTAGCATCAGATTTTCGAACTGGGCTCCAGCGACACTACCCATGATCCAGAACAGCATGCCGCGGATTTCGGCGGGCTCCGAATGTAGTTGCACGAGGGTGGTTCCCGCCATTGCCACTTGCCCCACTGCAACACCTGCCAGCACAATCCTGCCCCCGGTGAAACGCCCACCCCGTTGCGCGAAGAACAGGACGATGACCAGTGTCGCGATGGCCCCGATGAACGCTGCCACGGGCACGCCGAGTGAGCGCAAGGCCAATGACGTACCGGAGGACATCACGGCCACTGCGGCGAGTGATGCGCCGGACGAGACGCCGATCACGAACGGATCAGCGAGGGGATTTCGCACCAATCCTTGCAGCACCGCACCAGCAAGCGACAGTGCTGCGCCGACCAAGGCCGCGTAGGCGATTCGTGGTACTCGAAGGTTCCACACGATCATTTCGTACAACGGATCGGGCACCGGTCCGACGTGCAGAAGCTTGTATCGAACTACGGACCATACCTGGGCGGGTGGGACCGGTATGGATCCGATGCAAATTGCCGAAATGGCCGCTGACAGCAACAAGGCCACACATAGCGCCAGCACCAACGTCAGCGGCCGATTTCGTAGCGTGTGTTGCAGAGCCGACGTCACTCCTGAAACGCGTCAGGGTGGGCAACCTTGGCGATTTTTTCTATCGCATCGGCGTTGGCCGGTCCGAGGTAGATGCCGTCGGATACCTTGACGTAGGAATTGTTCTGCGCCGCTGTCCATTGTGGATATGCAGCGAAGAGCTTCGCGGCCTCTGCATCGAGATCCTCGTTGGGTTTGTAGGCACCGATAACGAGTGTGTCGACGTCGGCCGCGGCGAGTTGTTCGGCGCTCAGGCTGGAGGTCAATCCCCAGCCTCCGTCCCGGAACACCGGTTCTCCGCCGGCGGATTCGACGACCGAGTCGTAGATGTTGCCGGAGAACACCGCGGGAAGGCCGTTGGCGTTCATCATCGCCATATCCGGGAATGCGATGAGCATGTTCTTCTTCGGTTCGTCGGCCACAGCGGACCGGACTGCGTCGATGCGCTCGCGCAGTTCACTGCTGACGGTCGCGGCGCGCTCCTCGACGTCGAAGATCTGTCCGATCAGTTCGATGAATTCGAGCGAGGACTCGACGGAGCCGTTTCTATACGCTTCTTCTTCCTCGGGCGTAACGTTGTCGGGCTTCGCATAACCACAGTTGACCGGGTTGACGATGGAATTGATTCCGGCGTCGGCGAGCGTCTCGCGTGATGCGAAGCCGAACTTGCTGTCGAAACCGCCGGAGTAGGTGGAGATGATCAGGTCCGGCTTAGCCGCCAACGCTTGTTCGGCAGGAACGTCGAGCATTGCGTTCAGTTCGATGTCTCCGGTGGGAAGCGCATCGACTTTCTCGACCATTCCCGGGGTATCGGAAACGCCGTAATGCTGAGTGTTGGCCAGCACCGAATCTTCCAGACCTAGATGAATCAGTGTCTCCACCTCCCCGACGGATGCACCCTGCATCAGCAACACTCGCTTCGGAGGTTCGGTGAAAGTTTGCTCGTAACCGCAGTTGTCAATGGTCAACGGGTACGTCACCGTCCCCTCGGCTGCGGCGGGAGTGCCTGTGGCGGTCTCGGTCGCCGTGGTATTCGTTGAGCCGCAACTAATTCCGACCAGGGATACGACGGCCGCGAGTGCGGTCCATCCGAGTGAGCGATTGTATGAGCGCAAAGCAAACTTCTTTCATCGGGCGACCTGTTCTATATGCATCCAGGTAGTCGGGTCGGCCGGTCAAAAAGTTCCGTGACATGGCTCATTCTTGTGAGTGATTCTTTATGCCGGCGGACCGCCGACGATGTCGAATGTGCCTCCCTCGTGCAACGCTGCTTGTACCACTGCGTCTGCGATGTGTTCGGTTGCGTCCACTACAACAACGGAGGATTCTCCGGATTTGAGTTCCACAGTGACCGAACGGACCCCGGGGATCTCGGAAATCTCGTCGATGACAGTGTCGACACAACTTCGACAGTGCAGACCATCGACTCGAAGCGACCATGAGGGCATAGGGGAGTGTTCCAATTCTTCGGCGGAGAGGTATCGCAGCAGTGACCGACTGAACTCACACGCCCGCTGCGGCGATCGACAGATGACTTCGAGTTCGGATGTTCGGTACTCGGTTCTTCGTCACAGGTCGTTGCGAGTGACGGTCGAGTTCCCGGTGGCTGCCGACTCCTTGTCAGCTGCGCTCCCCAGCGTCTTTCTGTGCTGCCCGCGACTGCTCATACCCCGAGGTCAGACAACCATTGCTGCACACTGCGCGGACTGATGCCGAGCAGTTTCTGGGCGGACCTGTCGTGCGATATAACCTCGTCGGGCTGGGCCGCGCGGTGACGGTAGGACTCGATGACCGGGCCCGCTGCGCCTTCGCCGAAAAGCGGAGTGATCATGTCGCCGTAGTGATCGGGGGTGATGGCGTCGAAGGCCACCGGGCGGGCAAAGTATGCGGCGAACCCCTTTGCCAGATCGTCACCCACTAGACCTGGTAGCGCGCCGACCGACACGATGCCCGAGACCGAGTGATCCGACAGGAGGCGAACCGCCACATCAGCGATATCGAGATGAGAACTCCAAGACGCGGCGTAGTCGTCGCGGATCGGGTACATCAGTCGGCCGTCCTCACGCACCGGCCCCAGCGAGACCGGTAGTAGCAAGTTTTCGAGAAAGAGTCTTGGCTCGATCACGGCATACGAAACTCCGCTCTCGGCCAGCTGGTGTGCAAAGATTTCGGCTGCCGAAGACGGAGAGGCCGATTCATCGATGGTGGCCCCACTGGTAGAGAACACCACACGCTCCGGCCGAGCACGGCGCACGGCATCGGCGATCGCGTGTGCGAACGCCATTTGATCCTCGACTGGGCCGATGGGGATGTGTACGAAGATGCCGTCGGTCCCGGTGTAGGCGTTCACAAGAGAGTCGACGGAGGTGTAGTCCACTGCTACTGAGGAGCCCCCGATCGCCGACGTGTTGCGCACTGCGGCGGTGGCGTGGTGGCCGGCGGCGGCCAGGGCGGACAGTACGGGTGAGCCTTGGGCACCGGAAGCGCCATGCACTATGTAGGTCATGTTCCCATTAATGCATATGATGCATCGGTTACATCAAGTGCACCAACAGTAGAGTGGTGCACTATGCGACCTATCAAGTTCGAGGACTGCACGGCGGAAACCTGCGGTATCACCCGCTTCCTCACCCTGCTGGACGGCCCATGGGCTACGCTGGTTGTCCGCGATTTACTCACCGGCCCCAAACGTTTCGGTGAGCTCCTCACGGCGCTCGATGGCATCAGTGCGCATACACTGACCAACCGATTGCGAAAGTTCGAGACGCATGGCCTCGTGACTCGCACGGCGTACCCCGAGATTCCGCCGAAAGTGATCTACGAACTCACCCCGCTCGGTCACGAACTCAGCCCTGTCCTCGATGCCATGAACGCGTGGGCTTTGACAGTCCCCATGGGAGTATCGGACCGACCTTGAGGAGAGGGGCGCTACCCGGTGTTTTCTCCGTCTGCCCGGGCGGCTGCGACCAATTGCTCGCGTGCCCGCGCGACTCTGGATCGGACGGTGCCTATCGGGCATCCGAGAACGTGCGCAGCTTCGTCGTAAGACAGGCCGAGAACTTGCGTCAGAATCAGCGCCTCGCGCCTTTCTGTAGGAAGTCCGGCGAGCAACATACGGACCTCTACGAGATCCTCGGAATGATTGATCGACGTCGAGGACTCCGAATGGGCGGTGTCGGCTGCTGCGATCCAGTCATCGCTGCCGACAAGTCGCGGTCGTGACATCGCGGATCTCACTTGATCGACCACCACGCGTCGGGCAATCGACAAGAGCCAAGTACGCGCTGAGGACTGCGCGGCAAAGCGCGGCAACGACTTCATCGCACGCAGATACGTCTCTTGGGTGAGATCGTCCGCCGCCGCAACAGAACTCAAATGAGCGATGAATCGCCATACATCGCGCTGAGTTTCGCGGATGAACGACTCCAGAGCGCGGTGGTCCCCCCGGCCGGCAGCAAGGGCCAGCTCAGTGGTGCGTGCATCCCTGTCGGCCCTCGAGTTCACGTTCGTCAGAGTAGGGGACGGGCAGCGGGAACTTTACGGCAGCCCTGCGCGACAATGTAGATGTGGATTGCACATTGGCCAGGGAAGCACTGTCGGCGCGTATCGACGGGGAGCGAGAGCCGGTGCCCTCCGTACGTACGGACGAACACCTCGACAGCTGTGTGCAATGCCAAGCGTGGTACGCAGCGGCGTCGGAGGCCACCCGCGGTCTGCGGATCGGTGCGGCAGTCCGTACCCCGGATCTGACGTCCGAAATTCTCGCCGCGGTAGGCGTACCGATACCGCGCGGCCGCCCACAACGTGCCGTGCGGTGGGTCGTCACAGATCATCCATGGCGGGCAGTGCTGGCCGTCGTTGCCATAGCCCAGCTCGCGCTCGGTGCCACCCAAATCTTCGGCATCGGCCACGACCACAGCGGTGAGGCAATGGTCATGGGCCCAGATGCGATGGCGGGCCACCTGTTCAACGAGAGCACAGCATGGAACGTCGCTGTCGGTGTCGGGTTCCTGGTAGCAGCCTGGCGGCCGAGAACCACTGCTGGGCTGATGCCGGTACTCGCTACCTTCACCGTCTTGCTGGCCGCATTCGTGATCACCGACACGATTTCGGGAGCTGTCACCGCCGAACGGGTTGCATCGCACGCCATTATTGCTATCGGTGTCTTGGTTACCGCGATGGTTCGCCGCAGCGAAGTCGACGGTTCACCGTCGCCGCATCGCCGGGTGGAAGACACCGACGATTTCGAGCTTCCCGAGGGCACAAGGTATGGGCGTCGACGCGGTCATTTACGTGATTCGAACGATCCCGCGGCCTAGTACGCAGGGTGCAAATTTCACTTGCGCATTTTCGATACCGAGGAAAGAACCGATCGCATGTCAGTCACAACACCCCCCAGCGATGTAGTCGACGATGGACGAGTTTCGGAACCCGTTGACTCCGATACACCGCGAATCGCACTTGCCGTGTCCGGAATGACTTGTGGTGCTTGCGCCAACCGAATCGAACGCAAACTCAACAAGATCGACGGAGTTCGAGCCTCGGTCAACTACGCGACTGCGGTGGCCACCATCGAGGCACCGCCCTCGATGACGCCCCAGCAACTCTGCGACGTAGTCGACGCCGCGGGTTTTGGGGCGGAGGAATTCGTCGACCATGCCAGCACTGATACTTCGGCAGGCGACGAACATACTCGAAGCATCTTTCGACGTCTCGTGGTTGCGCTCGTGTTGTTCATTCCGTTGGCAGATCTGTCGATCATGTTTGCAGTCGTCCCCAGCACCCGTATCGCCGGTTGGCAGTTCATCCTCCTCTGTCTCGCCCTCCCGGTAGTCGGATGGGCAGCGCTCCCGTTCCATCGAGCCGCGATTGCAGGGCTACGGCACCGTACGACCACCATGGACACGTTGGTGTCATCGGGGATCACCGCAGCGACCGGATGGTCGATCTACTCGATGTTCGTCCGAGACTCGACAGCTGACGAAACACGCGGCGTATGGGCCGCCGTCGTCTCGAGCGACTCGATCTACCTGGAGGTGGCTGTCGGAGTCACTGTCTTCGTCCTAGCAGGCCGCTATTTCGAGGCCAAAGCGAAACGCCGGGCCGGCGGAGCCCTACGGGCACTGGCCCAATTGGGTGCTCGCGACGTGTCGGTTCTCTTGCGCAGCGGGGAAGAACTCAGAATCCCTGTCGCGGAGCTGAAAGAGGGCCAGAAGTTCGTCGTGCGCCCCGGCGAAGTCATCGCTGCCGACGGCCTCGTCGTCGACGGCGCGTGCAGCGTCGACACCAGCGCAATGACCGGCGAATCGCTCCCCGTCGACAAGTACGCCGGAGTCGCAGTGACCGGCGGAACCGTGGTCCTGGACGGCCGTCTGATTGTCGAAGCTGCAGCAGTCGGGTCCGATACTGCGCTCGCAGGAATGATCAGGCTCGTCGACGCTGCACAATCGGGGAAGGCCGATCTTCAGCGTCTCGCCGACCGCATCTCGGGTGTGTTCGTCCCTGTCGTATTCGCCCTGGCCATTTGCACTTTCGTTGCCTGGGCCGTCAGCAGCGAAGATGTCGATGCGGCAGTGAGCGCCGCCCTCGCCGTCCTGATCATCGCGTGTCCCTGCGCACTCGGATTGGCGACGCCGACTGCCCTGATGGTTGCCTCTGGACGTGGAGCACAACTCGGAATCTTCATCAAAGGTCACCAGGCCCTGGAAGCCACGCGGACTGTGGACACCGTTGTATTCGACAAGACCGGAACCATCACGACCGGCGCACTGACTTTCGAGTCGATCGTGGCACTGCCCGACGAAAACGAGGATGAGCTGTTGCTCCTTGCTGGAGCGGTAGAGCACGCGTCCGAACACGCCATCGCGGCGGCCATCGTCGGCGCAGCCCGCGCGCGCGCCGACGTGCTGCCAGTGGTTGATGATTTCGCCGCGATGCCAGGAATGGGTGCACGAGGTTTCGTGGCCGGGCGTTCCGTCGAAATCGGTCGGCGCCGGTTGTTCGAGAACCGCGGTTGGGTCATTGCCGACACACTGCGTCACGCGCAGAACAACAGTGAAAGAATCGGGGCCACAGCGGTATACCTCGCGGTGGACGAGACGGTGCGTGCAGTTCTGATCGTCTCCGATACGGTCAAAGCTTCCGCTGCGGACGCGATCGCGCAACTGCGAGCTCTCGGGCTGCGGACTCTGATGGTGACCGGGGACAACGCATTTGCCGCACAGGTCGTCGCCGACGCCGTCGGGATCGATGAGGTGATAGCAGAGGTTCTGCCGGCAGGAAAGGTCGAGATCGTCGTATCGCTTCAGGAAGCCGGGCGAACGGTGGCAATGGTCGGCGATGGCATCAACGACGGACCAGCCTTGGCCACCGCCGATCTCGGATTGGCAATCGGTGCAGGAACCGACGTCGCCATCGGTGCTGCAGACATCATCGTTGTGCGCGATGATCTCGGTGCGGTTGTCGACTCGTTGGGTTTGGCCAAGGCCACCCTCGCTACCATCAAGGGCAACATGGTGTGGGCTTTCGGCTACAACATCGCTGCCATTCCCATAGCTGCTGCGGGTCTGCTGAACCCACTTCTTGCCGGTGCTGCCATGGCCTTCTCCTCATTCTTCGTTGTCTCCAACAGTCTCCGCCTCCGCCGTTACCGCCGAGCGCAGTAGCAATCGACGAACAAGGCAACACGGGGTCTGCACTGAGCCGCGGATCCCCGTGTCGCATTGGGTACATTCCGCATCCAGGCTCGATCGGAGCTTTCCGAGACGAATTCTGAGAAAGTGGAATACTATTATCCGAATTCAGTTTGTTGTCCAGCGTCCCATTTCGTATGCGAAAAAAGCCGTAACCGTGATTATCCCGAGAACTCCAACCCAGTGTGGATCGCGCCAGCTGGTGGCGCGAGAGGCCAGTAGTGCTGCGGCCCCGATCAGAGTGATGAGGACGAGGAGGTAGATTGCTCGAGCCATTGCTTGCCCCTTATTTCCGGGTTCTAGCCAATTCGGCCAACATGGCGTTGTAGGCGGTGAGTTCGTCGTCGTTGTTGTTGTCGGCAGCTCGATCTTCGCGAGTCTCCGTTTTTCTGTCCTGGCGTCCCCATTGAGTGACCAGCGCGACTACAACGAGTACCAGTGGCACCTCACTCGACGCCCAGGCCAGTCCACCTCCGAAACGTTGGTCACTTGCCAAATCCTGCACCCACGGTAGGTCCAGGTAGCGATAGAAGGCTCCGCCGATCAGTCGATCCATGGTCATCACGGCTATGCCGAAGAATGCGTGAAACGGCATGACCGCGAAGAGTAGTGCCAGGCGAACGAGGTGGGGCAATCGTTTCGGGCCCGGATCGATTCCGATGATGACCCAATAATAGAGATAACCGGTGATGATGAAATGGATGTTCATCAGTTCATGACCCCAGTGATAGCGCACCAGTTCATCGAAGATCGGACTGAAATAGACCGCGTAGAGCGAGAGAACGAACAATCCGACAGCAACGCCGGGATTGGCGAGAACACGTGTGAGCGCCGAATGTACGAACAGAACGATCCATTCTCGCGGCCCAGGCATACCACCGTCATGCACTGGCGACAGAGCCCTTAGTGCGAGAGTGATCGGTCCGCCGAGGACGAGCAGCACCGGAACGAACATGTTCAACGTCATGTGCACCCCCATGTGCACGCTGAACATCGCCGATCCGTATGCGCCCACACCCGAACTGGTCGCTATCAACAGCGCTAGGCACCCTGCCATCCAGGCGACGACGCGCCCAACCGGCCACTTGTCTCCGCGTCTCTTCAAGCACATCACTGCCCACGCGTAGAGCCCCGCAAATACCAACGCCGCCCCGCCGGTGACGAAATCGAAACGCCAGAAAGAAAGGAACTGACCAACGGACGGGGGACCTTCCGGTTCGAATCCGAGAAAGATGTCATAGACCGTGGACGGAGCCGACAAAAATGCCGGGGCCGGCTGTACAGCCATCAAGACGATCACGGCCCAGGCGACGACGAGGGACACAGAGACCATGTCAGACAGCAGATAAGGTGGCCCGCTCTCTTTCGACCGGCGTCTGCGACGGCCTGAGAGAGTGACCGAGATGAATGCACCGAGGAGCAACACCGCGACGCTGATGGCAAGCCGTCCGTACGAAGACGTGAGAACTGAATCGAGTGGCAGCACAATGATCATCACCACTAAGAGAAGGCTCAGCGTAAGAATCGCAGCACTGATCGCGATCGCGCCGTATCGGGTGACGGCCACTACGGAATCGGTTGCTTGCTCGCCGACATTGCGGTGAAGCCGAGACCTCAGGCTGATCGTCGAACCAGTCCATACCGACAATGCCAGAATCGCGACAATGATTGCGCTGGTGGCGATGTCATGATTTGGGCCCTGACCAGCATTGCCAATGACCCATGCAGGGAGAACTCCGATTGCCGTTATGGCAGCAGCGATAGCCATCGGCACCCAGTTCAAAGTGAAACGGGTCACGATCGAGACGATCGCCGCAGCGATCGCCGTGACCATCCACGCCTTGGGAGCCTCGTTCGGAGGGATCAGATCGGCAATGACACCACGCTGCACAGCCTCTCCGATTCCGATTCCGGTTGCGTCGGCAGCAGACAAGGGAATCAGTGCAACAGCGGAAACCAGCCAGACCACCCCTGCGCGGCCCGCCGTCGACAGGGCCGCGTACCCATCCGGTCCGACCCGACCAGCGCGGGTGAAACGTGTGCACGTCAGGGCAAAGAACAGCGACCCCAGCGCCCACGCACCGGAGAGCGCAGCAACGAAGCGCAGCAGGACATATGCCACGGACGTGAACATTCCGGGATACGAGTCCCCGGTTGCCGTATATCTGCTCTCGCCCGATATAGCGGTAACCGATACGACCAGCGCAACGGCGACCGCTAAGACAACGCCAGTCGCCCATCTCGACCGAGTTGCGTGCTGGTGAGTGCGGAATGCAGTTGTCACAGATCCTCGTTCGACGTCGGGACGAATTCTGCCGGGCGGGCGTGTGTTGGTCTGGCGTTCACATCACACCGAACATGATGGCCATGCCGGCAGCCATCGCCACCTCGCTCGACGCCGAGACCGTCTCCAGACTTGAACCGGGTAGCGTCGTGGCTCCCGTGCGTCTTCCAGCCGGAGCCATCGCTACTTGTTGATCGACGACGAACATTCGATGCAACCATATGATTGCAGCAGCCCCGAAGGCCAAAGCCGCTGCGAGCGAGACGGCCGAAACCCAGGCAGGTTCGGGCGCAGCATTCGCATGCGCGCCCGCGCTCATTCCTGTTGTATGCGAATGGAGTTCGGTCTGCACTGAGTCCACTGTGTGATGATGGGCAACGGTGCCCGGTACCCCTCCCGCCATAACGGCAAGCATCCATACCATTGCGGCCATCATGACCGCGTGATAAATATTCGTCATCGATCCATGAGCGGATGCACCGGCAATCGAATTCTTGGTGGCACTGCGTATACCGAACGCGCTCACTGTGAACCACACAGTCGCTGCACTGAAGAACACACCCTGCGGTAGTAGTGGCACGCTATCTCCCCACGGCCATGCCATCGCAATCATTGCAGTACACATCGACAGATGTAGCCCGTGACCGATGCGAACACTCGACGCGCTGGCGGAGACGACGCGAAACAGGCACCATCCTGCGGCGAACGTGAACAGTGCAGTGCAGATCCATCGCAGCGAAGCATCGGCGATCATGCGCGCAGCCGACTTTCAAGCATGCGGTTACGCATACCGAGCACGGTGTCCACGCCCACAAAAACCGCTAGAGGCAGTCCGAACAAGGGTAGATACCACCCGATAGCGACCGCAACAACGACAAGAACGGTCGCCGCGAGCGGAGGCATTCGCCGCAGACTCCCGCGCGGCACAGGTGTCCCGAAGCGCACCCCCACTGCGCGGGCCGGGCGACGCATCCACCACATGCGGTAGCCGCGAAGAATGACGGCGATCAGCCCGATGGCAGTAAGCGCCAACGCAATCTGATTCACGACGCCGAACAGAATGCCCATATGGGCGTCGATCGTCCAATTCGTCATCTTGGCCATCAGTGGCCAGTCGGCGAAATCGACTTTGTCGGTCACATGACCCGACACGGCATCGACCGCTACCGAGTCGTAGCGTGTCGGCCAATCACGCTTTGCCTCTTGCACTTTCCATGCCTGACCAGCGACTGTCGGAGGAACGAACTCCATCGGACTGCGCAAGCCTGCAGCTCGGGCGGCGACGTCGACTCCATCGATACCGATACCGCTGTCGATGACCGAGTCGGATCCCTGCGTTGCCTCGGACGCGTGGTGCACGCTGTCACCGGCCGAGCTGTCGGGTGCAGTCGCGACAGAGGGGGTCGTCCAGGACAACGCAGCTCGCACATCCCCGATCGTCTCTCCCGCATACCGAGACCACGTCAGCCCCGTGACAGACAACAACAGCAGAGCCGCGATGATCCACACCCCTACAGTTCCGTGCCACGACAGTGCACGTGCCCGGCCCTTCTTCTTCAACTCAGGAATGAGCGCGGCCTTTGCGGCAGCTGCAGTGGAGTTCGAGCGTCGTCGCACCCTGTCCACCCAGAGCACGAGTCCCCCGAGCGCTACCACCCACAGCCAACTTGCGGCCAGTTCACTGTAGTTGCGACCGAGCTCTCCCAGATGCAGATTTCGGTGCAGTTCGTCGATCCACGCACGCACAGGCAACCACTCACCATAAGTAGTGAGCTCTCCGCGCACCTCCGCTGTGTAAGGGTCGACGAACACCGTCCGGCCGTATCCGGCGGGCACATCATCGACGGCCAACACGACGCGCGTCGTCCCCTCGGCATCGACCGGCGGCCGAATTTGTGCGATCGAGCCTTCCGGATACGCGGCGCGTGCCGCGTCGACTTGCTCCCCGAGTGGCACAGTTTTCGCCCCGACTCGATCTACTGTCAGTTCATGACGGTGCACATAGTCCGAGAGTTGAGGGGCGATGGTGTACAACAGGCCTGTAACTGCCGCGAGCAGCAAGAATGGTCCGACCAGAATTCCGGCGTAGAAGTGGAGTCTGAGTACTACCGGACGCATCTGCGACAGCACAGAAGGTTTCGGTGTCGCAGACGACTCAGTGCCGAAACCCGACGTTCGCAAGGTCTCTCCGGTAGGCATCGGGTAACTGCCCCTTCTGTGCGCATCGAGATCCGGTGTTTCGCTCAGTAGTCGGATGCGCCTGGGTGAAAGTTCCCGTCGCATGTTGGCGCACACGCGGCGTGCGACGCTGATCAGACCAGCGTGCTCCAATAGCTCCAGAATCGCTCGGCGCAGAGTAGAACGACCACGGTGAACCACAGCACGACGAAAGTCCACTTCCACCGCCTCAGAAACACCGGTTCAGTGCTGAACGAATGCGAAGCGGCAACGACCCACAACGGAACACTCACTGCCCAGACCGTCATGCAGTACGGGCACAAGGCGCCGATGCGATAAAGGCTTTGAAAGATGAGCCAATGGACGAAGACCACACCCGCAGTCATGCCGATCGCAAGGCCTTGCCAAAACCACTGGGGTAGCGGCACTTCTGCAACCAGAAGAATGCCGGCTACCAGCACCACAGTAAACGACGGTATGCCCAGTACCGGGTTCGGAAACCCGAACACGGCTGCTTGCGTCGATGTCATGACTGATCCACACGACAGGACGGGATTGAGGCTGCACGACGGAACGTAGGTTGGATCCATCAGCAACTCGAAGCGTTCGATTACCAGTATCAGCGACGCAACCAGCCCAATCGCTCCGCCCAAGACGAGAGCCATACTCGATGCGCGCCCAGCAGATCTCCGCCTTTGACGGGCGATCTCCGCAATACCCTCTCCGATACTCACGGGATGGCGCGTACCGCTGCAGACAGCGCCTCGGGAGTGGTCAAATCGAGTGCTTCGCCGTTGAGTAGGACAGTCGGTGTCGCGTTGATGTCCCGATCGAGAACTGATTGCGTCGAAGACGTCACCCAGTCTTCGTGCTGGCCATCCTCGATGCACCCACGGACCGAGTCGGGCGCACCTGCTGCTGTAGCTATGTCACCGAGAGCTTCGTCGGAGAGACCCTCCCCACCCTCGGCAGGTTGTTGCGCGTACGCCGAGGAATGAAACGTCAGCCAGGTATCGACCGATGAATCAGCCACGCAGACTGAGGCATTGGCGGCTCTCGTCGAGTAGTTGGTCGAGGACATACGATCGAGGATCGCGATCGGATGGTAGTCGATTGCCGCCACGCCCGATGTACGAAGCTCATCGAGTGTGCCTCCAAAAGCAGCTTCGAAGCTCTTGCAGACCGGGCATTGAAAGTCCTCGAAGATAGTCAGGACCCTCTTCGGCGTTTCGCTTCCTTCTGTGAGTTCGACGTCCGGCGAAACTGCGCGAATAGCGCCGCTGTCCGTGACGGATCTAGGTGCCGCGGCGTCAGCTGAGCCGTCTCGTCCCTGGATTACAAAAAACCCGACTGCAAGAGCGAAGATGACCAGGACTGCAGTGAGAATAATTCTCACCTGGACATCTCGCTTGTGCTCTGCAGCGGCCATCTGGTTCTTGTACTGTTTGTTTGCTTTCGACACGCTGTTACATCTTTCTTTCGTGGTGAGCATTCTGCGAGCGGAGCCATTTTCGAAGGAACTGAAACTGGGAATGTGCTGCTGCGCGCATCCACAGTCCGGCCAGAACGGCGGCACCGATGGTTGCGGCAATCAGGCCTGGACCCGGACCGGATAGGCCCGACGGCTCCGTGTGTGACATGTGAGAGGACACGGTCGCCGACAACAGGCACGTCGCCCCTGCGCAACCGGTAGCTGTGAGGACGGTAATTGGGAGTGCGCAGCAGTACAGGGCTGCGGCCGAACACAGCACGCAGAATACGACCGATGCGTGCACCGCCAGCGACGCTATGATATTTGGCGATTCTTCCTGCGCAGCCGACGAATTGACCAAAATGGACCACCCTCGGGTAGTCCCGACATACGGCAGAAACAGTCCGACGATGGAGACGCAGACTCCGAGCGTGAGTCCGATACGCTCGAGAGCGGTCACGCTTTCCCCGCGAAGTACGCGCCGTTCTATCGACTCGAACATCGTGTGGTAGTCACGGAGATCGTCATACACAGATGTGTCCCTCCTCCGTCGCGCCAATGCTGAGTCTGGATCCGGCCCAGCACTCACTTGTCGTTCAACGGCGCAAAAAGTTCCCAGTTACTCACCGGTTAGACGAGGAGACCTTCGATTCGGGTGGCCGGGAACTACTGTGCGGTCGAGAACGACTGTTTGGTTGCAGGTTGCGGAACAGTAGCGATGTGCATCCGCCCGATTGGCTGACCGGGCGCGAACGACTGCGGGGTCGATCCGGTCGTGCGGCTCGACCCCGCAGTCGGCGACGAACTAGATGCAAGGCCGTCATTGTCACAAAGCTGAGGTGGCATTCAGGATCAAGGGCAGCGTCGCCATCGACAGCACCGTTTGAATACTTGCGATGGACGCCATCAATCGAGTGTCTCCACCCATGAGTGCGGCCAGGACATAGGCCGACGGTGCCGTAGGAACAGCGCAGATGAGCACGACAGCGACCAGTCCAATCGGCGACACACCGACCGCAGTGGCCAGTGCACCGGCCGCGAGCGGAAGCACGATCAATTTGATGGTGGACGAGAGAGCTATGTCGACGCTGTCTCGTATCGACAATCGCAGTGTCACGGCAGCACCGGCTACCAGGGTTCCGGCGACCAAAGCGGGTTGAGCAAGCATCGTCAGCGGTCCCGCGATCGATTCCGGTAGACCCACGCCGCTGATGTTGAGCATCAAACCGAGCGCACATGCCTGGATCAGCGGGTTTCCGGCGATGTGTCGCCACAGGCGTGAGCGGGGTCGGTCGCCGGCCCTGCGTCCGTGCACCGACAGGACGGTGACAGAAATGACATTGACCAGCGGAACCATCACGGCGGCCGCGAGGGCGAAGGTGGCGACGCCCTCGGTACCGTTCAACGCCGATGCGAAAATAAGGCCGATGTAAGTGTTGATGCGGATGCTGCCTTGTACTAGCGACGTCAGCTGTGGTCCGTTCGCGCGCAGGAGTCGCCGGCTCGCGACGAGAGCGATTGATACCACGACCACAGGGATCGCAATGCTGAAAACCAGCGGCCCTGTAGAGATTTCTTCGAGCGACGTTGTTGCTATGGACACCACGAAGAGAGAGGGTGTGAATACGCGATAGCTGAGCCACTCGAGTCCACGCCACAGCCCGTCATCGGTCAGTACACGATGTCTGAGCACCGCGCCGAGCGCGAGGATGGCAATAATCGGGACAACTGCGGTGAGAACTAGATGCACTCCTGGAACTGTGGTGCAATGCCGTTGTGCAGTTCAACCATGACAACATGACCGGTGTTCAACTTGCGTCCGAGCTCGTGAATCTTCTTGCCGATGGCGACTGGAAGGCCTCCCGCGTCGAAGAGGTCTTGAACAAGCACGCGATCCGCTGGTCTGCTGTGGACGACGGAACCACTGGGGCGCTGCGGCGTTGGACGATTCGATTGCGAGCAGTGTTTGTTGCCGAGAATGCTGAGATCCGTTGCGGTGCAGTCAATTCATTGCTCGTTGACGGAGTGAACGGCGTGTACTTGACCACCCACGACGGATTGAGGCCGCATCTGCATTTCGCGCCGGACGAGAACGACATCGTAGGACGGGTGATGGCGGTGACGGCGGGAGGACTTGCACTGTTCACCGTAGAAGCGGGTGGACTACGCCTGGGGGAATGTTCGGCGCACCGGTGCAATCGAGTTTTCGTGGACACAAGCCGAAACGGTCGACGGGCCTATTGCCGCACCCGATGCGCAAACGGAGACGCAGTTGCAAGACATAGACGGCGACCGCGCATCTGAACCGACGTTCTCGCGGTTGTTCCCTTCGGGTTCCACTGAAAGGTACGGGTCAACAGACACGAGACGCCGCTGCCCTTGCTGACTCAACTCGAACAGTGGATCGCTATGCCACGGCCTCCGTGCCCGGCAACTCGATTGCCTGTCGTGGACGAGCGTACGGAACTAGTGATCACGCGGGCCGGCCATGAGCTTGTAGTGATGTCGGCACTTGGCGACGAACGTTGAAGGGGACTGATGTCCGTGCTCAAGAGTCCGGAGAAGGCATGCCGACTGCTCAATTCGATCGATCGGCTCGAGCACGGTTATCGGTGTGAACTCACACTGCTCGAATGAAGGTGGTGTGGGAAGGACGCAGTGGTGGGGCTTCCCTTTTGATCTGTTGTCACCGAACCGCTACTCACCACACGAGGTCACACTTCACGGCCGATCCGGTTCCGCTGGTCGATGACGTGACCATTCCCGCACAGATTGTGCGACCGCGTTAATAGTTGTCCGGATCGGTAGCGCGGACGGCCCGCCCCGCATCCGATCGTCGTTCCGGCCGTCGTGGTTGCACCGAGGCAGCCTGGTACGGTCGTGCCCCTGTTCGCCGAGTTCATCACTGCTAGCTGTTCGGTCGTTGACATTCGAGTATCGACCGACCGGAAGGCATGTCAGTTACGTTCGAGAGGATCGGTCATGTCGGCACCGACCAGCGGCGGATACCAACCGCAGGCTCCGAAACCAGAGTCACCGAAACCGTTGCATTCACCTAGGTTCGACGTTGCGCGGCTCAGATTCATCAGCATCATCGGTGCCACCACTGCGCTGCTGCTTTCCGCCGTGACGTACGTGTGGGCCTTTGCCAAAGGTGTCGACTTCGTGCGGTTGTTGTTCGTCGAAGGGTTGTCGTCCGATCCAGCGTTGGTCAAGTTGTTCGAGAGCATCGACTCGATTCTCATCGCAACCGTGTTGTTGATCGTGGGGTTCGGACTGTGGGAATTGTTCGTTCACGATCTCGATCTGCCACAGTCGTTGACGACGACGTCCTTCGGGCAGTTGAAGAGGCAAACTGCGGGGACGTTGTTTCTCGTGCTTGTCGTGCGATTTCTCGAAGTTTCCATCACCAGGCCACAGCCGGACGAGCTCATTGCTCAGAGCATCTCCACCGCGCTGGTCGGAGGTTTGCTGATCGTCTTCTCGACTTGGCCTCGCACGCCCTGACGCGTGCAATGCGTATGTCCATGCGCAGGTGAAGAGGCGAGCAGCCTGAGCGAATCGCACGAGTTAGGACTGTCCATCGGCACGGAATCCTCGTTATCGGCACTGCCGACCGCTGGCCTGAATCATGATGTGTTCCCGCTCGATCCGAACAGTCGTGAGCGATTTCGGAGCGGGGCCGCTGCCGGCAGAGTGATCACCACGATCAGTCCTCCGCTCGGGTTTGGTTCGAGCACAATATATCCCCGGTTCTCGCGGGCGAGCTGATCGACGATCGACAGCCCCAGTCCGGATCCGCCGGGGCGTCGGGTCCAGAAACGGTCGAGCGCACGGCGCCGGTCCTCTGCAGTAAGTCCTGGCCCTGAATCAGCGATCGTCAGGCGAACCGTCTCGCCGATCACGGCCGCGTCGACGACGATGTCGGTACCCGGCGGGGCGACGTCGACGGCGTTGGCGAGAACGTTGTCGAGAATCTGTTCGAGGTGACCGTCGGCTGCGATCAGCTGCGCGCCCGGTGCAATGCGAGAGGTCAAGGTGACGTTCTGAGACCGCGCTGCGGCGGACCAAGTGGCGAATCGAGTGTCCACGACTGCTGCGGTATCGACCTGTATCGAGTTGTCGATGGGCTTTTGCGCGCGGGCGAGGGTCAACAGGTCGTGCACCAGACGGGTCATACGTACCGTGTCCGCGATCGACCGGTCGACGGCCGCACGTGCGTGGGGGTCGCTCATCTCGTCGTGGAGATTGTCGAGACTCAGGCGCAGCGCGGTCAGGGGCGTGCGGAGTTGGTGGGAGGCGTCGGCGACGAACCGCCTCTTGACGGCGATGAGCTCGCTGATTTGTTCTGCGGCGTCGTTCATCGACTCGGCGACCCGTCGTGTCTCGGCCGGTCCGGCGTCGGTTGGGTCGGTGCGGGCGGTGAAGTCGCCCTGTGACAGGGACCGGGCCATGGAGTCGAGGAGGCGCAACGGTCGCGTCATCGATCGGGCCAGCCACCACGCTGCGGCCGCGGCGATGCCCAGCGTCGCCAGCGCCACGACCAGCTGCAGTCCGAACAACTCGCGGATCTGAGCGGTGACGGGAGCAGACGGGTAGGTCAAACGCACCGCTCCGACCGTCGTACCGTCCGGAGCCTTCGAGGGCACGGTGACCTGCAGTCCCGGCTCGCCGAGCACAGATTGCTCGGCGCGCGTGACGGCTTCCCGCCCCTGCAGCGCCGCGCTGATATCGGTTCCGAGGGGGTCGGATACCGGACGGCCCAGTGCAGGTTGCCCGTCCGCGGAGAGCAACTCCACTCGGCCGCCCGTCTGCTCCTCCAGGTTGCTGCGCAGAGTGAGCAGCGCCAGTTCCGCTCCCGCCGCAGAGTCGGGATCGGCGGCATCGGCGGTTGCGAGAAGGATCGCGACTGTGCGCGCCTCACGCAGTCCCACCTCCGCCTGGTTGTTTCGCAAGGCGCTCACTAGTCCGATGCCCTCGGGAACGGTGAACAGCGCCAACGCGAGTGCCACCAACGCGAGGTACGACGCGACGAGACGGCGGACCATCAGACCTCCAACCGGAAGCCGACGCCGCGCACCGTCGTCAGGACGAGCGCGTTACCGAACTTTTGTCGCAGGGCGGCAACGTGCACGTCCAGCGTTCTTGTGGGGCCGAACCAGTGTTCGTCCCATACCGCCTCCATCAATTGCTCACGGGTGAACACCGCGCCGGGTGACTCGGCGAGGTGAGCGAGGAGGTCGAACTCTTTCGGCGCGAGTGCGACCTCGACGCCGTGTGCACTCACCCGTCGAGCGACCCGGTCGAGCGTGATCGGGCCGAGCTGCTGCGGAGGCGGAGTCGATGCCTCCGCCCCCGTACTCGAACCCGCCCGCCGCATCACTGCTCGGATCCGGGCGATGATCTCGCGCACCCCGAACGGCTTGCTGACGTAGTCGTCCGCGCCCACCTCCAGACCGGCCACGGTGTCGATCTCGTCGTCTCGGGCTGTGATGACGACGATGGGCACCGACGAGCTCCTGCGGATTTCACGGCAGACGTCGAGCCCATCCATGTCGGGCAAGCCGAGATCGAGCAGGATCACGTCGGGCAGCGGAGCCGCGAGTGCGTCAGCCCCCGTCGTCACCAACTGCACCTCGTAGCCGTACCGCCGCAGACCCGCGGTCAGTGGGTCGGAGATCGACGGGTCGTCTTCGACCAGGAGTACTCGCACGGGTCATGGTCCCATCCCGGCGGTGTGCGCCGTGGTCGGTGGATCAGTCGGGCAGCTTCGAGGAGTGGTGGTCGACGATCACGACGTCCCCGTCGTCCTCGAGTTCGAACACGAAGGTGAAGCGTGCCGGTACATTCTGCCCGGACTCGCCCATGGTGAACGTGTACAGACCCGACAGCGATCCCGACGTGGGACTGAGCAACTGCGGCACGGACTCGTCTATCGCTCCCGTCGGCTTCTTGCTGACGAAGTCGGTGAAGTAGGCCAGACGTTCGTCCGGGCTGTCGAACACACCGGCCCACAGTGTCGGAAGAAGCACTGCGTCCTCTCGGTAGAGAGCGTTGATCGCTTGCGGGTCGCCCTGCGCGACGGTGTCGAGCCAGGTGTCGAATTGCTTCTCGATGCGGTCGAGGGTGAGTTCGCCGCCCGCGTCGACGGAGGCGTTGGCACCTGCGGCGGTGTCGGTGTCGGCTGCGACGGGGGTGGATGCCTGTCCGGTGCTGCATGCCGACAGTGCGACGGCGGCTGCGGCGACTGCAGCGACGGAGGTGGCGCGGACGACGGTCTTGGTGCGCATGGTCTTACCTCTCGATCTATTGTCACCGAACCACTTTCGGTGACAGATCAAGCATCGCGATTCGATTGCCAGTGCAGTGCCAGGGAATTGTCAACGGACGGACAACTTTTCGCTCGGAACGGTGTGGGCTGTGCACTCGATCCGATTCTGTGTGACCGTCCCCACCTCGCACGTACCGTGCCGGGTGGTCGGTACCGTCCCTGCCCTCACCCGGCACGGTGCGTGCGAGGTGGAGCGCGACGACCAATGACCGGATGGCCGGCAGGGTTAGTATTATTCGAGGTATCAGGTGTGGTGCGAAGATGAGCGCCCGCCTCGGGCGAAGCGGAGCGCGGTCGAGGAAAGGCTATCGCTGTGGCGATCATGTCGATGGATCGTGTGCGGGCTGCGGTGGACGGAGTTGTGCCGCTGGTGAACCGGACCCGCTCGCTGAACGCCCGCCCGTTCGACGCCGAGACGCCGGTGCGTCCCCTCCCTCGGGTCGCGGGCGGAGTTGGGTGCACTGCGGGGTGATGGTTCCCGACCTCCCTGATCCGCATCGCTCGTTCGGTGTGATGTCGATCGTCGGCACACCGGGCGTGACGATGTTCGCCAACGACCAGGCCATCGCGACCACACCGTGCGACACCGTGTACACCGCCTCGGCCACGGCGATGACCTCCCGGCAGTTCTTCGTCCAGTCCTCAACATCGACGACACGACCCAGGTTCTGTTGGTGAAGGTGCTCGGACCGGCCGACGTCGTCGAGGAAGCTGTTACATCCGGTCCGTCGACGGACACGGCTCGGCCCACACAGTCAGCGTCGACTTCAAGGTCACCGCACACGAACCCGAGCCGCGGCGCGCCCCCACGTGACGAATCATGCGTCTGCCTGCGACGATGACGTGAGTCTGACCGATCCTGCCACCGGCGAGCGAATCATCTCCATCGACACCGCCACCGTCACCGACCTCACCTACGGCCTCGGAGCAGGCTACGTCGGCAACCACCGCTACCGCGGCACGTTTCGTGGTGAACCCATCACCGGCAATGCCTATCTCGAGTACATCGACTGCCGAGACCACCTCACCGCCGCCGGCACCTGACGGGGTCGGCCGGGTCCGCACCATGGGGGTCGGTGTTCGCGACTCCGACTCGTAGGTGCTCGTGGAGGTAGCGGCCGGTGATGCTGGCGGGGTCGGCGGCGATGTTGTCGGGTGTGCCGGTGGCGACGATGCGTCCGCCGGCGTCACCGCCGCCGGGGCCCATGTCGATGATGTGGTCGGCGTTGGCGATCATGTCGAGGTCATGTTCGATGACGACGACGGTGGCGCCGTTGTCGTTGAGGCGGTCGATGACGGTCAGCAGTGTGCGGACGTCGAGTGGGTGCAGCCCGACGCTGGGTTCGTCGAAGACGAAGAGGGTGTCGGCTTGGTCGCGACGTAGTTCGGTCGCCAATTTGAGGCGCTGTGCCTCGCCGCCGGAGAGGGCGGGTGTGGCCTCGCCGAGGGTGAGGTAACCCAACCCGAGGTCGACGAGGGTCTGCAGGCGGGTGTGGACGCGCCGAAGATCGGTGGTGAGCTCGAGCGCCTCGGTCACCGTGCAGGAGAGCAGATCCGGAAGTGAGATGTCCGGTGGACCGGAGGCCTTCTGGACAGGTCGGCGGATCTCGTGGGCGGCCGGGGAGTAGCGCGTGCCGGAGCAGTCGGGGCAGTCGATGTCGATGTCCGGCAGGAACTGCACGTCGAGTGAGATCTGGCCTGTTCCTTCGCACCGCGGGCAGCGCAGGGACCCTGTGTTGTACGAGAAGTCGGCGGCCGTGAGACCGAACTCCGCGGCCACCGGCGTGGACGCGAAGGCGCGGCGTAGGTCGTCGAGGACCCCGCTGTACGTGGCGACGGTGGAGCGCACGTTGACTCCGATGGGGGTCGCGTCGACCACGTTGACGCGCGTGATGCCCGGTGCGTCGAACGCTGAGACGTGTGCGGGTGGGCGACCGCCGGCGCCGCGAGCGATCAGTGCGGGCACCAGGCTGTCGAGAACCATCGTGGTCTTGCCGGACCCGGAGACGCCGGTCACCGCGGTGATGCGTCCCGACGGAATGTCCACTGTAAGCGCGTGAACGGTGTGCAGGGGATGGGTGGTCAGGTGAATCTGTCCGCGGGCGAACATCTGATCGGACGGGGCGCGATCGCGCACGACGATGCCTTCTCGACCGACGAGGAAGCCGCCGAGCCGGGAGGCCGGATCGTCTCCCAGGTCGGCGGGGGTGCCGGTCGCCACCACGTGTCCGCCGTCTCTGCCCGCGCCGGGACCCATCTCGACGATCCAGTCGGCGTCGCGTAGGACCTGGACGTCGTGGTCGACACACACCACGGAGTTCCCGTCCAGTAGGAGGTCTCGCATGATGTCGAGAAGGGCGTCGACGTTGGACGGGTGGAGTCCGATGGACGGTTCGTCCAACACGTAGAGCACTCCGGTGGTTCTGTTTCGCACCGCGCGCGCAAGTTGGACGCGTTGACGTTCGCCTGTGGAGAGGGTGGCACTGCCGCGGTCGAGTGTCAGATAGCCCAGGCCGAGTCCGACGAGGCGCCGGGCCATCTCGAGCAGAGTGTCGACGAGGTTGCGCGCCATCTGCGTCATGTCCGCGGGCAGGGACGTCTCGATGGTGGTGACCCAGCCGGTGAGGTCGTCGAGCGTCTTGGCGGTGGCCTGGCCGAGATCGATGCCGCCGATGTGCGATCGGAGGGCCGAGTCGCTGAGACGGACGCCGTGGCAACTGGGGCAGGGGTGGGTGCTGATGTAACGGTCGACACGGCTCAGCCCCTTCTCGCTCGTCGCCTTGTTCATCGCTTCCTCCACCGCGCGTACGGCGTTGCGGTAGGTGAAGTCCATCTCGAACAGCTTGCCGTTCTTGGTGGGGACGGTGATGTGCCGCTTCTCCTCCGGGCCGTGCATGACGATGTCGCGCTCCTCGGCGCGCAGTTCCTCGTAGGGCACATCGGTGCGTACGCCCATCTCGGCGACGACGCGAGGCATCACCGTGAGACCGAACATCGACCAGGGAGCCACCGCACCGGCGTCGATGCTCAGGCTCGGATCGGGCACCAGCATGCGCTCGTCCACCTCGCGCACCACGCCGTTACCCGAACACCGAGGGCAGGCGCCGTCGGAGTTGAAGGCGAGCGACTCGGCGCCCGGAGGGTAAAACGTGGCTCCGCAGACCGGGCACGTCAGGTCGTGGTCGAGCGCGACCTCGACCGTGGGATCGAGTCGGTGACCGTTCGGACAACAATGAGAACCCAACCGCGAGAACATCAATCGCAGGACGTTGAGTAACTCGGTCGACGTGCCGAAGGTGCTGCGCACGCCGGGCACTCCGGGTCGCTGGCGCAGGGCCAGTGCGGCCGGCACGTGCTCGACGCTGTCGACGGCGGCGCGAGCGGACTGCGACATGCGGCGGCGCGTGTAGGTCGAGAGCGCCTCGATGTAGCGGCGTGAGCCCTCCGCGTACAGAACCCCCATCGCCAACGACGACTTTCCCGACCCCGACACCCCCGCCACTGCCACCAGCGTGTGCAGGGGTATCGATACATCGACGTCGGCGAGATTGTGGACCTTCGCGCCGCGCACCTCGATCGCCGCGGGCTGCTCGTGCGCCGCGGCGGGATCCCGCCGAGCGAGCACTCCGTCGCTCGGGCGCACGGTGGTCGTGGGGATCTCGTCGTGCGTCATCGGTTCTCCTCGATCGGGTGATGCAGTGCGGTGGCGGACCGGCTGGGGCAACCGACTCGAAACCAGATTACACATACATGGAAGTTGCTTCCATGGAATCTATATGTCACGATGGTTGCACAGCCCCACCGCGGGGCCATCCACCCCGACGACGCGAAGGTCGCCCATCATGACTGCTCCCGCCCTGAACTCCGTGGCCTGGTTCGAATTCGGCTCCGACAAGCCCGAGGAGATCCAGAGCTTCTACAGCCAGCTCTTCGACTGGAACTTCACCCCCAACCACGATCTCCCCGGCGTGAACTACCACGCCGCGATCACCCCGGGCGCTCCTCGACCCGGCGGCGGCATCTTCGAATCCGACGGCACCTTCGCCGACTACGCGATCTTCTACGTGCTCGTCGCCGACGTCGCCGATACCATCGCCTGCGCGAACGGCCTCGGTGCGGAGGTCCTGATGGAGCCGCTGACGGACGCCTCCGGCGTCACGTTCGCCCGACTGCGCGACAGCACCGGCAACCACTTCGGAATCTTCTCCGCACCCGCACCCGCACCCGCACCCGCACCGACGAACTGACCGCACGCGCACCACTCTCCCTCCGACCCACGAATGAAGGACACCCACTCATGAGCGCCACCACCGATCTCGCCCGCACCTACTTCACCGCCGTCCAGACCGGCGACATGAACACACTCGGCGAGTTGCTGGCCGAGGACATCGTCTGGCACCAGCCGGGCTCGCACCGCTTCTCCGGCGACCACACCGGCCGTGACGCCGTCTTTGCGCTCCTTGGATCGATGATGGAAACCAGCGCCGGCACCTTCGCAATCGACACAGTCCACTCGTACATGGACAACGGTGATCTGGTCGCCGCGTCGATCCACTTCTCCGGCCGCCGCGATGAGCAGAGCATGGCCATGGACGGGGTCGATTTACTGCGCGTGACCGACGGCAAGATCGTCGAGATGTGGTTGTTCTCCGCCGACGCCGCCGCCGAGGACGCATTCTGGGGGCGCTGAGTACCTCACCCGGACAGAACACAACCACCCTCCGCGCGACGACAGGATCACCGCACCATGCCCATCATGACCGAGGACCAGTGGTGCGCGTTCGTCTCGGCTGGAACGCGCACCGGGAAACTGGCCACCGTCCGAATAGACGGCAGCCCACATGTGGCACCACTGTGGTTCCTCCTCGACGGAGACGAGCTGGTGTTTCAGACCGAGATGACCTCAGTGAAGGGTCGCAACCTAACCCGCGACCCCCGGTTCGCGCTCGTCGTCGACGACGACCGACCCCCGTACTCGTTCGTCATGTTCGAGGGCACCGCCCGCATCGACCACGACCCAGCTGAAGCTCGACGCTGGGCGGGCAGGCTCGGTGCCCGGTACATGGGCGACGATCGCGCCGACGAGTACTCCGAGCGGAACGGCGGACCCGGCATCGTCACCGTGCACGGGCGAATCGACAAGGTCAGAGCGTTGGACGGCGTCGCCGACTGACCCGACCGCCGGGCGTCGCTCCGACTCCGCACATCCACCCACATCACACGGAACGGCCATGACGAACGACAACACAGCCCTCTTCGACAACATCGTCCGGTACGAGATCGACCTGTGGAACGCGATCGACAGGGCACTGCGGGCCGAGTGCGACCTGCACCTGACCTGGTTCGAAGTCCTGCGATTCCTCTCCGACCACGACGACGGTGCCCGAGTCCAGGGCATCGCCGCTGAGTTCGCCATCACAGTCGGGGGAACCAGCAAGGTCGTCGACCGCATCGAAGCGGCGGGCTACTGCGCCCGCCGCGCCAATCCCGACGACCGGCGGTCCTCACTCGTCACCCTGACACCGGCCGGTCGCGAGATCCTCGCAGCAGGAATTGTTGTCTTCGACCGCGAACTCGACCGGCGCATAGGCGCGGTTCTCGACGACGACACCATTCGCGCAGTGGGCTCCGCTCTTGGGATGCTGCGGTCGGCAGGCAGATCGGCCGACCGAAGTCGATGACCACACGTCCAACTGCAACATCCGCCGGACGCGGTTCAGAGCAGGTTCGTGCGGTAGACGTAGATGGCGAGCTGGACGCGGTCGCGCAGGTCGCGAGTTTGCCGAGCAGTTTGGACACGTGGGTCTTGACGGTGGCTTCGGTGATGAACAGGTCGCGGCTGATCTCGGTGTTGGATTTACCGTGTGCGACCTCGATGAGGACGTCGCGTTCGCGGTCGGTGAGGATGTCGTACTCCGGGCCGGGCCGATCGCGGGTGCGGTGCTGGGCGAACAGGCGGCGGGTCGCCGATGCGGAGACGACCTGGGATCCGGTGTGCACCGCGCGGATCGCTGCCAGAAGGAACTCGGTCTCGGCGTCCTTGAGGACGAACCCGTCTGCGCCGGCCTCGATGGCGGACAGGGCTGCTTCCTCGATGTCGAAGGTCGTCAGCACCAGCACCGCGGGCCCGTCCGCTCCGAGGTCGCGGCGCAGTGCGGAGGTGGCGGCGATGCCGTCGACCCGCGGCATCCGCACGTCCATCACCACCACGTCGGGGTGTGCTCATGGACCATTGACGTCACGGCGGTGCCGTCGGAGAGTTGCGCGACGACGGACATGTCGGCCTGACTGTCGACGACCATGGCGATGCCGTTGCGGAACAGGCTCTGATCGTCGACGAGCGCCACCCGGATCATGCGTCGACCTCGCCTGTGTCAATGGCTGAGTCCGAGTCGTCGTGGTGTCGGTCGAGGGGCAGGCGGGCGTCGAGTTCCCATCCGCCGGGTGCTTCTCCGACGGTGACGGTGCCGCGCACGAGTGCGACGCGTTCGGCAATGTTGACCAACCCCATTCCGGTTCCGGTGTCCCCGTTGTGGTCTGCGGTCACCGGTGGCGGCGCACCGTCGACGGTGTTGTGGACGGTCAACCGTACCGCCGCCCTGCTCCAGGTCTCGGTGACCTGCACCGGGCGGGTGAGGTCACCGTGTTGAGGGCGTTGGTGAGCGCTTCGGCGAGAACTCGGTACAGCGTCACCGACACCAGCGCAGGCATCTGCCCCGGCTCGCCTGTGAATGTGTGGTCGACGGTCATCCCGGCTGCTCGGATCTGGGTGACGAGGAAGTCGCGGCTCTCTTCGTAGCTGCGCCCGTCTGTGGGAATGTTGCGGTGCCGCAGTCGTTCGAGGAACGTGCGGACGTCGGTGAGCGAGGACCGGCCCGTCTGGGCGATGACCTCGAGGGCGCGGCGGGTGGAGTCGGGTGAGCTGTCGAAGGAGTACCTGGCACCTTCGGCCTGGGCGATGACGACGGTGAGCGAGTGCGCGACGACGTCGTGGATGTCGCGGGCGATGCTGTTGCGTTCCTCTTCCACCCCGAGCCGTTCCACGGCGCGTTTACGGTCCGCGTCGAGCTGACGCGCCCGGAACACGGCCGCGACCGCGGCGCGACGCTGAAAGCCGATGTAGCCGAACGCCCACACCGCCATCATCGGTGCGGCGAGGAACAGGATGCAGGCGAGGAGGATCTCGGTGTCGGGGCGTTGCCCCAACGCGGTGCCCTCGTCGATGGCTGCGGTCAGCGCCCACCCGGCGCCGCAGCAGAGCACTGCCAGGACCGCAGCCGACCCGAAGCGCACCCACGATCGGGGGTGGGCGGCGAAGAAGTAGATCAGTCCGATGTAGCCGACCCAGGTCATCGGGGCACCCTGGCCGAAGCCGATCTGCACCACCGTCGAGGCCACCGCGACGACGGCGGCGGCCGTGGGCAGGTGGGTGCGCAGCGCTGCGGCGAGCGCGACGAGGAGCCCGGCGGCGATGCCGGCGGCACCCGAGGTGGTGATCGACGCCGCGCCCACACACACCGCGGCGACGGCGAGATCGGTGAATCCGGTCCGCCGCGAAGCACTGGGAAGTCGGAGCGGGTCGCGAATCATGGCTCCACTGTGCACCGGGCGCGCGGGCGGTGGGTGCTCCGGCACGCAAGATCGGCCCCGCGAACGAGCCGCCCGACCGACCAGTCGTCCCCGAGGATGATGCCCCTCTCATCCGTCAGCCCGATTCCAGAGCTGTTGCGCGTCACTAGCGTCGACACACGATACGAACCATCCCTTCGCTTCGAGGAGACATCATCGTGAAGATTCGCACCATCGCCACCGCCGGAGCCCTCACCGTGGGAGTGGCCGTGATCGGCGTTCTCGGCGCGGGCACAGCATCGGCCGCCACTCCGATCGTGGACCCGGAATTCGGAGTCGCCGGGGTGCTCCTGACGAACGCCGAGACCGCAGCACTGGCGGCGAGCCCCATCCCCGACGCCCTCGCTTCCCTGGTTCCGAACAACCAGCGCATCGCCTACCTGGAGGAGGGCTCGGTCCTCCTCGGCCCGGACGGAACACTCACCGGCCCCGACAAGGTCATGGTCGGGGAGGCCGCCGCACGTGGAGGCCACGTCAACGTCTACCTGACGGACCCGAACAACCCCCGCAACGAGGGCTTCATCGTGCAGTACTTCCAGCACTGGAACTGACACCCCACCCGGCCTCGCCACCAGAAAGCGATCGATGACCGAACCTCGCCGCCGTCCACGCCTGTTCCGCCGACGCCCACCACACGGGCAGGGCGCTGTGACCCGTCGCCCGCTGCTCTACGCGGAGGAGAACAACGTGCTCGGGTCGGGGTCGTTGACGGACGGCGAGGTCCGCTCGTTCGCCGCCGCGGTGGAGCAGTTGCGTGCGGCGATCACCGAGGTGGACGGGTCACGCTGGGACGATCAGATGTACGCAGGGCAGGGATACGTGGTCACCGAGACGCTGTCGAGGACAGGGTATTTCGTCGGCTATCGAGGGGTCCGGCGAACCGTCCACGGGTACGCGGCGATCACCGCGGACGAACGGATCCAGGAGACCGGCCGAGCGACGTTTGGTCGATTCGAGGACGCGGTCAAGGCGTACCTCGCGGCGGTGGTGGAGTCGTTGCTGCTGCCCTCTCGCACGAACTGTCGATGTCCACCGCAGACGTCCTTACCGCCCTCGTCCGCCCGGCGCGTGCACCTGGTGCTCGCGGGAATGACCGACACCACCAGCGGGCCGGTGGAACTCACCGTCGCAGGCCGGGAGTGCGCCGACTCCGCCTCATACCTGGGCCGAGCTGGCTTCCGACATTGCCACCGTGCCCATGCAGCTCGGCGGCTCCCGGCATCCTCGTCGGCGGACACATGCGACAGGCCACCGGATTCATGGTGGGTGCCGTACTACGAAGCGTCCTGGGCTACGAAGTCGGCGTACGACAGAGCGACCAGATCTGGACCAGCGAAGAGACGACCACGCCGTTTCCTCTAAAAGTGACGGAAGAATCTGTCGATGCTGGGCCGGATATTGCGGTCATCGTCAACATTTCATACGACGCAGCTAGCCAGGCAACCGAATGGATCCGTCGGACCGAGCTGCCTGTCGCCACCATCGTGACGGCGACCCCGTCGACGGGAACGGGTCCAAAAGTAGTTCCAACACCGGCGGCTGCGAACAGCCTCGCCGTCGAGATCCGCAACGTCGCTCGCCGCTACGCGAGCTCCAGAGCCTTGCACGGTTTCCTCATAGGCCCACTCGGCCTCGCAGTTCTGATGGGCCACCACTGGAACCGCGTCACGACCACTCACGTATGTGAGCACCTCGGTGGGCAGGACTACGTTCACGCATTCACCGTGGACGCCTAGACGCCCTTGACCGTTGGAGGCTCGCGAAGAATGTCAGAAGTGCCTTGTAGTCGAGTTTCGATACAGACATCACAAATACAACGCCAACAAATCATGACGGTGCGGTAACTGCCGTTTCCGCGCGATGTCGTCGGCGGCATCGTGTCTGTTGTTGGCAACTCGGCAATTGTTTGCTTCCGTCAGTATCATCGCCGGATGGTTAACGCCTCGCCTGGAGCAGCATTTGTCCGACATGCCGTTGGACCAATGCGGTGGGGTTCGCCGGTGCACTTTTCGACTGATTCGAGGGCGATGTGGGTTGGCGACGAATACGTCTCGTTGTCACGAGTCCGCACAGAGGGTCGGTGCGCCAGGATGCTCTCCGTCCATCCGATACCGTGGCTGTCCGACACCGATCAGGACTGTCCGGTGTCGGAGAATCGGCGGCAGTTCGGTGTCACGAGAGTGTCACAAGTCGGTACGTTCGGGCATGGACTTGTTCGGACAGTGATGTACGAAAACTGTTGCAAATGAACAAATATTGAGTCTACTGAAGTCCGGGTGGATCCACTTCTAGGGACTTAAAATTCGCACAGTGTCGGTTCGAGTCCGACTGGGGGCACCAGAGTCCATATGGATCCAGATTTCGGGACCAGGACAGTGCTTTTCGGGTGGTAGCGTGGACTTCGGCGGCCTACCACGGATTTGAGTGGACAACTGGGACAGCGGATTTCAGATCCGCGAAGGGCGTCTGTTCCCCGTGGTTTCATCCTCGTGTTCGTGCAGGTCAGGGCTGGTTTTCGGATTGAATGGTTGTCTCTACGAGTAGCTCGTTGTCACGAGGCTGTCACAACTAGCGCGCGATCTGTGCGCTGGGACTTAGGGACTACCTGCGGCGCGCAGCAGAGACATCGTCGAGCAGGGGATTTTCGGGCGGTTCCTGTTACCAGTGTCACGCGTTGCGATTCTTCTCAGCGCCGTACTCGAGCCCCCAGGACGAACACGCTGAGACAGGCGGCAAGGAGGAAGAACGACAGTATGACGAAGACGTTGCGTTCGTCCATATCTGCTGCGAGTGCAGCGCCGACAATCAGCGGTCCTGCTATGCCGCCCAACCTTCCGATGCCGAGGCCCCAACCGACTCCCGTGGATCGTAGCTCCACGGGATACAGCACTGTGGCCAGCGCTGCGATGCTCATCTGGCCGCCGGTCACTGCCATTCCTGTGAGAAATGCAATGACGAGAAGGATCGCTGTCGTGCCGCCGGTGAGCGTGAGACCGAGCAAAGCGACGAGGCCTGTCCCTGCCACGTAGACGTAGCCCAGGGTGCGGAAGGGGTTGTATCGATCCATCAGCGGCCCGATGAACAGGGCTGCCACGACACCTCCGATAGTGGTCAGCACCGTTGACGTGATCATGACAGTGGGGGTTCCGCCGAGGGTGGAAATAATTGTGGGAAGCCAGCTTTGAATCGCGTAGAAGACGGCTAGATTGCCGACGAAGGCTACCCACAACAACAGCGTGTTCGGCAACCAGCGTCCGCGTACGACGGTGAAGACGCCGGTCGAGACGGAGGCGTTCTTTTCGGTCTCGGCGGCGGCCTCGAGTCGGGCACTCGCGCTGATTGTCGGATCCATCCGGCGCAGAATCTGCAACGCCTCGTGGTCTCTCCCTCGGGATAAGAGGTACTGCGGGGACTCCGGGAAGAACTTGACAAGCAGAAGAATCAAGGCCAGCGGCGTGATGCCTCCGATCACGAACATGTACCGCCAGCCGAGGGTCGGAATGACGAACCCGGACACCACGCCTGCCGCGACGAACCCCAGCGCAAGCCAGCAGTAGATGAACATCACCGAGGAAGAGCGTCGACGCGAAGGCGCGAACTCACTCGTCAGCGCGACAAGGCTTGGTATAGCGGCTCCCAATCCAGCGCCGGTGCAGAACCTGAGTGCGATCAGTTGGGTCGGGTTGGAAGCCAGGGCGCACGCGAGAGTCAACACACCGAATGCGAACGTGCACGCGATCACCAGGCGTCGGTGCCCGAAGCGACGTGCCAATGGTGAGAGGATCAGGTACCCGACCATCAGTCCGGCGATTGCAGCCGAAAAGATCGGTCCCAGATCAGATTTCGGAACACCCCATTCGAGCGCAAGGGCGGGCGCTACGAAGGCGATTGCCTGGGTGTCGAAGCCGTCCAAAAACATGACGGCGCCGGACATGACCAGCAGGAGTCGATGGAATCGGCCCATCGGCTGCTTCTCGATCAATTCATCGACGCGTACGACTGGCTCAGCGGGGGAGCCAACCGGAATGTGTGACGTCATGTGCAGTCCTTCGATCGTGTGAACCGAAGTCGGCATCCTCCTGGTACGGAACGACGACTGCAACGAACTGTAGAAAGCATTTCTATTACAGTCAATACCTGTAACGTAATAGAAACGGCAGGTAGTCAATCGTGATGGGCTCAGTTCGCGCTGATCGCCGGCCACAGGGTTGCTGCAACCTGCGTCGCCAGTTGTGACCGGTCGTTCTCGCCTCGGAGGAAGGCGGCGTAGTACGCGCCGAAGGACAGGGTCGCAACCGTATGGATGTCGACATCAATGCGGACCTCGCCTTTCTTCTGAAGAGCAAGTAGAAGGTTTTCCACCATGAAGACACGCGGTTCCACTGCATGCTCACGGAACATGCTGAGAAGTTCTGGCGTACGCAGTTTTTCGCCCATGAAGTTACCCACCAGAACCATGGCATCCGGATTGAAGTAGCACGGGTCCACTCGCCGGATTGCCTCGACGAACGCGTCGAAGCCGGTCAAGCTGTCGAATTCCGTGGTCGGATACATCGCGCGCTGTGCCCGAAAGCCGTAGTCCAGAGAGTCGACCACCAACCCGAACTTGTCATTCCACCGGCGGTAGATGGTGGGACGGGTGACACCCGCTTCGCGGGCAACGTCACCGATGGTCATCTTGGTGTAACCGTCGATCACCAGGCGTCGACGGGTGGCATCGATGATGGCTTGGTCGATCGCCGGATCGCGCGGACGCCCCCGGCTCTGTGCGTCATCGCCAGATCCTGGATCGGGCGCCGTGGAATCGGGCGTCTTTCGGCTCATGCGTGTCCCCTTGGGCCAATTGCAACAACTCGGTGTAACGGTAGTCGGTCGTGGAATGAGGTCGACGCCGCAGGGGCGAGGTCATTGCTCTTTACATTACAATCACTGCATGTAATGTATTGACCAATATCCCGGTCCGGCCGGGCAGCGTTCGACACCCCGAGGTGGGCTCACATGGATGCACGTCAGCAACTGATCGATCGCAGCATCCCGTTCCTGCGTGAAATCAAGGACCGGACAGCGGGAGCTGGGTTGGAAGACTGGCTGAACGAGAACTACGGGCCCGATTCCTCGTTGTATTCTGACCTCGCGATGCTCGTGACGGCGGGAGTTGCCGACGGTTGGGCCGCAGACATCGAGGTCCAAGGGCGCAACTACAGGCGAAGCCGAATCGCCGAACCTAACGAAGACCTCAGCTACTTCAGCATCACAGCAGTGTTCATGAACAGCGTCCCCCGCATGCGCGGCCAGTATCACCAACACCCCTACGGCGAACTGAACCTGGTCGTACCGCTGGACGCCGCTGCCGAGATCGTGGGACCTCGCGGTTGGCAAGGCGCGGGTTGGACGGCGCCGGGCCCCGGGAGTCACCACTATCCCGAGGTCCGGGGAGGCGCTTTGATCGCGCTGTTCTTCTTGCCGGCGGGCCGGATCTCGTACGACATCCGACCCACCGCAGACCGGTGAAGACGACCCGGACACCGACGGTGGATGACGCCGAATGCAACGGGGCATCGATGTCTGTTCGCGACGCTCTGATGACCCGCCGCAGCGTCCGGGCATTTCTCCCGGACCCGGTCTCCCCGTCTGTCGTCGAAACGCTGCTGGAACTGGCCGCCCGAGCACCGAGCAATTCGAACACACAGCCCTGGCGCGTTCACGTGGTCACCGGGTCGGCCAAAGCGGCCCTCACCTCGGCGTTGCTCGCGGCATTCGATGACCCCGACACCGTCCGGCAGCGCGACTACGACTATCAACCCAGCCCGGGAGACTGGAAGGAGCCGTTGAGAACCAGACGACGCATCTTCGGGGAGACGCTGTACTCCGACGTGCTGGGTATCGACCCGAAGGACACGCCCGCCAGAATTGCGCACCACCGCCGCAACTACGATTTTTTCGGCGCTCCGGTGGGCATGATCCTCACAGTGAACACGTGTGCCCAGGACGGTGCGTACATCGACGCAGGATTGTTTCTTCAGGCTCTGATGATGGCAGCTCGGGCTGCGGGGCTGGACACCTGCCCGCAAGCGTCGTTCATCGACTTTTCAGCGGTGATTCGAACGCAGCTCGACATCGACGACGAGCAACACATTGTATGCGGACTCGCGTTGGGCCACGCCGATCGATCGAATCGCCTCAGCCATCGTTCGACCACCAGGCAAGCTGTGTCCTCGTTCGCGCGTTTCCACAACTCGTGATCGCGTTCAGCGCTCCGCTGACACCGATCGGAACGCCATGACTCTCACCTCTGATCGCATCGCACTGTCATGGCAGCGTGCGTCGATGAGCGGACTCGACCCGGCTCTGCTACCCCGCGAGATCGACATCATCACTGTCCCCGACCGCGGCCGACTGGCGATGGCAGCCCGCCCTGTCCTTGACCGTCTGGCCGTCATTTTCGCTGATACGGACTTCTCGGTGATACTTGCGGACCGCAACGTCCGACTCGTCGACGTCACGCATGGAACACCGGGTATCGACGATGCACTGACCAACAACGGAGCGGTGCTCGGACGGCTGTTCACCGAAGAAACGGCGGGCACGAACTCGATTTCGACAGTCCGCGAACTACGAGAGCCCCTCGCAGTGAAGGGAAATCAACACTTCTTCGAGGCCATGAAGATGTTCAGCTGTTACGGGTTTCCCATCCTGCATCCGGTCACCGGTCGAATCGAGGGCGTCATCACCCTCACCTTCTATACCGAGAGCGACACCCCAGTACTGCATGGCCTGGTGATGCAGGCTGCCCAGGAAATCTCCACGCGGCTCGCCCAGGATCCGGTCCGGAGCGACCACCAGCTGCTCGACGCTTTCCACCTCGCCGCCGGGCCTCGAACAGCAATTCCCATCGTCGCTATGGCACCCGGCATCGTCATCGCCAACACCGCTGCCGCGTCACTCCTGAACGCCACCGACTACATCTCGCTCGCCGCTCGTGACCCGCAGGTGACCGAACGTGACATGCATCTGTTCGGTACGGGTGAACAGGTCGACGTCTCTGTGCACGCTCTCGCGACGGACCCGCAGTCCATGATCGTCGAGTTCGCCTCCGCCGGTTCCGAATCGAGCAGCGACGGACATGCGCTGACGCGCACTCGGTCTCGAATCGAGCGCATCAGCGAGCAGCTCGCTGAGTCTCGGCAGGCGAAAACCTCGTTCGCCGTCGCAGGCGAGACCGGCACCGGGCGCACCACGCTGTTGACCGATCTGATGGACGGACATGACCCTGTCGGCTTCGACGCACTCGACACGGTCTTGCACTCAGCCCAGCACTGGTTACACACCGTAACCGAAGCATTGGAACACGAACATCGGCCGGTGGCGGTGGAGAACGTGCATCTACTGTCCCCGCCGATCGCGCACGCCCTGTATACCGCCACGACTCGCTCGAAAGTCTGGTTCGCGGTATCCAGCGCACCGTTGATCACGTTGTCGCCCGAAGTGTTTCGGATCGTGGACGCCTGTCGAACCCGGGTCGAGCTACTGCCACTGAGGCTGCGTAAACACGAGATTCCCGCACTGGCCGAACAGTATCTGGCAGAGGCACACGCGTCGATCCGGTTCACGCCAGCGGCCATGCACGCATTGCTCACCTATGACTGGCCGGGCAACCTGACCGAACTGCGAACCGAAGTACACGCCGCGATGAGGCTGCGTACGGCCGGCGATGTCACCCCTCGCGACCTCGGCCGACTACAGGAACGCTTGGCATCTCGACCGCTGGGCGCGATCGACGGTGCTGTGCGCACTGTCATCGAAACCGAACTACGGCGACATCGAGGCAACAAGGTTGCCGTCGCGAAAGCGCTGAGCCTCAGTCGAACGACGTTGTACAAACGCATGAAAGCGTTCGGTATCGACGGGTGAGATCGCCGACCGACGGTGGCAGGGGACACAGGGACTGTCCAGAGCGTGAACAGATCGAGCTCGGCCGGGACAGCACAGTTGTGGCATGAACCAATTGACAGGAACACCGACCATCATCCCCGGTCTCCACGGCCCCATCCACCCGGACTTCGACTACATCATCGTCGGAGCAGGAACATCAGGAAGCGTTCTTGCCGCACGACTGAGCGAAGATCCGCACGCGCAGGTTCTGCTCGTCGAGGCAGGATCGTCAGAGAGTCTGCCGGAGATGGCCATACCGTTTCGGTGGCCGGAGCTGCTCGCCACATCTGCAAACTGGGGCGAAAACACCGTTGTGCAACAGTTCTCGCACACTTCCGTCCCGGTACCCCGCGGACGCGCACTCGGCGGCTCATCGAGTATCAACGGACTCAACTTCGTCCGTGGCCACCGCGCAAGCTACGACGCCTGGGTCGACCAGGGTGCCAAGGGATGGGGATTCGACGACCTACTGCCGTATTTCAAGCGGACCGAAACAACGGTAGGACGCGATGCGGAACTGCGCGGGACCGAGGGGCCACTCACCGTCGGGCCGATGTCCGATCCGAGCCCCATCGCCACTGCCGCGCTGCGTGCTGCCGCCGAAATCGGTTACGGCTGTGCACGAGACATCAGCAGTGGAGCCGATACCGGCTTCGGCCTCTCCGACGGCAACATCGTCGACGGCCACCGTCAGAGCGCATCCGACGCCTACCTCGGTCAGGACGTTCTCGATCGACCGAACCTCCACGTGGTCACCGACGCGCTCGTGTCACGCGTCATGATCGTCGACGGTGTCGCGACCGGAATAGAATACACTCGCGGAATCTACACGGTACGTGCCAGAGCAATTCGGGAAGTAATACTGACCGCCGGCGCTATCGGCACCCCACATCTGCTACTCGCATCCGGGATCGGCCCGGCCGAACATCTTCACGAGATGGGCGTCGACGTAGTGCTCGACCTCCCCGGTGTAGGCGAGAACCTGCACGACCATCCCATGTCGACCGTGCTCTACGAAGCATCGTCTCCGTTGCCGCACAACGAACACAACCTGATGGGACAGGCCCTCGGTCTGATCGAAACCGCAGGCGCGGTATCGGGGCCCGACCTCCAGATTCTGGTAGTCACCGCCCCACTGAGGGCCCAGACGTTGACAGGCCCGGACAACGGCTACGCGCTGGCATTCTCGGCGATGACGCCGTTCAGTCGCGGACGGGTTCGTCTGGCGGACAAAGCGATCACTGTCGGCCCACTCATCGATCCCAATTATCTCGGCGACGAACGAGATGTCGCGGTGATGGAAGCAGGGCTCGAGATCGCTCGCTCAATTGGCAACGCGCCGGGTCTGGCAGGGTGGCGAGGCGAGGAGATGCAGCCCGGCATGTCCGTCGGCGACAGCGCGTCGGTGCGCGACTACCTGGCGCGTAGCCTCGTCGTCTATTTCCACTACGCCGGCACATGCCGCATGGGCACCGACGAGATGGCTGTGGTCGACCTCGACCTGCGTGTGCGCGGTATCGAGGGACTGCGCGTTGCGGACGCCTCGATCATGCCGTCACCGGTCTCGGCGAACACCAATGCCACGGTCTACGCCATCGCCGAGAAAGCCGCCGATCTCATCCGCAATTAGGACTTCGGGTCCGCGCGCATGCCCTCGATGATCACTGCGCAGCTGCGGTGAGCTTGATCGGGTGCGGCGTAAACGCCGAGACACTGACCGGCACCGACCGACGCGCGGCTCAGAATCACAACGTCACGCCATGTGACTTCCTCTCGGAGACAACCGGTTTCATGCGCACGTTTCACGATCCGCTTCAACTTGGAAAGCAGACGCCCGTTGTACTCGGACTGTTCGGACGAGGGGATCGCGGCCGCTGTGGCCAAGTACTCCGCGATCCCCTGGTTGACGTCCTGCGTGTGGCTGAAGAAGGTGAAGAACGTGCAAAATCCGCGCCAGGGGTCGGTGTCGGCGAGGGCCTCGTCGGCGACCGCCTCGACCTCGCTGATGCCGTCGATGAGGATGTCTCTGATCAACGCATCCTTCGAGCCGAAACGCCGATACAGTGTCGCAACACCGACCTCGGCTCGCGCGGCGATCTCCGCCGCCGAGACTTCGATCCCTTTCTCGGCGACGAGAATTCGAGCAGCGTCTACCAGGCGAACGCGATTGCGCCGTGAGTCCGATCGCTGATCCGGCGGATGTGTTGCTGCGTTTTCCTCGATCATGAGCAAATCCTACCAATAACTGGACGAACCCATTCCGGTTGTGTACCTTTCACTCAAGCGGACGACATGATTCCGCTTTGGCAGTATCACTTCGATCCGTTCCACAGAAGGAATCCCGACATGCCTCACTACGTGCAAACCGTTCACAGCCGTTCCCTCCCTGGCCTCCATGCCGAGTACAGCGAGTGGTACCGCACCACGCACATCCCGGAGGTGCTCGCGCTCGATGGATATTCCTCGGCCGAGTTCCTGCGCAGCACAACCAGTGTCGACGACGGCGCGGCCGTGGAATTCATCTGCATCTACCAGCTCGAGACGCACGACCTTCCGGCACTGCAGGTGGCGATGGTTGCGGCGGGGTCCAGCATGACGCCGGTTGTGGCTATGGACCTGCCTGCAACTCGGATCGAGTTCTTCGAGAAAGTGCCCACATGAGCATGCCGATCAAGGTCGGCATCGTCGGGGTCAATGCCGAACGAGGCTGGGCGGCAACGGCCCACATTCCAGCTCTCCTGGCGCTTCCGGCCTACGAGATCGCGGCGCTGAGTACGACTCGACAGGCGTCCGCGGATGCCGCCGGACGGGCGTTCGGGGTCGGGCTGACTTTCGAGGGACACCAGGACCTCGTGCGAAGTCCCGAGGTCGACCTCGTGGTCGTCACGGTGAAGGTTCCTCATCATCGCGAGATCGTCACTGCCGCCGTCGACGCAGGTAAGGCGGTCTACTGCGAATGGCCACTGGGCCGGGATCTGAGCGAAGCCCGCGCGATGGCCGAACACGCCAGCGAGCAGGGTATCAGCACGCTCATCGGGTTGCAGTCGCGCCGAGCCCCGGCAATTCTGTACGTGCGCAACCTGATTGCCCACGGCTACCTCGGAACCGTACTCTCGACCACGATGGTCGGTTCTTCGGCCTTGGGCGGCGTGGTCGATCGTGGCAACGCCTACACCCTCGACAAGGACAATGCTGCGAACATGCTGACGATCGCTGCGGCTCACAGTATGGATGTGATGGGCGTCGTCCTGGGTGAGTTCGACGAACTGTCGGCTGCCGTCGACACCCGACGCCCCGACATCACGGTTCTCGAGACCGGTGAACACCGCCGAAAGACTTCTCCGGATCAGCTCGGTGTGATCGGCCGGCTGAAATCCGGTGCCACTGCCAGCATCCACTTTCGCGAGGGGCACCACGGTGGAACCGGATTCCTGTGGGAGATCAACGGCAGCGAGGGGACAGTGCAACTACGTGCGAACGGAGGGCACCCCGGCATGTTCGCGTTGACGGTCAGCGGGTCACGCGGCCGGGAGCCACTCACCGACATGCCCGTGCCGCCGGCATACTCGCATCACACGCCAGGCATCGAGCACCTCGATGCCATGGCTGCCGGTATCGCGCGCGTGTACGACTCGTACGAGCGCGATCTCCGTAGCGGATCAGCGAACTCACCGAATTTCACTAGAGCACTGTCGACACACCATTTGATCGAGACGATCGAACAGGCAGCCTCGAGCGGTCATAGAACGTCACTGGTGGAACCGCCTGGGTAGCCAGTGGCTGCTCACTCGAGATGCGCCGACGCGGCCGACACGATAGCTGCAGACACTTCGTCGAGCGCGGCGGTCCGCAGACTCCACTGCTGCCAGTACAGCGTGACCGAAACTCCTGTGCCTGGTGCGAGATCGACGAGTTCGCCTGTCGTCTCCAGCGATTCGATCTGTTGCTGGGGAAGCACGGCCCAGCCGATGCCGAGCCGGACCGCCGCCAAGAAGTCGGCGGACGACGGAACATAGTTCCGTCGTGCACCTCGAGACGATCCTCCCCACAGGTCCATGTAGCGATCCTGGAGATCGTCCGTTCGGTCGAACACGATCATCGGAGCTCGCGACAGCGCTTGCGGGGAAGGCCCGTCAGCAAACCACGTTTCGCGAAAGGCGGGAGTGCACATCGGGCGATATCTCGTGACGCCGAGCCGGGTGACCGAGCATCCCTGCACCGGTTCTGCGGCTGCAGTCACCGCTGCCATGACAATGCCTTGCCGCAGCAATTCGGCAGATTCGTCTTGGTCTTCGCGTCGGATGTCGAAATCGATTCGGTCCGACACGCCGGCCAGTGCGGGCAACACCCAGGTGTTCAACGAGTCCGCATTGACCGCCAGGGCAATGGTGACGGAATCGAAGTCGGTTGACTCGACCGTCGCTACGGCGACTAGCGAACGAATCTGCAGGGCGAGGCGCAGAAACGGAATCCCCGCCTCGGTGACACGTACCGGCTTCGAGCGCTGAAGCAGAACAGCTCCGGCTGCGATCTCGAACGCTTTGATGCGCTGACTGATCGCCGATGGTGTGACATGAAGCCGTCGGGCCGCAGCGTCGAACGAACCTTCTTCGATCACAGTGGCCAAGGCCTCCAACTGAGGGAGATCCACATTCAACATCAATCATTCTAACGCGGCATGCAAAACAATCGCTGTACCGAATCGGTTCTGCACCATAGTTTTCTACCTGTACAACCTGCTGTCGACCTGAAACCTTCTGCCTTGCATAGAAAGAAACCACCATGAAGCTCACCAAGTTTTCTTCCGCCATCACCGTTGGCTCGGCCCTCACTGTTGCTGCCCTCACCGGCTGCGCCTCACCCGATGCCGCAGCACAGGCACCGGCCGTCGACAATTCCGCCGCACCGACCATCGTCATGGTGCACGGTGCCTGGAGTGATGCCAGTCCGTTCGACGAAGTCGGCACACAGCTCCGCGAAAAAGGTTACGAAGTAATCAATTTCGCCAACCCACTTCGCGCCCTCGGGACCGACACCGCCTACCTCAACTCCTTCCTCGACACCCGAACCGAGGGACCCGTCGTCCTCGTCGGACACTCCTACGGGGGTGCCGTCATCGGCGGGGCCGCGGCGGTCGATCCCGATGTCACGGCACTGGTTTATCTGAACGCGTTCGTCCCCGAGGCGGGCGAATCCATTCTCGAACTCGCTGCCCACGGTGGACCGGTGGACTCCGACGCACTGTTCGACAAGGCCGCCTTCGGCGGTGACCAGGACGTCGACCTCTACCTCAAGCCCGGGCCCTTCGCCGGAGGTTTCGCCAACGGTCTGTCCGAGGAGCAGCAAGCTGGGTACTTTGCGACGCAGCGTCCGATCACGTACGCCGCACTGGGTGAGCCCGCCGGAGAGCAGGCGTGGACGAGCCTTCCGTCTTGGTACATCGCCGGTACCGAGGACCACAGCGTCGACATCGAGACCCAGCGGTGGATGGCCGACCGCGCAGGCTCCACTCTCACAGAGGTCGAGGCCAGCCACCTGACCATGGTCGCCGAGCCCGCCGTTGTCACCAGCGTCATCGAAACCGCGGCTGCGACCGCAGCCGAATAAGCCCGTAACCGTCATCCGTCCTTCCCGATCGATCAGAGAGAAGCCCATCATGACTACACCCACCATCGTTATCGTCCACGGAGCGTGGAGCGATGCGAGTCCGTTCGACGCGGTCGACGCCGTTTTGAGCAACGACGGTTACACCGTCACCCACTTCGCCAACCCGCTGCGTGCACTCGGATCCGACACCGACTACCTCGCCTCTTTCCTGAGAACCCGCACGTCCGGACCCGTCGTACTCGTCGGACACTCCTACGGCGGAGCCGTCATCAGCGGTATCGATGATCCGAACGTCAAGGCTCTCGTGTACCTCAACGCATTCGTCCCCGAGACCGGTGAGACCATTCTCGATCTCGCCGGACACGCCGGCCCGGTCGACGCCGCAGCACTTTTCGACAAAGCCGAGTTCCCCGGCGAACACAATGTCGACCTCTACCTCAAGCCCGAAGCATTCGCCGGAGGCTTCGTCAACGGGCTCCCCGAGGCGCTTGCATCGACCTTGTTCGCCAAGCAGCGGCCTATCACCTACGCCGCGTTGAGCGAACCCTCTCGTGCAGTCCAAGCGTGGAAGACGTTGCCCTCCTGGTACATCGCCGGCAAGCAGGACCACAGCATCGCCTACCAGACCCAGCTCTGGATGGCCGAACGCGCAGGATCGACCCTCACCACTATCGACTGTGGACACCTGTCGATGACAGCCGAGCCGAAGACGGTCGCACGCATCATCGCCGAAGCAAGCTCGTCATGACAGAGCTGGAAACCTTCCGCGACACGCGCGATATCGCTGACGATCCGACGTCGACGATCAAAGGATTCACCGATCGGTACGCGCAGGTCAACGGTATTCGGCTGCACTACGTCACAGGCGGGCAGGGGGACCCGCTGGTGCTACTGCCGGGATGGCCCCGAACCTGGTGGCAGTTTCACAAAATCATGCCTGCACTGGCTGAGAAGTACACCGTGATTGCGGTCGACCTTCGCGGGATGGGGGGATCGGACAAGCCGGACGGCGGGTACGACAAGAAGACTATGGCCCGAGACGTATACGAGCTGATCAAATCGATCGGCCACGACGAGGCCTTCATCGCCGGCGAGGACATCGGTTCGATGGTGGCGTACAGCTTTGCCGCCAATTACCCCGCCGCGACACGAAAGCTGGCTCTGTGGGAGGTGGGCCACCCTGGCGAGGCGTTCAACTCGATGCCGCTTCTTCCGCAGCCGGGCCAAGCAAGTCCCTGGTGGTTCGCATTCAACCAGGTCCAAGGGTTGCCGGAAACCCTTCTCAAGGGTCGGTTCCGGGTTCTGGTGGACTGGCTGATCGAACACCAGGCGAGCGATCCTGGAGCCATCGACGAAGCCAGCCGGCAAATTTACGCCGCCGCGTACGAGCAGTCTGGTGCTGCAAGAGCCGGCAACGATTGGTATCGGGCCTTCGCCCAAGACATCGCCGACGCTGCCGATTATCAGGAGTTGACCATGCCAGTCCTGGGCATGGGCGGCCTCTACTTTCCTTTCGTCCCTGCCTTGCTGGAGGGCAAAGCAAAGGATGCGCGTTTCGTTGAGTTCAGCGGTGCCGGACACTATCTCGCCGAGGAGCGTCCCGCAGATCTAATCCGCGAACTGACGACCTTTTTCGGCTGAACGTCGATCCGAGGTCGAAGCGACTGCGACCGTAGCCGAATAAGCCTGTAACCGTCATCCGTCCTTCCCGATCGATCAGAGAGAAGCCCATCATGACTACACCCACCATCGTTATCGTCCACGGAGCGTGGAGCGATGCGAGTCCGTTCGACGCGGTCGACGCCGTTTTGAGCAACGACGGTTACACCGTCACCCACTTCGCCAACCCGCTGCGTGCACTCGGATCCGACACCGACTACCTCGCCTCTTTCCTGAAGACCCGCACGTCCGGACCCGTCGTACTCGTCGGACACTCCTACGGCGGAGCCGTCATCAGCGGTATCGATGATCCGAACGTCAAGGCTCTCGTGTACCTCAACGCATTCGTCCCCGAGACCGGTGAGACCATTCTCGATCTCGCCGGACACGCCGGCCCGGTCGACGCCGCAGCACTTTTCGACAAAGCCGAGTTCCCCGGCGAACACAATGTCGACCTCTACCTCAAGCCCGAAGCATTCGCCGGAGGCTTCGTCAACGGGCTCCCCGAGGCGCTTGCATCGACCTTGTTCGCCAAGCAGCGGCCTATCACCTACGCCGCGTTGAGCGAACCCTCTCGTGCAGTCCAAGCGTGGAAGACGTTGCCCTCCTGGTACATCGCCGGCAAGCAGGACCACAGCATCGCCTACCAGACCCAGCTCTGGATGGCCGAACGCGCAGGATCGACCCTCACCACTATCGACTGTGGACACCTGTCGATGACAGCCGAGCCGAAGACGGTCGCACGCATCATCGCCGAAGCAAGCTCGTCATGACAGAGCTGGAAACCTTCTACGACACGCTGACAACTGCTGCGCAGCAACAGGATCTGAAGACGGTGAGCACTCTCATCGATCCACAATTCGTGATCCACTACGACAGCAGCCTTCCATTCGGAGGGACGTACCACGGGTTGACAGGGTTCCTCGACGTCGTCGCACAGTTGTCCTCAACTCTTCTCGATCTGTCCACCACGGAGTTGAACTACATGGAAGACGCCAACGGAGAGCAGTACGCACTGATCATTGCTCTGACAACGAAGGTCGGTGGACGTCGGGTGACGACTCACGTCAGTGAGCTGTGGACCGTACGCGCAGGCAAAGCTGTCGAAGCCCGTATTTGGTATTGGGGCGCGGCAGGGATGTTCGATCAGCAGGCCGACCAATCGGTCAGCCCGATCGGTCCAGGTCGCGCGCTGGACGGTGAGGCATAGAACCTGTCGTTACCGAAAAAAGATAGCGTCAGCTCGAGGCGGCCGTTCGGCGTCAATGTTGCCGCCGAACGAAATCGGGCTCCGTGATGTGCGCGGCTTTCGAGAAGACCGCCGGTGGTCCTGAAAAGTTTGGTACTCAGCGTTCTCATGGACCAATCGAAAGGTGATGTGATGCAGGAAAGAGTTGAAGATCTCGACGCGTTATTGAAGACGTTGTCACCGAAAGTGCGGGCCGGCAAATACGTTTTCGCATGTGTCGACGAATACACCGCCGCCCGACTCCGACCCATCGTCAGCGTACGTGAAGTCGAAGGCACCACGGTTGTGGTCGAGCTTAGTGAGGCTATCGAGTTGCGCCTGGTCTACGATTTCATATCGGCATGGATCACGCTCGACGTGCACTCATCCTTGGATGCGGTGGGACTGACCGCCACGGTCAGCCGCGTATTGACAGACGAAGGGATCAGCGCGAACGTCGTAGCAGGTTTTCACCACGACCACATCTTCGTTCCGCACGATCGCGCGGAGGACGCTGTCGAATGCCTTCGCAGATTGACCCACAGCGGCTGAAGTGCGCGTCACCCACCGGGCCTGGCCTACACCTTAGGAGATCAATCTCGAGCCGGCACGACGTTCCCGCTACGAGAATGGCGCAGAGCGAGGTTACGAATCCGCCTCGAGCTAGCCCTGCCCACTGCACACCAGGACGGTCCGATCCTGCCCCACGGGGAAGTCTCGGTGTCACGAGAGTGTCACAAGTCGGTACGTTCGGACATGGACTGGACCGGACGTCGATGTACGAAAAGTGCTGCGAATGAACGAATATGGAGTCCAGCATAGTTCAGGTGAATCCATTTCTAGGGACTTAAAATCCGCACAGTGTCGGTTCGAGTCCGACTGGGGGCACTGGAGTCCAACGGATTCGCGTTTCTGGACCAGGACAGTGCTTTTCGGGTGGTGGCGTGGACGTTGGTGGCCTACCACGGATTTGAGTGGACAACCGAGACAGCGGATTTCAGATCCGCGTTTTCTTGACACTTTCCATCGTTAAAAGTTCGTATTCGTGCATTTCATGCCTAGTTTCCTGGCGGACCGTCTTCTTCGCGGGTGGCTCGGTGTCACGAGGCTGTCACAACTGGACCTGGCCGACCTGTTCAACCTGCTCGACTCCCGCGGCCTTTCATCTTCACTCGTCGAAGAATTTGCGACTGGTCCCGCCACGGTAAGCACGAACCCAGCGAAGATGATCGATGATGCGCAGCCGAGGCGCGCGGCGTTCCATGCCGGTGCGCTGCACACCGATGCGATTGCGGCAGTTCGTGATTGAGTGCCGGGACGGCTGAGTCATCGAGCGGATCGGGGCCCGCTCGATGACTCAGCAGGGTCAGATGGTGCAGCGTGCACCTTCATCCGGTAGTTCGAGGTTTATCAGGTAGTCGGCGATCGCTCTATCGACACAGGCGTTGGCGGAGATGATCGTCCCGTGCTGGTTGGCCTCGACCGTGAGCAACCGCGCCCCGAGTGTGTCGGCCAGGCTGATGCCTCCTTCGTGAGGCGTCACGGGGTCTCCGGTGGCCGAGACCACGAGCACCCCGGGAAGCCCGTCGATGTCGGTGGCGTAGGGGTATCCGAGTGTGGGCTCGGCCGGCCAGAACTCGCACCCGTCCTGCGCAGGTGGAGGTGATCCGGGGTCGAGGAACGGCACTGCCTGGTTGAGATCTTGGCCAAGCTGGGTCATCTCTTCTTCGGTGAACCGTTCCTCGTCGAGGCAGTTGATGGCGAAGAGAGCTTCGAACGAATCGGTGTACTCCCCACTATTGGACCGGCCGTAGTACCCGTCGCGGATCGCGAGGAGGGCGTCGGGTCGTCCGGCTTCGAGCTCCGTCAGCCCGGCGATGATGGCGGGCCAGCTGGCTTCGGAATAGAGGCCGGAGACAATTCCTTCGCTGGCGGCGAGGAAGCCGACCTCTCGTCCGTCGGCGGCCACCAGCGGTTTTTTGTCGAGAGGCTGGAGGAGCTCCTGGGCTGCAGCGGTCGCCTGCGCCGGGTCGGTGCCGAGCGGGCACGCGGCCCGAGTCACGCAGAAGTCGGCGAAACGCTGGAACGAAGCCTGCAGTCCTTCGCTGAGCTGGATCCTGCGATCCGCGGTGTCCATGAGCGGATCCACCGCGCCGTCGAGAACGAGAGCACGGACATTCTCGGGGAACATCTCGGCGTACACCGAGCCGAGTCGAGTGCCATAGCTGACTCCCGCATAAGTCAGTTTGTCGTCGCCGAGCGCGGAGCGGAGCACATCCATGTCGCGAGCGACATCCCGTGTCCCGAGATGGGCGAGTACCGCTGTGCTTCCGGAGCCGTCGGCGCATTTGTCGACGATGGCGTGCGCGGATTCTTCGGTCCACTTCCCGAGAGCCGACAGGGGTGCGTCGGCGTCGCGCTCCTCATCGGAGTAGCAGTCGATTGCCGGCTGAGACCGACACCGCGCGGATCGAAGCCGACGATGTCGAAGCGTTCGGGGAGGGGACCTCCCGTCCACAGGGCATCGACGAGTGGGGCGAGCGTAGTCCCCGCCGCGCCGGGACCGCCCGGGTTCAGCAGGACGGAGCCGATCGGGTTGTCGCCGGTGGCGGAAATGCGCGAGACGGCGATCTCGATGGTCGTGCCGTCGAGGTTCTCGTAATCCATCGGCACGGTGAGCATCGCGCATTCCGCCTTCTTTGCCGCCTCGACCACTTCGGGAACGGGCGGCTGGGAGTCCACGATGCTGGCGTCGCACGCCCCGAACTCGAGTTTTTGTCCCATGAATTGTTCGAGGCCCACCTCGTTCGTGCTGTCGTCATTGTTGGGTGCCGCACCGGTGCATCCGGTGAGCAGGAGCACTGAGGCAGCGGCGGCCGCCATCACCGGCTTCGGCCATCGCCGTCGTTCGTCGTCCTTCGGTCGTAAATCTGTGGGAGTCGTGTGGGCCACGGTGGTGTTCCTTCGGTGGGGTTCAGCTGGCGAGTTCGTCGATCCAGCTCGATCGCATCCGTAGAGCTCGTTCAGTACTGCCGATGACAGCGGCGAATCCGATGAGCAGGTTGAGGTGGAGCGGCAGTTGGATGGGTGAGGTGAATGTTCCGATCGAGTCGGCGATGGGGGGAATGAGAGAAAGGGATGCGATGATCTGCGGCACCTCCACGCAGAGGCCGCCGATGACGAGCAGGATCGAGATGAGACCGATGACGCGACTCGGACCGGGGTGCCGATGGTGCAGCCGAGCGCGGCGTCCCTCTGCGGATGCGGGATCGGGAGACAGCTGCTGTTCGGTGCCGTCCTCACGCACGTAATGACAGCGCTTCAGCCCGAATCCGGTAGCCGCGACCTCGATGTGCCCACCGGGAACGGGGAAGCGGGTCGGCATCTTGGCGTACGACTCCAGTGCGCCGTCGACGTACAGGCGAGCGCGCACCTCACCGTCCTTCGCGTCGCCCATGTGCCGAACATCGATTGCGTAGACCGACGTTGTGCCGTCGGGTGCGGACAGCGTGATCGACCGAAGCGATCTGCCGAACAGCTGCCACCAGCGGTACCGGCGGAGTGGCTCACCCGATCCGGCGCGAATGCGGCGGTAGCGCCACTGTTTGATTCCCATTTGATCGACCCTCGATTTAACTAGTACAGCGTGATAGTCGCTGATGACGCTAGCACGCTGTGATGGACAGTTGTCACGCAATATTTGTGGGTGCTCAGCGTCGTGCCGGTCGTGGCTCTACAGAGCGCAACGCAAGTCGCCGTCGGGAGTGGCGAGATCGACGAGATAACGTTCGACGATCGCGTTGACGCAGGGGTTCGCGGCGGTGGTGGCGCCGTGCTGTTCGCCGTCGACGGTGAGGAGCCGTCCGTCGAGGTTGTCTGCCAGTGCCACACCGCCTTCGTGTGGTGTCAGTCCGTCCCCGGTGACCGATGCCACGAGTGTCTGCGGGAGGCCAGTTATGTTCTCCCCGTAGGGATAGTCGAGTACGTGTTCGTCGGGCCAGCCCTCGCATCCGTAATGTGTGTCCACGTCGAAACCTGGGTCCATGTACGGTGCCGCGGAATTGATCTCGGCGACGGTGGATGTCGTGTGCTCCGGCGTCGGCCGTATTTCGTCGAGGCAGTTGATGGCGAGAGTAGCTTCGGAAGAGTTGGTGTACGTTCCGTCGGGTCCGCGCTGCGCCGAGAGGTCTCGCAGCGCGAGCAGTACCTCACCGCGTCCGGCCCGTAGCTCGGCCAAACCGCCGATGACGCTGTCCCAGGCCTGGTTCGAGTAGAGACCGAGGGTGATGGCTTCGATCGCCGAGTAGTAGGTCAGCCGACGACCGTCAGCAGTTCGGACCGGATTGTCGACAAGTGGTCGAAGCAAATTCTGGGCCGCATCGGTCGCTCGGGCCGGTTCGCTTCCCAGGGGGCAGTTTCCTCGTTCGATGCAGTAGCGGGCGAGCTCGTCGAAGGAGCGCTGCACGCCGGAAAACGTCTGGATCTGGCGTTCGAGAACATTCTTGCGCGGGTCGACTGCGCCGTCGAGAACCATCGCGCGGACCCGGTGCGGAAACTGTTGCGCATAGATCGTGCCCAAACGTGTTCCGTAGCTGGCACCGAGGAACGTCAGCTGCTCGTCGTCGAGCGCCGCGCGCAGGACATCGAGATCTCGGGCGACGTTCTGGGTACCCATCTGTCCCAGGACATTCATACCGCCGCTGCGTCGAGCGCACTGATCGAGAACCGAGCGGGTCGATTCCGCGCTCCAGGCCAACGCACCGGCGGGAACTCCGGACACGATGGCGTCATCGTCTCGTTCCTGGTCGGTGTAGCAGTCGATGGCCGGTTGCGAGCTCCCGACTCCACGTGGATCCATCGATACGATGTCGAAGTGTTCGCGTGCGGGACCGTTCCCCCAAGAGTCTGCGACCGCGGTCACGAATCCGAGACTCGGGGCTCCCGGGCCGCCGGGGTTGACCACCACCGATCCGACGCGATCGTTCCCGGTGGCTCGAATGCGGGAAATCCCGAGCTCGATGGTGGGCCCGTCGACAGCCGCGTAATCGAGCGGTACTTCGAGCGTTGTGCATTCGACCCTCTCGTCGGCAATGCCTGTGGCAGCAGGGTCGCACTCAGAGAAGTCGAGCGTTTGTTGTTCGTAACGTGTCGGTGCAGGTGAAGGCTGCTGCTCGACCGAGGACGGTGCGCTGCACGAGGTGAGAGCCCACAATCCGGCCATCGTCACTGCGGCGGTGTCGAGCACTGCCGTCCGGCGGCCCCGATTCTTCTGGCTCCGGTGAGATCGACTGTGAAGCATCGTAATTCCTCTCTCAGAGGCTTGGCGGCGTAGGTGCGAGCGCTGTGTGGTTCTCGTCCAACGGCGCGACTAGTACGGCGTGATAGTGGGCTCAAGGTAGCACGCTGTATTAGGGTTGGGAAGGTGTCGGACAAAGTGGAGACTCGAAAAAGCGAACCCAGCACCAAGGACCGGATTCTGATCGCAGCCGCGATGATGGTGTCCGAGGATCCGGGTACCCGGATCAGCGTCCGAGCGGTCGCCGCGCGAGCAGGGGTCAGTACCGGATCACTGCGTCATTTCTTTCCCACGCAGCGAGCGTTGATAGACGAAGTCGCCGCGGGAATCACCGGACTGGTGACGAGCAAAAATGTCATCGAAGACGCCACTGTGCCTGCCGAGGAGCGACTGTTGGCGTGTATGCAGCAGGTGTTGTCGGCCACCGGGACCGGTGAGCAAGCCCGAGATACGTGGCGACGGACATTCGACACCTACCTCAGCGCGGAGCTCAACGCCGATGCCATCGACACGTATCTCGCTTTCAGCGCGGCCGGACTCCGGCACATAGAACACTGGCTGGACGTCCTCCACAAAGAAGGTGCCCTGCCGCCGGGCGATAACGCCCAGCGCGCCGCCTACCTCAACGTGGTACTGGACGGGCTCTCCGTAGCACGAGCCCTCCCGACCGACGCTGCTCGACTTCGCTCGGAAACAGACGTTCTACAGCACGCCATTTCGATGCTTTTTCACACCGCCGCACCCATGCCGAAGGGCGACTCGGACTGACTTCGACGACGAGCTCGAGTTCGATGCCCGGTGGCACATCTTGTCGAATCGCATCGACATCCACTGTGCTTTCGATCATTGCAGACTACGGCCGCCGAGGTGTTGGGCGAGAAATTTCTCGACCTCGAGGTAGTAGCGAATACTGTTCTCCGGGTTGACGAATCCGTGGCCTTCGTCGTCGAACACGAGGTAGTCGACGTCGACGCCACGTGAACGCAGACGCTCGACGACGTTGTCCGATTCTGCCTTGACGACCCGAGGATCGTTGGCACCCTGCGCAATCAGGAGCGGCGCGCGTATCGCGTCGAGCCTGGAGATGGGGGATCGTGCGAGCATGTCGGCCAGCTGATCGGGGTCGGCGGGGTCGCCGACGAAGCGGTGCCAGCTGTTGACGATTCCGGGACCGATGAAGGCCGGTTGGGTGCGCATGAAGTTCGACAGGTCCGAGATGCCGACGCAGTCGATCGCGGCGGCAAACGAGTCGGGAGTGAACGATGCGCCCACCAGCGCCGCATAGCCGCCGTAGGAACCACCCATGATGGCCACCCGCTCGCGATCGGCGTACCCCGCCTCGACTGCCCAGTTCACTGCATCGATCAGATCGTCGTGCATCGCGCCCGCGAATTCACCGACCCCGGCGTTCATATGCGCTGTGCCGTATCCGACCGACCCGCGAAAGTTGACCTGCAACACTGCATATCCGCGGTTCGCCAGCATTTGCGCGATGGGATCGAAGTTCCACGAGTCCCGATACCAGGGGCCGCCGTGCACCAACAGAACCATCGGCAGATTCTCGGGTTCCACGCCGACCGGAAGCGTCAGATACGACGGCAGAGTCAGACCGTCACGTGACTGGATGTTCACCGGCACCATCGGGGCCATGTCTCCGGGATTCAGGTGTGGGTAGGGGCGGAAGAGTCGGCGACTCGATCCGGTGGCGTGATCGTAGTAGTAAGTGACGGACGGATCGCGGTCGTGGACGAAGCTGACGATCCATTTCTGTCCGGTCTCGTCGGAGGACAGCGCTCCGATGTCACCGTCGAACAGTTGCTCGAGATTTTTCAGGATTTCTGCGAAACCCGGTTCCAGCGCATGGATTACCTGGCGTTCTCCCAGATACCGAACACCGATGAGCTCTCCGGTTGCAGTGTCGCAGATCAGCGGTGGCGAGGTCTGCTCGACGGCTCGTCGCGCACCGTCGAGTTCGAGTGTCGGGTGACTGTCGACGACGGTCTCCTCGCCGGTCTCCAGGTCGAGTCGAATCAGATGGGCCAAGTCGCGCCCTCGGTTGGAACCCAGCCACATGCCGGTACCGTCCGCAGTGATCTGCATCGGGCTGATGCCCATCGGGTAGTCGGTGCCGTCGAACGACGCCACCGTGGTTTCTGCGCCTGACTCGTCCAACCGCGTGATGTCGATGGTGCCGTCGGCGGTCATCGCGAAGACGAACACCTTGCCGTCGGCACCGAGCATCGGATACCGGCCGACGCCCGGGCTCTGCCGGATCATCGTCAATTCACCTGTGGTGATCTCGATTTCGTAGAGGTCGAACTCGGCGATGTTTCTCGCGTTGATCAGGACGGTGTACACACCTTCCCGCCCTCGCACGGGTTCGAGGGCCACCGCGCGGGAACCGGGGAACGGCGTCAGATCGACTGCTGCGGCATCGGGATCATCCAGGTCGACGCGGAATACGTGGTTGTTCTCGTCACCGCCGGTGTCCTGCAGATACAGCAGCCAGCGGGGATCGTCCGTCCACTGGAAATCGTGCACACTGCGCGTCTCGTCGGCTGTGACGCAGCGTGGTTCGCTGCCAGGGGAGAGGTTCTCGAGCCACACGTTCAGACGGTTCTTCCACGGCGCGAGGAACGCCATCGTGTTGCCGTCCGGTGACATCGTGGCACCGGAGCGAACGGGTGGGCCGAAGAAGTCCTCGACCGAGATCAGTGGGGGTGCAGTCATGATTCGTCCTTTCGTTCGGCTTTTACAGGGCGCAGCGGGCGTCGGCCGGTGGGGATTGGAGATCGACGAGGTAGTTCGCGACGATGTCGTTGACGCAGGGGCTCGTTGCGCCGAACGCCACGGTGTGTTGTTCGCCGTCGACGGGGAGTAGCGAGCCGCCCAAGGTGTTCGCCAAGTTGACGCCGCCCTCGTACGGTGTGGACGGGTCGCCGGTGATCGAGATGGTCAGAGTGTCGGGTAGTCCGTCGATGTCGGTGGCGTAGGGGATGTCGAGAGTCGGTTCCGCAGGCCAGAATTGGCAGGGGTCGCGTGCGCCGTCCGGTCCGAGGCCTGCGTCGGTGAACGGTGCTATCTCCAGGATCTGCCGCTTGAGATCGACTTCTTGTTCCGGAGTGTTGCGCTGTTCGTCCATGCAGTTGATCGCATACAGCGCTTCGGAAAAGTTCGGGACGGTGCCGTCGGCTTCGCGCCCGCCGAAGATATCGTTGATCTTGAGCAGCGTATCGGCCTGTCCTGCTTGGAGTTCGGCTATTCCCTTGGTGATGACAGGCCATGCCGAGGAGTCGTAGAGCCCAGCAATGACGGCACCGTATGCGGCGTCGAAGTCCATGACGCGCCCATCGTCGGTGACGATCGGGTTGTCGATCAAGGGTCTGACGATCTGTTGGAAGTTGTCGACAGCCTTGCTCGGCTCGGTGCCCAACGGGCAGTCAGGTGCGCTCGTGCATGCCGCCGCCATGTCATCGAAAGCCTTCTGGAAGTTGGTGTACTGGTAGATCCTGCGCTCTGCAGTGCCCTGCCCCGGATCGATTCCGCCGTCGAGGACCATCGCGCGCACGTTCTCCGGGAACATCTCGGCGTAGACCGCCCCTAGTCGGGTTCCGTAGCTCTGACCGAAGTAGCTCAGGCTGTCGTCACCGAGCACGGCGCGGAGAATGTCCATATCGCGGGCAGCGTCACGTGTTCCGACGTGTTCGAGCACGTCGTCGCCGCCGGATCGTTCGGAGCATCGGTTCACCAGCTGCCGTGCACCATCCTCGGTGAGGGTTCTCGAGCCGGTGAGGACTGTGGTGTAGGCCTGCCCTGCCTCGTACTCCTCATCGGTGAAGCAATCGACGGCCGGTGTGGACGCACCGACACCGCGGGGATCGAATCCGATCAGATCGAATCGTTCGGTGAGAGGGCTCTGCGCCCAGGTGGATGTTGCGCCTGACGCCGCCATGCTCATTCCCGGCCCACCTGGTCCGCCGGAGTTGAGCAGGAGCGAGCCCACGTTCTCGCCGCGTGCGGGTGCCTTGAGCAGTGCGATCTGCGCCGTGCGCCCGGCCGGATTTTCGTAGTCGAGTGGCACGTCCACGCGGGCGCATTCGAATCTTGGGTCACTGGCGAACAGTTGCTCGTCGGTCGTGGTGGTGCCGTAGCCTTCGCACGGCTCGAAGGTCACGTCCTGGTCGTAGAACTGCTGCAGATCGGCTGACAGCTCGGAGTCGGCGTCCGGTTCCGACGGCGACTGGCTGCAGGCACCGAGCAGCAGCATCGACGCTGACGCTGCAGCGAAGAGTTTCGCTCTCCTGTTGTCGATTAGGGTCATGATTGGTCGACTCCTGTCGAATTGCCGTGTGCTGATGTTCTATTCGGGATCGGTGGCGTTGAGTGCCGCGACCTGTCGCAGCACGTCGCGTTGGGCGGGGTTGTACAGGTCTTCCACGGCGACTGCGAGTGCGCGAGTCACCCGCCGTCTGTCGCCGTCGGTTTCTGTGTCGTCGAACAGGGCCGGGAAACGAGCCGCCAGCCGACGAACATGCGGAGCCATTCGTTCCGCCAGATCCCTGGTGGTGGCGCTGACGGCGTCGGCCGGCAGGTCGTCGAACTCTGAATCTGTGGGCAGCTGCGGAGTGGACCGCAGTAGGTCGCAGTAGGCGTCGAGGGCCGTCGGATTCAGTACAGTGCTGGCGAAGGTGATGAACTGCCGGTCTGCTGTCGTCAGATGTGCTGCAGCAGATCCGAGTTCGGGTGGCAGATCGGTCGGAAGAGAGTCGTGGAGAAGCATCGCGATCTCCAACCGTGCTCGCTGCAGGCGCTCGATCGTTGCGCCGAGTTCTGCATCCAGGGTCCGCAGTGCTTGTTCGGGATGGTCGCGCCCATCACCCTGAGCGGCGATGTCGGCCAACGAGAATCCCAGTTCGGTGAGGCGTTTGATCTGCATCAGCCGTACGAGATGCGTGACGCTGTACTGCTTGTAGCCGTTCGAGGCACGCTCGGGCTCATCGAGTAGTCCGACATCGTGGTAGTGCCGCACCGACTTCAGGGTGGTGCCGGCGAGATCGGCGATCTGTCGAGTGCTCCAGCCCATGTCGCTCTCCTCCGGTTCGATCAGGTCGGAATCAGTGTCGACTGTGACCCAACGGCATAGTCAAGTGTCAACTGCGCACGGGAGGTCCTACGCAGGGTTCGAGTGAACCAACTGCGCCGTGGAGCGGCGGAAGGCCCAGACGGTGACGAGCACTGCCAGTGCGAGCAACGGGGTGCCCATCGCGATTCGGGCGAACGCGAGCCACCCGGTGGCGTCGGTGTCGTACAACCAGTCCTGAACGACGTAGCGGGCGCCGAACAACACAGCGAATGTCGACGTCGCGATGTAGTGGGCGCGGATGACCGAGCGACTGGATCGCCAGTCGTACTCGTTGCCGTGCAGCGCATTCCACAGAAGTCCGGTCAATGGTCGTCGAGCGAGTATCGAGGCCAGCATCAGCGCAGCTCCGGCCAGGCTCAGCCAGATGCCGATGAGGAAATAGCCGCCTGCCGACCCCGTCCAGGCGGCGATACCGCCCGCAATGACGACGCCCAGTAGTCCGCCACTGGCCTGCGCGATCGGCTCGCCTCGCTTGATCCGAAGGACAGTGATCACCAATGCGATGGCGATCGCAACGCCGACGGCGACCGGAAGGGCCACCAGAGCGTTGGCTGTCACGAATGCGACGACTGGAATGGCTGTGTAGATCATTCCGCTGGTTCCGCCGAGGCTGTCGAGCAGAAGCTCTGTGGCATTGACTTTTTCAGTGGTCTTGCGACCGGGAACTGTATGCGTCTCGTTGTTGTCGGCCGATGTCGATTCCGGCGTGTTCATGGTGCCCTCCTCGTCGATGCGTCGGTTCGCTCTGTACATCCCCTACTGTCGTCTCGGCGACCGGGGCACAACAGTGCACACAAACATCGGATCTGGTGACAGCATCATCGGCGGGACATGACAGATGTCATGTCTTGGCAGTGCGACCTTTAGGTCGGTGGCCGAGAACAGCGTCGACTGCGGTACAGAGCGTGGTGGTTTCTTGCCGAACCGCCGGCGCGCTCCAGGCGACCGCTGCTCTGACGGCTCCGCAACTCCAAGCAGATCAAGCAGGCGGCCGGGTAGCGAAACCCGGCCGTACAAGGGCAGTGACGAAACCTGCCCGTTCGACGCTGAAGTGCGCTGATGCAAAGTCGTCGCTGTGGAGCCCGCAGTCGCACGGTCCTACTGACTCGAGGGCGATATGGATTCGGGACGAATGAGTCTCGTTGTCACGACTCCGCACAGAGCGTCGATCGCCAGGGCGTTCTGTGTCCACCCGATACCGTGGCAATCCGACACCGATCAGGACCGTCCGATGTCGGAGGATCGGCGGCAGTTCGGTGTCACGAGAGTGTCACAAGTCGGTACGTTCGGACCTGGACTGGGCTGGACGGTCATGCACGAAAAGCGTTGTGAATAAACAATATCGGAGGCAGCGGCTTCAAATCCGACTCCGGGCTAACTTGGCCGTGCCGGTGGTTATATTTCTGCAAGTCAGGGTGTTGCGAATCTTGGCTGAAATTCTCGGTGTCACAAGTCTGTCGGAACTCGGTACGAACTGCGCCTTGGCGAACAGGGAATGCAACGAATGTAGTTGCTAGACTGAGTAATTTGAGATCTGTTAGCCGCATTGCAATATGTCAAATGCTCCGAGCGCGCCACGCTTGGCCGCCTGGTCCGATCGGCGTTGTAATTGCTCTGATTGCGTTCCTCGAGCACGAACAGATCGATAGCTGGCCACACATCGTCGCGGCCGGCTCCGAGCTCGATCGCGAGCTGGCGAGAGCAGGCGGTCCGCGCGGTCTGAGCGTCAGTGTCGTCGGCTCCGACTGGGATTTGGTGCGCGATCACACATGCTTCGTGCCCATCGGCGAGGAAGTCGAGCATGTCGCGGGTCTGGTCGATTCCAGATGAGGTTTGCAGCGCTTTCGTGGTGTGCCAGTACGTTCCGTCGGCGATGCCCCCGATGCCCACCCCTAGCTCATCCATCGCGTCGAGTTCGACGATGACGGCGGTGAACACATAGAAGGTGTCCCGGTGTGCAGCAACACCGTCTGGGGCCTGATACGACTCATCCAGGAAGGCCACCGGGCCAGGGGTGCGTTGGTAGGCGTCGAACACGATCTGTGCAGCGGGATCGGGGCGGCGCGAAGGCATCACGACATCCTAGGGGCGGGCTCAGACACGCCAGTTGTTGTCCACGGCTAGACGCATAGCCTGTTCATAGATCCGTCCGGTCGGTGTGCCAGAGGCGCACCGACGGGACACTCAGGTCGGAGGTGCGATGCGTGCAAGCGCGAAGGCGTCTGTCGCAACAGCGGTGGCAGCAGTATTACTAGTCGTGGGCCTGGCAGGCGCATGGACAATGACTCGCGATTCGAGTACGCCAGTCTCAAGAACCGAACAGGAGACCAGCACCGTGAGCGATCCAAGTAGTCGACCAGACGGCCAGCCCATCGACGACCAAACGGACGACGACTACGACCCCGCCTTGGAAGAACCGACCATCGACGGTGACGAATCACGGGCCGCACGTGACCTCATCGAGGACTCGCGACCCGATTCCAACACTGTCGACGACGGATTCCTCGCGACCGACCCCGAAGAGGAATCAGGTCCGGGCGAAGGGTGGACCTCGTACAACCCGGGCCCATAGGCATTCCAGCTACAGTGGTGTCCGTCGGAGCTCGCTCCAACCAACTGTCCTACGGCGGCGAACGCGGGCAGGCAGCCCGGGCGCTTCAGCCTGTTCGTCGAACCAGCTCCATTGGAATCGCCGACTGGTTTCGGTGTCAGCGCATTAGCGAAACATGTTGCCGCACAGCATATGCAGACGTTTACTGGCAACCTTGCATATCGAAAGTGGTCGTATTGCTCCCAATGCCGACACAAGGAGAGCCGACGTGAGGCCCTCGACGACGGTATTGCAGGTACCAATGGAACAGGAACTCGCCCTATTGTTCGGCTGGTCACTCTACCGCTGGCAGTCCCAGCTCGGGTTCGAGAAATCTGTCGCTGACGAGATTTCGTAGCCAGCGATGGCCTCGGTCATTGTCGTAGCGGTGAGACCAGTACATGCACACCGAAAAACGGGGAACCTGTACCGGGCACGGGGCGAAGACAAGCCGTGAGTCACGTGCCAGGAGTGTCGCGATGTGTGCGGGCATGGTCGCGACCAGATCCGTCGATGACAATAGGTCGGGGATACCGAGCACCCCAGGCATGTCGACAACCACACGGCGGGACCACGATTGAGCCGCCAGGCTGCTGTCGAGCAGGTGCGACCACCCGCTCTGCCGGACGTTGACGTGCCCACAGGTTCTGTAGTGCGCAATATCGAAGCCGCCCGAGGCTGCCAGGTGGTCCTTGCGCATCAGGCACAACCAGCCTTGTTCCGACAGCACCTGCGAGCGAAATTCTCTCTGGAGTGCACGCGAGGAGACCGCGACAGTGATGTCGGTTGCGTTCTCGCGCAGGTCTTCTTCGGGACTTCCGCTCAACATCGAGACGGTCAGGTGTACCGAGGGAGCCTCGCGCATGATGCGATCGCACAAACTTGGGAGAAGACTCAAGTGCGTCCCGTCCGGGCAGTGCATCCGGAAGGTGCGCTGACTCGAACCTGCGTCGAACTCGCGTGCATTTCGGCTGAGAGTGCGCATGGCCTCGATTGCCTCGCGCGCAGTCGGTGCGACATCCTCGGCGCGAGACGTGGGATGCATGGCACCACCGCGCCGGACGAACAGCTCGTCGTTGAAGTGACGGCGCAGTTGCTTGAGCCAGGTGCTGGCTGTCGGCTGGCTGATGCCCAGGGTCTCAGCGGCTCGGCTCACGTTGCGCGTTCGGTAGAGGGCGTCGAACAACTGCAGCAGGTGTATTCCGGGGTAGCTGTCACCACTGACGGGGGATAGGGGAGTCGACATGGTGGTATGTCTTTCGCGAATAGTTCTATCGGGTTCTCTGTCTTGTCAGTAATAGTAAGCGCGATTAGCGTGACTCGGGACACAACGACGGCGCTCGCACCGCGGAGATCACCCCATGGATCACGGCGGCTGGCACAGCGTTGCGGACTACTTTCAATCCACTGCGACCGAGAAACGGTGTACCCACATGCGCAACATTGCCGAGACGGCACCCGGTGAGCCCCCTCGGTCGACATCCCGGTTCCGTGAATCCAAGGCGAAGATGGCCTCTGCTGCCAGCCTCGTCGGTAGCTCGCTCGAGTACTACGATTACATGCTCTACGCCACTGCCGCGGCGTTGATCTTCCCGCGGGTGTTCTTCCCCGAATCGGACACCTCGACCGCCCTCATGCTGTCCTTCGCCACCTACGGGGTTTCCTACCTGGCGCGGCCGGTCGGTGCGTTCGTTCTCGGATCGGTCGGTGATCGAATCGGACGAAAGATATTGCTGCAGTTCACCATCCTGCTGATGGGTGCGGCCACGCTCGGGATCGGTCTTCTGCCCGGGTACGACACGATCGGGGTCGCTGCCCCGATTCTGCTGGTGTTCTTCCGTATCCTGCAGGGATTTTCCACCGCCGCCGAGGCGTCGGCAGGATCGGCCCTGAGTCTCGAACACGCCCCTGACAACCGGCGAGCGTTCATGTCGAGTTGGACCATGTCGGGAGTGCAGGGTGGTCAGGCACTCGCCAGTCTCGCCTTCATCCCTGTTGCGATGCTGCCCGACGAAGCCCTGTACACCTGGGGATGGCGCATACCGTTCCTGCTGAGCGTAGTAATCCCCGTCGTTGCGGTGTTCGTGCGTCGAATGGTTCCCGAGACACCGGAATTCGAGCAGGCCCGAGCGCAGGGAACCATCGACAGAACTCCTATCCGCTACATGCTCAAGCATCACTGGCGCGACACCGGACGGGTACTCCTGTGCTCCTTCTACGCCGTTCCGTCCTCTTTGGCCACGGTGTTCGGACTGTCCTACGCCACAAGCGATTCTGTCGGTGTCAGCCGAGACGTCATGTTGACATCCGTACTGGCTGCAAATGTGATCGCCATCGGCTCTCAACCACTGTGGGGCATCGTCGCAGACAAATTCGGCCGCAAGCCGGTCTTCATCACCGGTCTTGTTGGTTCATTCATCGGACTGTGGGCGTTCTTCAAGGCCATCGAGACTGCGAACACAGCCGCAATCGCCGTAACAACAGTAGTCTTCCTCGGCTTCCTGTACACCGCATCCAACGGCATCATTCCGGCATTCTTCACGGAAATGTTCCCCACCCGCGTTCGGACGCTCGGCATGGCCTGCGGTATGCAGATCGGCCTGCTGCTGTTCGGATTTGCACCCTCGATCGTGCAGTGGCTCAGAGGAGATGAGACTTCACCGATGACGAGTGTGCTGCTGGTCGCGGGAGTCGCGATCGCTCTGGCCGGCGTCGGTGCGTTGACGGCACGCGAGACCCACCGCACTCCTACCGCCGAACTCGGTGCATCCACATCCAAGGCGAACAGGTGAATGCGCGATGACTCTTCAAGACCTGCGCCGTCCCGATACAATGGACGCCTCGGTTCGATTCAAGATCGTGGTCGAGGATGCCTTTTTCGTTATGTCCGACGGGACCTCGCTGCACGCCACTGTGACACGTCCCGACACCCACCTGCGGGTTCCTGTCATCGTGATTCGTACCCCGTACCTGCCGTTCACCGCAGTTCAACTCGATACGATCGCCATTGCTCGACGTGGGGCGGCGGTCGTCGTCCAGAGCACACGCGGTACCGGACAGTCGGAGGGCGAGTTCGAACCGTTCGTCCACGAGGTTCAGGATGGGGTCGATACCGCCGCGTGGTGTCGTACGCAACCGTGGTCGAACGGGCGGTTGGGGAGCCTCGGTCGCTCGTACCTTGCTCTGACCCAGCTCTACACAGTCGCAGGTGAGCCCCATGGCGTCGAAGCGATGGGGTTGGAAGTGTGCTCGGGAGACCCGTACGACTTCGTCTACCGTGGCGGGGCTCTTTTCCACGGCATGCTGGTCTACTGGGCGATGCGCCACGCCAACGCGTCGATAGAACGCCGCGCATCACAGGGGCAGGACATGACCGACGACCGCCTCGAATGGGACGCGGCCATGGACGATTTCGGGGCTACGGTCGCCACGACCCCGCTGACAGACGTGCCAACTCTCGCGAAACACTTCCCGACGTGGCAGAAGTGGCTCGAACACCCCGAACGTGACCAGTGGTGGGCGCGGGCTTCCAGGCCCGAGCCGCGTGAGACCGGAGTACCTGCCCTGTACGTGGGCGGGTGGCATGACATCTTTCTTGCAGACACAGTGCGAGAGTTCCGTGCAAATCGCCACCCGGACTCGCGATTGATCATCGGCCCGTGGGCACACACTGCCAATGGATCGGTACTGGGCCAGGCGAATTACGGATACCGGGCGTCTGCCGATGCCGCTGAGATCATCCGCGAGCAGGTCGACTTCGTGCTGTCACGTATCACCGACACTGTTCAGGACACTGCGCCGCACAGCAAAGTGCGTGTCTTCGTCATGGGCGGGGCCAACAGCTGGTCCGACGAGACGGTGTGGCCACCGCGTCGAGCGCGTGACACGGAATTCTTCCTGCACCCCGACGGGGTGCTGGTTACCGATCCAGGGGTCGCTATCGAGGGCGTCGACAGCTTCATCCACGATCCGCACGATCCGGTTCCTACCGTGGGCGGGGCGAACTTCTTCCTCGGCTCCGACAGCGGGTACTGCACCGGGCAACAAGACCAGGGTGTACTCGACGCTCGAACCGACATCCTGCGGTACACGAGCAGTCCGTTCGAGCACGACACCGACATTCTCGGTGCGGTGCACGCGACACTGTTCGTCACCTCTACTGCGCCATCTTCGGACTGGGCCGTCAAACTGATCGACATCGATCGAAACGGCCGCGCCCTCGACATCGTCGACGGCATCGTGCGGACGCCGCTGCCTCTCGACACAACCGACGCGTCGTCCGGCATGACCCGAGTGTCGGTGGACGTGGGCGACACTGCCTACCGCGTGCTAGCTGGGCACCGCATACGCGTCGACATATCCGGATCGAATTTTCCCCGCTTCGACCGCAACCCCGGCACCGATGGACTACCGGGAATGATTCCCGCCGATGAGTTTCGTACCGCCGAGCAATCCGTTTCGGTGGCAGCAGGCGCAGCATCGTTCGTCACCGTTCCGCTCTCCCGCGCGACGGAGAGGGCCTCGTGAGCACCACGCGAGAGACGATCGCTGGAACCGACAAGTATGCAAGGGATCCGATGGACTCGTTGGTGTGCGGCCTCATCGGCAGCGGGATCTCGGCGTCGATGACCCCGGCCATGCACGAGCGAGAGGGTCGACGTCAGGGGCTGACGTATGCCTATCGCATCATCGATACCGACGTCACCGGAGCAGATGCCGAGGATTTCCCGCGATTGGTCTCCGCCGCAGCTGAACTGGGATTTCGTGGACTCAACATTACCCATCCGTACAAGCAGTCCGTGGTGCCACTGCTCGATTCGCTCTCGCCCGATGCCGCGCGCCTCGGCGCGGTCAATACCGTTCTCTTTCGGGACGGCCAATCGATCGGATACAACACCGACAGTTCAGGATTCGGAGCGAGCCTCGAGCGGGGACTGCCCGACGCCGATCTGACATCCGTCGTGCAGATCGGTGCCGGCGGTGCAGGTATCGCCGTCGCGTATGCACTCATGGCGGCGGAGGTCGGCACGCTCACCATCATCGACACCGACCCGCGCCGTGCATCGCAGACAGTCGATCTTCTGAACGAGGCGTTTCCAGGACGCACCGTCACCACATCGACAGTTCTTCACGGGCCTGCTGCCATCTCGTCAGCCACAGGATTGGTCAACGCGACACCGATGGGCATGACCGCCCACCCCGGTACACCGGTGTCCGTGGACTGTCTTCGATCCGACCTGTGGGTCGCGGACATCGTATACAGACCCGCAGAAACCGAACTGATTGCCGCCGCCCGCAGTATCGGGGCTCGAGTACTCTCGGGAACCGGAATGGCCGTGCATCAAGCAGTCGACGCGTTCGAAATCTTCACCGGGCTGCCGGCAAATGCCGAAGCAATGGCCGCGCACATGCGCGCCATGCTGAAGACCGAACGAGCAGGGAAACTTAAGGCAGTTGACCGTTAGGCTCAGGCTACTTCCGCTGAGCGGGTACTGCGCCCATCGTTGTGCGGCCAGTTCCGCGTGGCAGTGGGTGACGAAGTAGCTTCGTCTTCGATCGTTGCCTGCCGCCACAGCTGGTCGCCGACCAAGTCGGACGCATCACGTTCAGGCTGGATAGCATCGCCGAAACCTGTTGCTGTGCAGCACATGCAGTAGGCTGAGCGACATTATCTGTCTTATCGGAGATCTACCTCTAGTCGGTGGAGCATTACTCGCCTCCATGGATTGATGACGGTGCGGAAACTGCTGTTTCCGCGCGATGTCGTCGGCGGCATCGTGTCTGTTGTTGGCAACTCGGCAATTGTTCGCTTCCGTCAGCATCATCGCCGGATGGCTAACGCTTCGCCTGGAGCCTCATTTGTCCAACAAGCCGTTAGACCAATGCGGCGGGGTTCGCCGTTGCGCTTTTCGACTGACTAGGGGGCGATACGGGTTCGCGACGAATGAGTCTCGTTGTCCCTAGTCCGCACAGAGCGTCGATCGCAAGGACGCTCTTCGTCCATCCGATACCGTGGCTGTACGACACCGATCAGGACTGTCCGGTGTCGGAGGATCGGCGGCAGTTCGGTGTCACGAGAGTGTCACAAGTCGGTACGTTCGGACCTGGACTGGGCTGGACGGTTATGAACGAAAAGTGTTGTGAAGTAAACAAATATCGAGTCCACTGACGTCTGGGTGGATCCACTTCCAGGGACCTTGAAATCCGTCAAGTGTCGGTTCGAGTCCGACTGGGGGCACTGGAGTCCATATAAATCCGAACTTTTCGGATATGCAACGAGATTCGGCGGGTGTCGTGGACTCTGCGTATTTGGATGTACGTGAATGGACAGGTGGCGCAGCGGATCTGAATCCGCGGACTGGCCGAAGCTTGCTCGAACAATTCTCGGCGGATATGTGCAGCTCAGGGTAGGTCTCAGCTCGGCAATATGGCACGAGCAAAGTCCGCATACACGACAGTGGCAGCGGGGCATCTGGGGCAAGAGTGACTTTGTGGTCGGGCGTCACGCCTGCGCCCCACGCATGCCTCACCGTCGGCTGTGGACCGTTGAATAGTGGAGAAATCATCGGCGCTCGCCCGGCGACTGCAGCTGGTTCTTCTCGATCATGCTGTACCTTTCGGCCGGTGTCGCGAGCATCCCCGCGGACGGCCGGTCGGTGGCTGTTGAGCCGGAGCTTCCGCCCGCCGTCGCGAAGCGGATCGCGAGCACCGTGCAATTGCCCGAGACATCACGCTTCCAATCGAGTGGGAGCGCGATGGCATCGCTTTGGACTCAGCTCCGCGTGATCGAGTGCCCCCACCGGCGACTACGAGATGTAGCCCAGTAGCAGTGAGATGACGCCGACGGCGAACGGGGAGCTCGGAATGGCTATTCCGGTCGGCAGGTTCTCACCGCTGAGCACGGCCGGATCGGTGCGGGCTATCTCGGATTCGGATCCCGTTCGAAGTCCGAGTGGAGCGGACAGAACACGGTACAGATGGTGCTCTCTACCAATCGTTCGGTGATGTCGGAACATTGCCGGACCGCACCTAGGGCGATGGCGTGAGTCATACGCGTGAGGGACCTTCCGCCCTGTCTCTTCCCCTATGTAGTTGCGGACAATGGGATCGTGATCTACTGCGACGCTGAGAGCTGACGTCGTGACCGGCCGTGGATGCGAACTCGATCCGACCGCGGGATCCATCGAAGACTCGAGGATAGAAGGTGGACGGTGCGGCAAATCCGTTCCAGTAGTGCACGATCGGTGAAACTGTCGTGAGCTGGATGGACGTCGAGCCCTTCCTGGTGGCGCTCGCCATCGGACTGCTGCTCGGGTTCGAGCGTGAACGCAGCCATATCCGCACGCTCCCGGCCGGGTCGCGTTCGTTCGCGCTGCTGTCTCTTGCCGGAGCCGTCGCCGCCGGCTTCGACATCTGGGCAGTCTCAGCCGGCATCGTCGTCGTAGGGCTGCTCATGGCGCTTGCCTATCTCCGCACCAGCGAGCAGGACGCGGGGACCACTACCGAGATAGCCGCGTTGGTGGCCTATCTGCTCGGTGCACTCGCCTATACCGACCCGTCGGTAGCCGTCGCCCTTTCCGTGATCGTGGCCGGACTGCTGATGTCGAAGTATCGCATTCATCGCTTCGCCCGTCAGATGGTCAGCGAGATCGAACTCGAAGACGCCATCAAGTTCCTCGTGGCGGCATTTGTCATCCTGCCGTTGTTACCTGATCGCGAAATCGGACCCTACGGTGTGCTCAACCCGGCCAAGGTATGGCTCCTCGTCGTTCTGCTCACCGGTATCGGATGGATCGGATACATCGGCGTCCGGACGCTCGGGCCTCAGCGCGGTCTGCTCGTCACGGGTCTTGCCGGCGGATTCGTATCCGCAAGTGCGACAACTGCGTCGATGGGCCGGCTGAGCCGGACAGCCGATGAGATGCGGGCACCGCTCGCCGGGGCGCTCGTTGCCAGCCTTGCCACCTTCATACAGTTGCTCGTCGTTATCGGTTTCGTCGAGCCAGACGTTCTTCGACGACTGTGGCCCCCTGTGGTTGCGGGTGCCATGGTGCTCGTTGTAGTCGCTGCCATCGTCTACCGCGGTGCCTCAGTGGCTCCACGAGACGCTGAGGTGATGAGCATTGGCGTCGAGCCGCATACCGCCGCGCGGCCGTTTTCGTTGCGGCCGGCACTCGTGTTGGCTGCTGTTCTCGTCTTCGCCCTCTTCGTCGGCCGATGGGGTGCTGACGTTCTGGGTTCGCGGGGAGCGGTGCTCGCCGCAGCTGCGGCGGGTCTCGCCGATGCTCACGCCGGTGCTCTCGGGGCGGCGAGCCTTGCTGCGAAAGGCACCATCACGGTCGACAGCGCGCTGCAGGCAATCGCCGCTGCGCTTGGATCGAATCTGCTGGTCAAGAGCGTGCTGACCTTCACTTCAGGTGGGCATCGCTTCGGTCTCGGGTTTCTTGCGGCCATGGCTTTGCCGACCGTCGTCTTCGCCGTCGTGATGACCATCGCGGTGACGATGGGGTGAACTGCAGCGGACCTTTCCGCTCGTCGGTTTCGAGCGCAGAGGCGTCGATGCACGTCTTGTAGCTCAGCACGTAGCTCGACTGAGCCCGCGCGCGGGCGGAGGTGAGGTGCGCTCGTACGAAAGCGACCAGGGATCGATCGTGTTCTCGTGCAGTCGCCAGCCCGCGTCCTCGATCTCTCGGCAGAGTTTGTGAAGGCACCGAGTCATGCCCGGTGCCCACTGATCCTGTGGCGGAATAGATCCCCAGATTCGGGGCACTGGGAACGTGTCGCTGAAATACACGGGTTTCTCGTCGACGACACCGACAAAACGCATGTAGGCGTTTCCCGATTGACTTGCCAGCGTTGCCAGCAAGGCCATCCACCAGTGTCGTGCTCCCACCTCCTCCACACGAACCACCAAATTCGACGACCCCTCGTCGAACTGTTCGATGGCGGCGTACGCCGTGCTGTCGGTGGTCTGAGGATGCGGAGAGCAGTCGGGCAGGGTGCCGTCGACGGTTGCCTGGACCTTCGATGTGTTCATGCCTTCTCCGTTTCGTTCCGGTTCGGTAAGCGACCCTATCGATCACGCGGTACCCGGTGCTGTCGTCGAACGTCCCCACTCGGAGGGGCCGAGGTCCTCGATCGCCGTGTTCGGCACCGATCCATGAACTTCCTCGGTCGTAGATGGCGAAAGCCTTTGTGTCGTAGTCGCGTTCTCGGTGAAGGTCAACACGTCCGCGCGTTGCTCCTCGGGCAGAGCCGGTATTTCGGCGTGCTGCCACAGGGCCGTTACTGCAATTTGCCTTTGCAGGCAGGGACGATGACGACCGGTATATCGGCTCGATGGAGTACCGCACGGCTGGTCGATCCGCCGAACAGCGGTGAGATCGCACCACGGCTCCTGGCCCCGAGCACGATGAGTTGCGCGTGGGATTGGGATGCGTACTCAAGGAGCGCATGTGACGGTCGGTCGTGTGCAGCGTGAGCCGTGACTTCGACGTCGGGATACTTCTCGGACCACGAGGCAACGAGGTGATCGATCCACCGCTGTGGAGCAGAATCGCCACGCATGCGCGGCCCCAGGTCGATGGATCGGGCGAACCCGGTTCGCGGTTGCAAGGACTCGTACGCGTGCACGGCAAGCAAGGAGGTGCCGAGTCGTGATGCCTGATCGAAGGCAACGTCGAGTACTGCATCGTCGTTGGACGAACAGTCGACGCCCACCACTGTGGGCGCGGTGTCGGACTCTGCCTCCGTTCCTGTGAAGCTTTGCGGGACAACAGCAATCGGGCATCGTGCGTGAGTGGCGACATCGGTACTGACCGAGCCCAGTACTGCCCGCGCGACGGTTCCCTTTCGACGAGAACCCAGCACGAGCATCCGAGCTGTGTCCGCGTACTCGTTCAATACCTCGTTGGGTGGGCCGGGATCCAGCACGGTCTCCACATCGGCGTCGTCGCCCAGGATCGACAGCGCGATGACGCGGGCGGCGGCCAGCGCGGACCGCGCACGAGCACGCGCACCCGACGCGGTGCCACTGTTCGCGTCCAGTGCTCCGGTGCGCGTGATGTCCAGATCGACACCGGCATAGACGAGCAACAGTGTGGTGTCTCGGCCGACTACGCCGGTGGCAGCCCAACGGACAGCGTTCCGAGCCGACACGGAGCCGTCGACGCCGACAACCGTGAGATTCTTTCGTTGGTCGATCGCAGTGGTCATGCATCGATCCTCTGGGGTCGGGTCGAGCGGGACGAGAGGCTTCGGACCTGTCGCACGGTGCCGAAGTCCTCGAATTCGGCACGACGGTCCGCACCGCTCGCCGGGTCGATCGAAGGTCCTGACAATCTGGGACGTTATACCCTGAGTTGCCCGATCCACGTGGGATGCAATGGGACTGCGTACCGATGAGTCCGCACGGAGTGGCCGAAAATCCTGTCGGACATTCGCCCATCGCAGATCGGAGTGGACACCATGGTTCTGGCCAATCGTCAGCGAGTCGTCGTCGGAGTGGACGGTTCGGAGAGCCGGCGGAGTCGCACTTCCGTATTTCGTCGACTGGCCGGCCTATGAACGTGAGGAGGCAGCACTCCTGTCCGAGAGCTTGGCCGGATGGGCCGAGAAATACCCGGACGTGCAGATCAATCGCGAACTGCGCCAGGGGAATGCTTCGCACACACTCGTGGATCTCTCCGCGCAGTCGCAGCTTGTCATCGTGGGCAGCCACGGACGCGGATCGATCGCCTCGCTGGTGCTGGGGTCGACCGGTGCCAATCTTGTTCACCACGCGCACTGTCCCGTCATGATCTGCCGCGACGGACGATGACCGGGCCCGTGACGAAACTATGAAGCCCCGTCGAGAAAGGCCCATGTCATGGAAGAACACACTTGGTCGGTCGAAATCACCATCGACGAGCACGACGACAAGACACGTGCCCTGGCGCGGTTGCATACTCGCGGCGACACGAAGCTCACCGGGGTAGGGATGGCGCGAAAGAGCCCCGAGGACCCGATGGTCCCCGAGATAGGCGACGAGCTTGCCGTCGCACGAGCACTGTCGGATCTCGCTCATCAGCTGCTCGAATGCAGTGCGCAAGACCTGGAACAGTTTGTCCACGAACCTGTCCGAGTGCGACTGTGAACGCACCACGCGATCCATCGTGGCTGTCTGCAGGTGCGCAGGAGAACGGTGCACGAGGTGCCGAAGCCGAAGCCGAGGAAGGCATAAGCGAACGACGCCGCCGCGGCATCGTCGTTCTCGGCACTGTTCAGGTGGCAATGGCTTTGGCCGCGTGGCTCGATCTTGCGCTACGTAGTAGCAGGCAGGTTACTGGCAGCAAGCGGCTGTGGGCCGCGGTCATATGCGTCAACTTCTTCGGTCCGATCGCATACTTCTTCTTCGGCCGGCGATCGGATCCGCTCCAATAGGCGTCGCCGCTGTAGCTGAGCCACGTCCGACCGATCGACTTGCTGGTGCCAGTACGGTGACGCCTGCCCCGATGACGGCGGGCAGTGCGAAGGCCGAGTGCCGAGCCTCACGGCATCAATCTGTGGGCCGGTGCCGGGCACCGCAGCGCTTCCAATGACCCGGCAACGCGAATTATCGAAGAATTGGCCTCGGAGTTGTGAGAGGAATGTACAGGTGTAAAAACCGCACGGATCGTGGTGTTTGAACCCACGCTCCAAAACCCGCATCGGGTGTGCGGGATTGAGTACCGTCGTAGACATGCAACTGACTCGCTTCAGCGATCTGGCCCTACGGGCGATGATGTTGCTGGCAGCCGCCGGCCCGGACGGTCCTCGGATGACCACTGGAGCCATTGCAGTTCGAGTCAACGCGTCCGAACACCATGTAGCGAAAGCGATTACACGCTTGGTCGGATTGGGCTGCGTCCGTGCGCAGCGCGGCCGCACCGGCGGGCTCTTCCTCACCGACACGGGTCGATCGATATCGGTGGGCCACCTGATCCGTCAGCTCGAAGGCGATCGCGAAGTCGTCGAGTGCGTAGGGGACCGGCCCTGCCCACTTCTTGCCGCCTGCCGATTGCGGCATGCCCTGGCCGTCGCCAAAGAAGCGTTCTATGGCGAACTCGACCGCTACACGATCGACGATCTAGCCGCGTCCCCGACCATTCCACTCGCAATGGTCGCTTTTCCCTCACCCTGACCTGCCATTTCGACGTCGGCGGTCCCTTGGAAGGAATACCTATGTCCACGTTCGGTCCCCTCACTGTCGATCACGAGCTTCAACCCGATCACGTCGACGTCGTCAGATCGACGTTGCCGTTGGTGGGTGCCAATATCGACGCCATCACAACAAACTTCTATGCGCGCATGTTCGCCGCACGACCGGAGCTGCTGCGAAATCTGTTCAACCGCGGGAATCAGGCACAGGGAGCACAACAACGAGCTCTGGCCGCGTCGATCGCGACGTACGCCACCCATCTGGTTGACCCGACGCTGCCGCACCCGGACGAAATGCTGTCCCGGATCGGACACAAGCACGCATCTCTCGGAATTACCGCCGACCAGTACTCGATCGTGTACGAGCACCTCTTCGCTGCGATCGTCGACGTACTCGGTGCCGAGACAGTGACGACCGAAGTCGCCGAAGCCTGGGACCGGGTGTATTGGATGATGGCCGACACTCTCGTCGATCTCGAGAACCGCCTTTACGAGAGCGCGGGAGTGGTTGCGGGACAGGTCTTTCACCGCGGAATCGTCACTACGCGCACCGAAGATCCGTCCGGGGTAGTGGTGATCGGTGTGACCGGCGACTGGCCCGAGCTTCGAAAGGAGCACCCGGGTGGGTACGTCTCGGTCGGAGTGACTCTGCCCGACGGCGCGCGACAGATCCGCCAGTACAGCCTCATCTCCGGCAGTGACACAGGCGAATTGACGTTCGCCGTCAAGCCTGTCGTCGCCAGCGGTGGCTGCCCGGCAGGTGAAGTGTCGAACTGGATCTCGAGCACGCTACGCCCGGGAGACCTCGTCGACATCAGCATCCCGTTCGGTGATCTGCCGACAGAGGACATCTCTGCAGGGCCCGCCGTATTGATCTCGGCCGGCATCGGCATCACGCCGATGAACGGGATTCTCGAACATCTCGCTCTGTCTGGTACGCAATCCGAGGTGTTGGTTGTCCACGCAGACCGTAGCCCCGCCGACCATCCGCTTCGAGCCCGTCAGGGACAACTGGTCGACGCCTTGCCGAACGCCGTCCTCGAACTCTGGTACGAGGAGCCCGGTGATGTGGCCGATGCACACCATGGGCGGTTGGATCTCACTCTTGTCGAAATTCCTCAGGGTGCGACGTTCTTCGTGTGCGGCGGTAGCGGTTTCGTGCAGGCCGCCAGATCGCAACTCGTCGACTGTGGGGTCGACAAGTCGCGTGTCCATTGCGAACTGTTCGCCCCGGACGAGTGGTTGCTCGGCGTAAGCGTCGTCCGGTAGCCGCGCCGGCGTCCCGGGCCACCTTCTGTCGTCAGATGGAAACGCCGTGGCGGCGATCTCCGAGAACGCGTTCGGCCACAAGAGCTTCCATAGCGGCCGAGAAGGGCTCATGTCTGCCCTCCCTGACGTCAACATCACCTGTGCGATCCGAGTCGTTGTTCGTAGTCGAGGTCATTGTCAGGCATCTCCATCTCGTTCGGTGTTCTTCACAGGATCGACGACAACGTGTGAATAAGCAAGAATGTTTGCTGTTTCAGCAAAGGGGGAGGGCAATGTGAGACTTCGGTGCAGTGTTGCCCGACGCGCGAAATCAGGCGGCGAGTTGCACCTTCCGTAGGGTCATGTGGTGCAGTGAGCATATTCCGCCCAATGAGGAAGGCTCGCACATGTTCTCGTCCTTCATCCCGCCGCGCCAAGTCACGATCGGGGCAGCCGCCGCCTTCGTCGGCACCACTCCGCGAGCGATTCGCCACTATCACCAGATCGGTCTGTTGCCGGAGCCCGAGCGGGGGAGCGACGACCGCCGCCGCTACGGCTACGACGAGATGATTCGGCTGATGTGGATCCGCCGAATGGCGGACGCCGGCATTGCCCTCGACGATATCCGCGACGCGTTGGCCGACGCGTCCGGCACCTCCGACAGCGACGTCGCGCGCATCCTTGATCGGCTCGAAGGGGTCATCGTCGCCAGGCAGGCCGAACTCGAGCGGCAACGGACCGCCGTGCAGCGCATGCGTGCGCGGGGGAGCAGGTTGGGCCTGCTCTCCGATGTCGTGAGTGAGCGCCTCGTCGACTTGCCCCAGGGAGCGGTGCGGCAGGACGACCTGGACACCCTGCTCGTGACCGAGCGGATCTTCGGCGAGCTCGGCGCGTCGGTCCAGGCGTCGCGTGTCATCGCCCTGGCCACCCACCTGGACTTGCGGGAGTATTCCGACCGAGTCGACGCCGCCGAAGGGGCGCTCGACGACTCGGTCTCCGTCGACGACCCCCGCGTGGCGGGGGTCGCGGCCGAACGGCACGCCTTCGAGACCGCCCTCCATGCGGTCATCGAGAGCTCCGGCCTGGCGCAGGCCGACGACGCCCGATTCGACGCCTGGGACGAGTCGCAGCCCGCTCCCGCCGACGCCGGTCCGGCGTGCGGGTCGACGAGCCTCACCGAGGCCGTCCGGATGATGCCGTACGACTTCTCTCCTGCACGCCTGCGGTGCATGGAATTGGCATTAAAACTCGACGAACCCCGTTAGCGCTTCGGGAATCAGGTGCTGGGCGCACAGGAATTCAGGTGTGTTGGGCCGCTCTACGCAAGGGCTAAGCGATACGGTCGGAAGAACTCGCGTAATTCTCGAGCGTACAGCTCGGGCTCCACGAACGGAGCGAAGTGCCCGCCGCGCGGAAGTTCTTTCACACGAACGACATTCGCGACGCGGTCTAGCCACGCGCGGGGCGGATTCGTGAAGAGGTCACCCGAAAAGAACGAGAACCCTGACGGCACCTCGACGCGGCGGGCGTGCTGCTCCGAGGGAATGGACGCGTTGGCGTTGTACATACGCATCGACGAGCCGATGGTCTCGGTGAGCCAGTAGAGGGTGACGTTCGTGAGGATCTCGTCCTTGGTGAAATTGCGCTCGATGTCACCGTCGCCGTCGGTCCACCCTCGCAGCTTCTCGACGATCCATGCGGCCAACCCGGCCGGGGAGTCGGTCAACCCGACGGCAGCGGTCTGCGGTTTCGTGCGGTGCATCGCAGCGTATGCACCCTCTGTACTGCCCCACGCGGCGGACCTGTCGAGAAAGTCCTGCTCCTGCGGTGACAGTTCGGCGCGGTCGCCGGTGAACACGGGCAGTCCCGCATCCATACGATGGACGGCCACGACAGAGTCGGGGTGATCGAGTGCGAGGTACCGGCTCACGGCGCTGCCGATGTCGCCTCCGGCAGCCCCATAACGGGTGTACCCCAGAATGTGCATCAGCTCGGCCCAAACGCCGGCTACCGCAATCGAATTCAAAGGGGTGCCTGCCGGTGTATCCGAATAGCCGTAGCCCGGCATGTCGGGCACGATGACGTCGAATGCATCGGCGGGGTCGGCACCGTGTGCGCCCGGATCGGTCAGCAGCGACACCACTTTCGAGTAGCGCCAGAACGAGTCCGGCCATCCATGGCTGAGAACCACGGGAAGAACCGGGCCCACAGGTGCCACTGCCCGCGCGTGCACGAAGTGGATGCCCAGATCGCCGACTTCGACCCGGAATCGAGGATGCTTCGACAGGGCAGACTCCTGCGCTCCCCAGTCGAATTCGTTGGACCAGTATTCGACGAGTTCACGAAGGTAACCGACGTCGACACCGAGTGACCACCCAGCATCGGCAGGACTGTCCGGCCACCGTGTTGCGCGAAGTCGTGTTCTCAGGTCATCCAGCGCCGCAGCAATAGTCGTCGAAACGAATGGTTCGGGACGCGTCATGAAGGGGAGTCTACGTCCTGATGTGGCCGCGGTCAGGTGAGTCGGTGGGGGCAAGTGGTCATGTCCGCCGCTGTGCCGGAGCCAATTTCGTCGCTACAGAGCTTCGGCCACTACCGAACGATTCGATACCGAAGGGGTCGAAGTCCTCGGCCATCCAGCTCGGCGATAGGGGCCAATCGGATGGTCGGTCAGATAAGTTGTCCCGTCGGGAACTTCGTGCCGCATTCGTCGTCGAGCAGCGCCACCGCTGTGCCGGCGGGACGCGGAACCGCAGCTGCCGAGCAATCCCGCCGTCCTCGGCGTCGACGTCGTCGTGCGAACACTCACGGCAGGCTGCGGTACGTCACGAAGCAGTCACGAGCTTCTCGGGCCTCGGTTATCTGCCCGCCAGATCGCTTTCGTCTCGCAACGCGGAGGTGTTGCGGTCGAGGGTTTTGCCCTCGAAGAATGCGGGATGGCGAAACCTCATGACGATCATCAGCACAGCACCGAGGACGAGGATGCCGAAGCCGAGGAAGAACACGAGTCCGATGCCGCCGATCGAGGCTCCGCTGGCGTTGTCGGGATTCATGCTCTCGCCGAGTGATATGACGAAAACGGCGAGCAGCATGAGGCCACCGAGAAGTGGAAACAGGAAGCGGAAGACGGTGTTACGGACGCTGTCGAACAGCCTGCCGCGGAAATACCAGATGCAGGCAAAAGCCGTGATGCCGTAATACCAGCAGATCATGATGCCCAGGGCCGCGATGGTGTCGATCAGAGTGCGCTCGGACAGGAATGTGACCACTGTGTAGAACCCTGCGGTGATGGCCCCTGCGACGACGGTTGCGTAGGAAGGCACCAGGAAGCGAGGTGACACTTCGGCGAACTTCTTGGGGAAGGCACCGTAGGAACCCATCGCCAGCATCGTTCGCGCAGCCGGAAGGAACGTGGTCTGCAAACTCGCCAGTGAGGACACCAGCACGGCCAGGAACAGCAGCAGCCCGCCCCATTTGCCGAGCACCGGGTCGGCCAGAGAGCCGAAGACGTTCTCGGCGTTGTCCGGGTTACCCAGGCCCAGGCCGTCCTCGCCTACCCCTGCGTACATCATGGCGGCCACCGCGACGAGTAGGTAGGTGAGCAGAATGGTTGCCACGCAGAGCAACCCGGCGCGGCCGGGCGTCGTCTTGGGGTTCTTGGATTCCTCGCCGAGCGTCAGGCACGTATCCCAACCCCAGAAAGCGAAGATGGATCCCGTGAGTCCGATGACGAACGCACCGACGGCCACGCCGGTGAACGGGTTGAACCAGTCCAAGTCGAAAGTGACCTCGCCCGGGGCGTCTCCTGCTCCGACATGAATCAGCGCAACGACGGCGAAGACGACGAGAAGCACCATCTGAAAGCCGACCGTGACGATCTGCAGCTTTTCGCTCGTGGTGATGCCTCTGCTGGCGATCCAGGTGGCCGCTGCGATGAACACCAGCGTCGTACCGACATTGACGAACTTGTTGCCCGGTAAATCGGCGATCGACGGTGTGTCGAACAACTTCGCTATGAACAGATAGAAGAACTGCACCGCGATGGCCGCAAGGTTGGACAACACGATGATCGTCGCAATCACCATGCCCCAACCGCACATCCATCCGACGTAAGGTCCGAATGCTTTGGTCGACCACGTGAACGACGCGCCGCAATCGGGAGACTCGGAGTTCAGCTCGCGGTAGGCATAAGCGGTGAGAAACATCGGAACGAAGCCCGCGATCAGGATTGCCGGCATTTTCAGACCTACGGCCGCGACGATCAGACCGATGCTTGCCGTCAGAGTGTAACCCGGTGCGACAGAGGAGATTCCGAGTATCGCACCCGAGAAGGTGCCGACTGTGCCTGTCGCCAGCCCCTTGGCGCTGACTTCACCGGCAGTGGGCGAGGGCCCGCTTGCGTTCTTGCCCATATTCGAGCCTTCCGTCGACGGATTCATGATTCGAACTCCTGCTTGGGGACGACCACCATGGGAACGGGCAGGACGCGAAGCATCTTCGCGGCCGTCGAACCGAGAAAGAGTCGGCGCGGTTGGGCAAGGCGGCTGGAGCCGACCATGGCGAGGTCGCCGTCCTGCCAGTCGAGCGTCCGCACCGCAGACTCGACGGACGATCCGTCCGCGATGGTCACCGATATCGGAAAGTCGTCCGGCAACGTGGATTTCGCTTCGTCCACGAGGGCACGTGCGTGCGCGACGGCACGGTCACGCGCGCTGTCGTAGCTGTCCCGGGCATCGCGAAGATCGTTGCGGGGGTCGAGCGCAACCAGGGACACGAGCCGCAGTGGAGTGTGCATTCTCTCGCAGGTGCGTACCGCCGTCCGCAGCAATACATCCGCTCCCGTCCTGGTTCCGAGTGCGCAGGTCACCTGACGAATCTCCCGAGCGGACGAGTGCCGGGTGCCGCGCGGCGCGAGTGCAAGCGGCACGTGTGCCGAATGCAGCAGTTCGGTCGAGACCGAGCCGACGGAATGCCGTCCGAGCAGGCCGTCTCCGGACGCACCCACGACGATGGCCGAGGCCCCCAGCCGAGCCACCTCGTCCAGCAGTCCCTGGGCGAACGAGTCGTTGAAACTCGCGTGCACGGCGACCTCGATGTCGGACGGCACCAACGATTTCGCCTCGTCGAGCCAGCCTTGCGCTCGTGTGACCAGGACGTCCTCGTAACCGGTTTCGGCGGGGACTCTGGACGCAACGGTGCGGTCCGGCGGTAGAACCATGCAGATGTCGAGTTGAGCACCCAGGCTGCGGGCGAGCTGCACCCCGAGGGTAAGACCGTCCTTACCGCTGGGGGTGGCGAGATATCCGACGATCAAGCGCATGGGGACGGCTCCTTCGTTTCGATCGAAACAGGTAGAGGTAGTGCGAATCATCGGCACCGAGACAGGGCGAGCGACAGCTCTGCGCTCACCACGCACACTTGCGAATTGCTCAGCCCTTCCACGCTGTGGAGTTCACCGACCATCTGGGCCAATCGTTCGACGGAATTGGTGTGCACAGACTGCCACGCTGCAACGGCGTCGGTAGCAGATTCGGTGTGTACCGCCTCGGACAGGACCTGTTCGGTCATGTTGTGCCAGTGCTCACGAATCGCATCGACCAGAATCGCGCTTGCCATGGCGTCCCAGTAGTCGGCTCCGCCGGAGGCGACAGAGGAGCGTTCCACCAACTGGTCGAGACCCACGGCGCGGCCGAATTCGAGATATGTCTGCGCCACGTGCGCTATCGGTCGGGCGAGCGACCGGGCTGTCGTCTCCAACGCGAATGCCTCGGAGAGGAGTCGAAAAGTGTTCTGATCGACGACGAGATCGCCGGTCAACTCCGGCAACGATGCTCGGAGTTCACGTACCGGCCGCGTGAAGCGTTCGATCGTCTCCAGAGGCGTCGCTTGTTCGTCGCGGTTGCGCAACAACCACGACGTGGTCCGCTCGATCAGATCCTGAACACCGAACTGCAAAACCAGCCTGGTGCTCTGCGGGATTCCAGGTAGATCGGCAACGATGTCCCACAGATGGTCGATGTCGAAAACCTGGCGCACGACGGCATACGCGACCGCGATATCGGCAGTGCTCACGCCCAGCCTCTCCTCCAGCCGGTGAATCATGCCGGGCCCGACGCGGTCGATCATGTGTCCGGTCACGACGACCGCCACGATCTCCCGCGCCAGTGGATGCCTGCGAATGTGGTGAGGAACCAGGACACGGATCGATTCTGGAAAATAGCCGGCGAGTACCCCGTCGAACACCGGGTCGTCCAATAGGGGAGAGGCGAGCAATTCGGTGGCCACCAGGTTCTTCGACTGCGCCAACAGCACCGCGATCTCGGGCCGAACCAGTCCCTGCCCCAAGCGATGTCGAGCCCGCAACTCGGCAGGCGAGGGAAGAACCGCAGCGACTCGACTGATTCCCGCGTCGCGTTCGAGGTTGTCGATCAACCGTTCGTGCCGGCCCAGCAGGAACGGCGCGTGGGCCTCGGCGAGGCTGATCGCCAGGGTCTGCGATGCAGCATCTGCAAGCACCGACTCGGCAACCTCGTCCTGAACCTGGGACAGCGCTCTGTTGCGCTCGGTGACGGACAGCTCGCCGTCCGCGACGGCCGCATCCACCGCGATTTTCAGATTCACCTCTCGATCGGAGGTTGCGACGCCCGTGGCGTTGTCGATGAAGTCGGCGTTGACGCAACCCCCGGCAAGGGCGAATTCGATTCGAGCACGCTGCGTGAGGCCGAGATTGCCGCCCTCGCCGACCACCCTGGCCTGCAGTTCGGACGCGTCGACGCGAACGGAATCGTTGGCCGGATCGGCGGAGTCGGAGTGCCCCTCGGTCGAGGCCTTGACATAGGTGCCGATCCCTCCGTTCCACAGTAGATCCACCGGGGCAGTGAGCAGCGCCTCGACGAGTGCGTTGGGGGAGAGGGTGCCGACATCGATTCCGAGTCGTGCCTGCATCTGCGGTGACAGTTCGACGGACTTGACCGAACGGGGCCACACCGCGCCGCCCGACGACAGTGCCCTGGTGTCGTAATCTGCCCAGCTGCTTCCGGCGATCGATGCCAGCCGTTCCCGTTCGCGGTACGAGACCTCGGGGTCGGGGTTCGGATCGAGAAAGATGTGTCGGTGATCGAACGCGCCGACGAGTCGGATGGCGTGGCTCAGGAGCATGCCATTGCCGAACACATCACCCGACATGTCTCCGATACCGACCACCGTGAACGCATCGGTATCGACGTCGATACCCTTCTCGGCGAAGTGGCGTCGTACCGACAGCCACCCGCCGCGTGCGGTGATTCCCATGGCCTTGTGGTCGTAGCCCGCCGAGCCTCCCGAGGCGAACGCATCCCCGAGCCAGAAGCCTCGGCGGACTGCAATGCTGTTGGCGAGGTCGGAGAATCGGGCAGTCCCCTTGTCGGCGGCGACGACGAGATACGGGTCGTCGCCGTCGCGGATCACCGTGCGCGTCGGATGCACCACCGCGCCGTCGACGACGTTGTCGGTGACATCGAGCAGTGCCTCGATGAAATCGGTGTAGGCGTTGCGGACACCTTCGGGAGTCGTCTCCGTTCGAACCACGAAAGCGCCCTTGGCACCCATCGGCACGATCGGTGAATTCTTGACGTGTTGCGTCTTCATCAGATCGAGTACTTCGGTGCGGAAATCGTCGTGCCGGTCCGAATGACGCAGGCCCCCGCGAGATATCGCACCGCTCCGAACGTGACTCCCCTCGACGATCGGCGAGTGCACGAAGATTTCGCGGTACGGGGTGACGGCCGCGGCGAGGGACAATCGTGCCGGGTCGATCTTGAACGCTGCGGGCGGGGCACCGACTGTGCGGTCGTGTCGAAACCAATTGGTACGCAACACTGCCGAGAGGAAAGAACGCAGTCCTCGTAACAAGCGATCCTCGTCGAGTGCCGAGGTGCGCTCGACAGCGGTGTCGAGAATGTCCTCGGCGGCAGCCGACGGCCTGTCGCGGTCGGTCACGTCGGGATCGAACCGTGCATGGAAGAGTGCGCAGAATCCTCGGACGAAGTCGCTGTGCCGCAGCAGTATCGAGACCACAGTGGGTTCGGACAGCTCCAGCCCTACCTGGCCGAGATAGCGGGCTGCGGCGCGAACGAGAACGGCGTCGGTGAACGGGATGGAGGCCGATGCGATGAGGCGAGTGAAGCCATCGACCTCTAGATCGCCCGATGCGGCGGCCTCGAATGCAGCCCGCAGCAGGTTCGGAGTTGCTGCGGACCAATCGATTTCATCGGTACTGAAACCGAATCTGTGAACGAGGGCGTCGCTGTCGTCGCCAGAGGGCAACAACTCGTGGTTCGCCACACGTAGCCCGAGATCGGCGAACAATGCGACCAGATCGGCGAGAAGTGGAGCGCGACGCTGCCACTCCAGGATGGCAACGGGCATCTGTTGGTCCGCAGTGTCGATGAACCGCAGCCGCACACCGCTGTCCTCCCGGACTGCACCGGCACCGCTCATTTGTTTCTCCTGACCATGCTCGACGAGGGTGAGGCGACGCTCACTGTCGGCTAAGTCTGGCTGAACGAGACGCGCGACACAGCTGACGAAATGGACAGCCGACGTCCTCGGACCGCTCCATTCCGGTCCTTGTGCTGCTTCATCACCCGTTCCGCAGCGCCTCGTCGATTCGTGCTCCCACGGCGGCGGCACCGGCCGAGGTCATGATCGTGCCGGCATGGTCGAGTTCCATCATCGGGGTGATCGAGGTCAGGTCGAGCGCATCGATGTCTGCGGGCGAGTACATCGGTGCAGAGTTCTTACCAATGCTCCACTGCGCGTGCAGGAATCGAATCGGCATCGTCAGTTCTCGAAACCGTGACTCGCCGAAGAACACATCCTCTGCGTCGGAGACGACTGCATCGGTCGACAGTCGCACCGACCCGTCGACCAGATCGTGTTCGGCGTACGTCCGCAGGAGTGGATCCGCCGGGTCGAGAAGCGGCAGCGACGTCGAGACCAAGAAGTCGACGTAGTCGTCGACGGCGTCGAAATGCTTCTGAGTTCGAGCAATTCTGTCCACGAACACAGCTCCGACGGTCTCGCGGGTGAGACCGGCGGGCGGTGCCACCGGAACGCCTCCGTCGACGAGAACGAGACTCTTCACTCGAGATGGATACCGGGCCGCGAACTCGACTGCCACGAATCCACCCATGGACATTCCGCACACGTGCGCAGCGTCGAGTCCAAGGGCATCCATGACGGCGTCCAGGTCGTCTGCGTGCCGAGCGAGCGACGACGACCCCGTGACCTCGACGCTGTCGCCCCTGCCGCGCAGATCCGGTGCGACCAGTGTCAGATGCGGCGACTCCGCCCGCAACCAGCCCCACAGCATGCGTTGGCTGGACACGCCGTGCACCACGAGGACGGGCTCACTGGTGCCGGTGTGTGTTTCGACGACGAGATCTCCGCCGGGTACAGGTACTCGATCGATGGTCATGGTGCCGACAGTATGGGAAGCCGGCTCCAGTGGGGATGGATAAGAACCCCATTGAGAACGTCGAAATGTGGATGGTTCATCTTTACCGCGGGAGCGGCGCTGAGTCGAGGGCCAATCTCAGCTCGGTCCGAAACGCTCTGTTCGAATGTTCCCAGCCGAGTGACCCCGCGCTACCAGCATGTCCGCCACCGTGTCGACGAAGCTCGTGGGCCCGCAGATGTAGCAGCGCGGCTCGAATTCCGCCGGCCATCCGTGAGCGTCTATGTCTTCCAACGTGATTCGACCGAGGGGCCGTGTGCTGCCGGCAGGAGCACGCCGCGTGTGGATCATCGTGACGTCCACTCCCGCCGGAGGGTGAGCCCACTCGTCCGCGAAGTACACCTCTGCTGGTTCGCGCACGGAGTACAACACTCGGAAAGGCACCCGCCCGCCCGTCGCAGACGCCTGCGCGCGAACCATGGCGCGGAGCGGGACGATGCCGGAACCACCACCCACCAACAGAATCGGCGGAGACGGGGTCTCCGACGGTTGGGACGGCCGCCAGACGAACCATCGACCCACCGGCCCGCGGATTTCGATGCGATCGCCGACCTCGACGGACTCGACCAAGTAGGGCGACACCTCACCGTCCGCGACGTTCTGCACGGCGATCTCGATACGCGACGTGCCGTCGGGTGCCGAGGCCAAGGAGTAGCTGCGCTGTGCGCTGTAGCCGTCCTCGGCGGTGAGCTTGACGTCCACGTGCTGCCCGGCGAGATGGCCGGGCCAACCGTCGACGTCGAGAACAAGGGTGGACGCGGTGGGTGTCTCACGCCGCACGGCCGCAGCCGTGGCAACGAGCCAGGGTTTCGCCCCAGCCGCCGAAGTCACGTCAGTCGCCCTGGTAGCGCTGCTCGCGCCACGGGTCTCCGTAGTCGTGGTACCCACCGCGCTCCCAGAAACCTTGTTCGTTCTCCAGGGTGAGCCCGATGCGTGAGATCCACTTCGCCGATTTCCAGAAGTACAGATGAGGAACGAGAAGCCGTGCCGGACCGCCGTGTTCGCGAGCCAAGGGAGCGCCGTCGAATTCGGTGACCAGCCAGGCCTTCCCGTCCCTGAGATCTTCGAGGGGGAGATTGGTGGTGTAACCGTCGAAGCCGTGCACCACGACGTACCCGGCATCGGTGTCGAGACCGTCCAGCAGAACGTCCAGGCTCACGCCCTTCCACGTGGTGTCGAGCTTCGACCACTTGGTGACGCAGTGAATGTCGACGGTCGGAGTCTCGTGCGGAAGTGCCGCGAATTCGTCCCAGGTCCAACTGCGAGTGTCGCCCCGTTCGGTGGTGACCGAGAACGACCACGTGTCGGTCGCGACCACGGGCGCAGGCCCGATCGCGAGGACGGGAAAGTCCTTGGTCAGATACTGACCGGGGGGAGTGCGCCCGTCGTCGCCGCGTCGTCGGCCCACGAAGCCCTTCGAGATCAGTGCCATGGTGAAGAATTGTGCGCTCGTTGTCGCGAGTCTGACAAGTCGGGTGACGGTGTCGGCTACCTGCGCTTCGGCGGGAGCACGTGGGATCGATGCGGAGTTCGCCGTGCTTCGTACCGGTACGGTCGAGGTGTGGACACTACTATCGTCGACGCACCATGTGGTGCGGCATGAGTATTTCCGCCGACGACCGTGCATTTCTGGCGCGTGCTGTGGATCTGGCGGCGGCCGCAGTGAGTACGGGCAACGATCCGTTCGGTTCGGTGCTGGTGTCGGGCAGCGGTGAAGTGCTTGCGGAGGACCGCAATCGCGTCGGCGATCGACACGATCCCACCCAGCACCCCGAGATCGCTCTGTCACGGTGGGCTGCGACCAATCTGAACCCCAGTGAGCGACGATCGTCGACGGTATACACCTCCGGTGAGCACTGTGCGATGTGCGCGGCGAGCCACGGAATTGTCGGGCTCGGACGTATCGTCTACGCCACCTCGACAGCCCAATTGCTTACGTGGCTGGAAGAATTCGGTGCTGCGCCGCTCGCGATCACGCCGCTCACCATCACACAGGTCGTGCCGGGAGCAGTGGTCGACGGGCCGGTCGCCGAGTTCAGCGACGCTGTCCGTGACCTGCACAGGCAACGTCACACGTCCACGGCGTAGCTAAGGGTGAGCAAAATTTTCGAAGGCCGGCGAACGAGAACGTCGACATCGGCACTCGTGATGACCGGTGGTATCGGTGTTGCACTCGCGTGGCTCCAGTGTCTTCTGATCCGTCAGCAGTTCGCGGTGGGATTGTGGGTCATCGTGGTGGCCGTCGTGGCCACCTGTCTCGTCGCGTCCGATGCCAGAAAGCATGTAGCCGTAGGAACTTCGCTCGGTGCAGTGACCGTGGTCGCTCAGGTCGCCTGGTTGGTGACGCCCTTTCACGCGCTGTGGGTCGTGAGCGCAACCGCGGGGACTGCGCTCGGGTTCTTTCTGCTCGGATCGGCGTGGGCGGGCTCCTCGGATGGCACTCGCCGGGTGGTTCTCGCCGTACCCGCCGGCCTCGCTGCCTCGATTGCGTTGGTGGTTTCCGCAGTGACGATCACTACGGCCGCCAGTCCGGCGCCGCTGGTTCGAGCGCTGCAGTCCTTGGGGCAGAGCAATTCCTTCGTTTCTGCCGCGCCGACAGCGACGTCGGTAGTGAACGGGGCAGGTCGCACCAGTGACATCGAATACGGCTCGACGCTTCCCAATTCGTTTCTCGACATCTACATCGCCGACAACGATCCGTCGGTCAGCCGTCCCACGTACGTCATGGTGCACGGCGGGGGATGGATAGCGGGGGACAAGGCCGACGGTGATTCCGAACTCGGGACGGACAACCCGTACTTCGCGTCGGGGGCGGGCCCCGTACTCGACGCCGGTTTCAACCTGGTGTCGGTGAATTATGCGTTCGCACCGGAATACCGTTTTCCCACACAGACGATCCAGCTGGGTGAGGCTCTGCAGTTCTTGGAAACGAACGCCGACCGATACGGCTTGGACATGAGCCGCGTCGTGCTCGCCGGAAGCAGCGCGGGTGGTCAGATCGTGGGTAGCTACGCCAATGTTCGGACCAACCCCGACTACGCACGTGCGCTGGGCATCGAACCCACGATGGATCGAAGCGCTTTGAAGGCCTTGGTGTTCGACAGTGCGGTACTCGATGTGGGGAGGGCCGGCTCACCGCAATCTCCGAGTCCGTCGAACGGCTTTCTGTACGACATCGGTGCACGCAGCTACCTCGACACCACCGATGCCGATTGGCTGGCGCGCGCAAACGTCACGAAGAACGCCACCTCCGACTTCCCGCCGAGCTTCATCGCCGACGGAAACACCGGCACCTTCCCCGATCAGGCGGCCGAACTGAGCGCGAAGCTGGACAGATTGGGCGTCGCCAATCGCTTGAATCTGTACAGCAAGAACGAGGGGACCCTCGAGCATGCATTCATGACCACGGGCTCGCAGTGGACCGACGAGTACAACCGGCTCAGGATCGAGTTCCTCCGCGGCATCGTCGGATAGCAGAGCAGTCGCTGACGCACTCGACTGGCCGCTACTGCACTGGCAACCGCAGCTGGTCGACGGACCCGGAAACGGCGGCCAACCGGAGTTTCGTGTCGTCATCCGATCCGGGGGCGGCTGTCATGATGACGATTTTCAGCTCCGCGTCTCCGTCGGTGAGTACGTCGCAATCGACGGTAATCGGTCCGACCGTCGGATGGTGGACCACTTTGTGATCCTCGCGATGTGAACCGACAGCACCGACCGACCACAGAGACTCGAATTCTGAACTGCCGGTGCGTAATTCTTCGATCAGGCCCCTCAGTCTCGAGTCTCGGGGAAACCGTCCAGTGGCTCGCCGAAGGTCGGACACCACGGCAGCTCGGACTGCTGCGTCGCCGCCGGACGGCGTCACCGGCCAGGCGGACATTCCGGGCGTGTCCGCGCCGACAGGGAAACAGTCACGAGCGAAGTTGCGCTTCGAGGGTGAGACGGACGACGGATCACCGACCAGCGCAGCCCAACTCCGGTTCCACCAGAGCAGTTGCCAATCGGCGGCGAAGACGGCAACCGCACCCTCGTCGAGTCGGCCGACAACCCGCCTGACCCCAGGCGGGATGTGGTCGGAGATAGTCCCGTCGACCGGCGGAATGTGGCCGGCCAAGCGGTAGAGATGGTCTCGCTCGGGAAGAGTCAGCTGGAGAGCCCGCGCCAAGGACGACACCACTTGCACCGACGGTGTCGTCGCTCGTCCCTGTTCGAGCCGCACGACGTAGTCCACGGAGATGCCCGCGAGATCGGCGAGGTCCTCGCGTCGGAGCCCCGTGGCCCGTCGAGATCGTCCGGTCGTCAGTCCGACAGCATCGGGTGAGAGTCGATCACGCCACGATCTGATCGTCGCGCCGAGTCCGTCCGTTGTCGAGTTCACGACTCCATTGTCACTCTTCGGGCGGGTGTGAGGGTGGTACCGATTGTCCTACCGTCCAGGCGTGCCTGGAACACACGCCGGTCGACCTGAACACTGGGGCCATGACCATCACATTCATCACCGGAGCAAACAAGGGCCTCGGTTACGAAACCGCGCGCCGACTGATCGAACAGGGCCACACCGTGATCCTCGGAGCACGTGACGCCGAGCGGGGTAGGAATGCTGCAGCAGCGTTGGGCGCTCGGTTCGTTCGGATCGACGTCACCGATGCCGAATCCGTCGCATCGGCAGCTGCGGACGTACAACGGCAGGAGGGGGTTGTCGACGTACTGATCAACAACGCGGGCGTTCCCGGACCGCACAGCGCCATCGAAGAACTGACCGCCGAGGATGTGCAGTCGGTACTCGATGTCAACGTCCTCGGAATCATCCGCACCACAACAGCATTCCTTCCACTACTGCGCCGCTCCACCGATCCCGTCATCGTCAATGTCAGCAGTGGAATGGGTTCGTTCGCGGCGACACACGATCCGTCTCGCGTCGAATCCAGCGTGATTGCTCCGGCCTACACCGCGTCGAAGTCGGCTGTCACGATGTTGACGACGCAGTATGCCAAGGGCCTGAGCGACATTCGCATCAATGCCGCCGATCCGGGCTACACCGCAACCGAATTCAACGGAAACAGCGGGCCGCAGACCGTCACCGAGGGGACCGACGCCATCGTGCAGCTCGCCACCGAAGGGCCCGGCCACGGATCCGGGCGGTTCATCGACCGCCACGGAACCGTCAGCTGGTGACCTGTTCCGTGGCAGTCGGAGTCAGCCGATCACGTTCTGCAGGTCCATCCCCGCCGGCTTCTTCAGCGGAGTGAACGTTCCGACGCTCTGCTCGACGGCTCGGGCCGCCGCGAGTGCGATGTGGTCGCCGTTGCGCGGAGCGATCAACTGAACGCCGGACGGGATGCCGTCCGAGTCGAGCCCGGTGGGCACGGCGACCGAGGGCAGGCCGAGGAGGTTGACCGTCACCAGTAACCGGTGATCACGCCACAGTTGCGTGGTCGCTTCGGGACCGGACAAGTCGTAGCCGACGGCAGTCATCCGCCGCGCCGAGACCGGGCCCAACACGATCGGGTACTGGGCGTGGAACCTCTCCCACGCTGCCGAAATCAGCACACGCTGACCCCACGCAGCCTTGTACTCGGCGATCGACTCGTAGACCTCGGTCTCCGAGGAGTTGTCGAGGAAATACTGCGTTGCGCCCGCGCCGAGGGGCTCGGCACCGCTGTCGGGTTGGAAATTGCCGACGAACTCGGTGACCGAGAGTCGACGCCACAGCACTGCAGCTTCCTCGATCATGGGTGCCTCGGCCTCGACGACCTCCCACCCCGCAGCGGTCAGAGCATCGGCAGCTACCGAGATTGCTTCGGCCACCTGCGGATCCACACCCCAGCCGGCGGGATCGCGCGTGACGGCGACGCGACGTACGCCGTCGTAGGTGGTCGGGTGAGGAATCGAGGACGCCATCGGATCCAGGCCGTCCGACCCGTGCATCAGCGAGAAGGCGGTGTCCAGGTCGTCGACCCGGCGAGCGATCGGTCCGTTCACTGCGAAGAACTGTTCCGTCAGGGGCCAGGCCTCGACGGGTGAGGGTGCAGGCACTCGGCCCGCCGACGGTCGCAGTGCGCAGATACCGGCAGCGTAGGCGGGCAATCGTAGAGATCCGCCGTAGTCGTTGCCGAGTCCGATGACGGACATGCCGGTGGCCACGGCGACGCTGTCTCCGCCGCTGGAGCCGCCGGCGACTCGGTCACGATCCCATGGGTTGTAGGTCCGCCCGAAGAGTTCGTTGTCGGTGTCCCAACGCAATCCGGTGTCGGGCATGTTTCCCCGGCCGATCGGGATCGCGCCTGCTTCCATCAGCCGTCGGACCATTGTCGAATCCGACGTCGGAATCGCATCCGCGAGGAAGGTCCAGCCTTGCGTCGACGCAGACCACGTCAGGTCGATGTTCTCCTTCACGGAGATCGGTACCCCGGCGAGCTCACCGACATCCTCACCGTCGGCGATTCGGCGATCGATGGTGTCGGCGAGTGCGCGTGCGCGGTCGTGGAATACGACGGTGAGAGCGCCGAGGTGACCGTTGACTTCGGAGATGCGGTCCAGGTGCGCGTCGATCACCTCGCGTGCGGTCACTGCGCGAGTACGAACGAGTCGGGCGATCTCGCGGGCACCGAGCGTCCAGAGAACGGGGTGTGCCTGAGTCATGTTGTGCCTCCTGTGGAGTGGGACGGGGAGTGATCAGGCCAGAACTTCGAAGACGTCGATCGTGGTGCCGGTTGCGTGGGATGTCGCGCGGCCCACGAACACCGAACGCGTGAGCCACTGAAGTCGTGGTGACGTCGTCCGAAATCGGGGAGTGGACTGGAAGTAGCCCATCTCTTCGCCGGACTCACCGGGGAGGTGACGGACTATCCCGAGGTTGACCACGTCGACGATGTCGTCCTGATCGGTACGAATCAGGTATCGCGCTTCGACCCGGTAGGCGTCGTCCGCGCGAGTCAGGCACCAGTCACCACCGCCGGGAATGATGGTTCCGGAAACATCGCCTTCGATGGTTCCGCCGGTGATGGGAATGAACTCGAGCAGCTCGGTGGCTCGTTGTTCGAGGGGTAGGTAGGGGCCGGTGTCGGCGACGATGCGGAATGTGAATCGCAGCTCGGGTGCCGTGGGGGCGTCCATGGCTCGTCCTGTCTCGGGTCGTATCTCTTTGGTGTTCCAGTGACTATGGTCATAGTCAAGGTGATAGTCAATAGCATTCACTAAGGAAAATCGCGTCAGAGCGAGACGGAAACACGTCCAAACGCGCTCGATGCGTCGGACGCGAAGGGATGTGCCGATGAGTTCGGACGTACGCAAGCGTCGCAAGAGGGGATCGCTGTCGCAGGAGGAAATCATCGCCGCGGCAATGCAAATTCTCGATACCGAGGGCGAGCCGTCGTTGAAATTCTCGCGACTGGGTGACGAGTTGAAGGCGTCCCCGACGGCGGTGTACCGACACTTCGCAAGTCGCCACGACCTGCTCACCGCAGTGGCCGATCATCTCGACGAGCTGTCTCTGGACGGCTACGAGCCGACCGACGACTGGCGCGCGGATCTCGAAGATCTCGCGTGGCGTGCGTGGCGAACGACGACGGCGCACCCGGCGGCGGCCGCTGCCACGTTCTTCCTGATAACCAACGGACCGAACGAACTCAGGGCCGTCGAATGGGTTCTTCGGGCGATGCACATGGCCGGTTTGCGAGGCCGTGCCGCGGTGATCCAGTATCAGGTCTTCGCGAATCTGGTTCTCGGTTCGGTCAGTGCCGAGGGCGCTCGGCTCAGTGCGTCGGACCCGCGCGAAGTGGAGGAAGGGTGGGTCCAGGTCTACGCCCCGAAGCATCCCGAGAAGTTCCCGTATGCGGAGCAAGCCAAAGCCGAACTGGCACGGATCAATTACGAAGAGGTGTTCGCCAAGCAGATCGAGATGTACCTCGACGCGCTCGAGGCTCTTGCTTCGAGGGACCGAGAGTAGGTTTTTCCCCCCGGGGTTTCATCGTTCGCTCGTTCGATTGTGGAGGTGCTCGACTCATGGTTTCGACTGCGGCCCAGATCGATAGGCCCGTAGCGGTGGTGACGGGTGCAGGCGGCCCCGACGGTATCGGGTTCGCCTGCGCACGATTATTGGCGGCAACACACTCGCTCGTCATCGCTGCGACGTCGTCGCGGATCGAGCTCCGTGTCGCGGAGTTGACTGCTACCGGTGCGCAGGTGATCGGCTTCGTCGGCGATCTCACCGACTCGTCGACCGCGAGGCGACTGGTGAACAACGCAGTCGAACAGTTCGGCCGGGTAGATGTATTGGTGAACAACGCGGGCATGACCGCAACAACGGGCAGTGAAGAACAAACTCCGGCCGAGCTCACCTCGGACGATCAGTGGCACGCGGCAATTTCACGCAACCTCGACACGAACTTCTTCGTCACCCGCGCCGCGCTCGAGCCCATGGCGGAGCAGCGGTTCGGACGAATCGTGAACCTAGGGTCTGTATCCGGCTCGGTGATGGCCTACGGAGGAGATGCCTCGTACCACGCTGCCAAGGCGGCATTGGTGGGTTTGACGCGGTCGATAGCGATCGATAACGCGCATCGCGGAATCACTGCCAATATCGTTGCGCCAGGCTGGATCGCGACGGGATCGGCAACCGAACACGAAAACGCAATGGGAGCGGCCAGCCCGCTCGGGCGTTCCGGAAGGCCCGACGAAGTCGCGGCACTCGTCGCATTCCTCGCATCCGCATCGGCGTCGTACATTACCGGCCAGGTCCTCGTTGTCGACGGCGGTAACTCCATCGCCGAAGAGCGAGGCCGCGGTACGCACGCGTGACTACTCGAACCCCAACGTCGAGTAGCGGATACTCGACGGCGACGCAGAGCTGGCACCCTCGACGAAACGAGAGAAATCGATGAGCACCAAACCTCCACTTCTGCTGCTGCACGGAGTGACGATGTCGGCTCGAGCGTGGGACACCGTCGCACCGCTTCTGGAGAAGAGCTACGACCTCGTCGTCCCGACCGCAGCGGGGCACCGCGGTGGACGTCGTCTCGATCACGCGAGCATCGGTGCTCTGACCGATGTGACAGAGCAGCTGCTCGATGATCGTGGTCTCGACACCGTGCACATCGCGGGCAATTCGATGGGAGGGTGGATGGGTATCGAGCTCGCTCGCAGAGGCCGGGCCCGTTCGGTGTGCGCGCTCTCGCCCGCCGGTTTCTGGGAGCCCGACGCCGATCCGGGTAAGAGTCGGGCGACGTTGATCCGAACCAAGAAGCTGGCCGACGCCACCAGCTCGCTGATGCCGCCGCTGATGCGGTTCGGGTTCGTTCGCCAGCTCGCCATGCGTGATATTGCGTTGCGCGGCAAGCAGATGACGCACCAGCAGGCTGCCGCATCATTCGAAGACCTCGTCGGATGCGATGCGGCTCACGACCTGTTGAACACCCGCGAGAGCGTGGCACCGTTCACCGAAATGCCATGCCCCGTCACTGTGGCGTGGTCGAGTGGAGACCGCATCTTCCCGCCCGAACATTTCGTCCCTGCGGCCCGTCAGCGGCTACCCGGGGCGCATTTCGTCACGCTGGCAAACGTCGGCCATGTGCCGATGATCGACGATGCGGCACTGGTGGCGAAGACGATCGAGGAGTCCATCGTCGGTCGTTGACCACAAGAATCAGATCGTTGGCTCCAGGGCGTCGGCGAGCATGTGCATCGCTGCGGTGGTGGAAAGCGAACGCACACTTGCCCTGTCACCGGGCAGTCGAAGTGTCCGGGTGACGGTCGGCTGATCGCGGACGGCAGTCGCGAAGCACACGGTGCCGACGGGCTTGAGTTCGGTGCCACCACCGGGGCCTGCGATGCCACTGGTCGAGACAGCGATGTCGACGCCCACCCGGTTCAGCGCGCCCTCCGCCATCAGTGCAGCCACCGGTTCGCTCACGGCTCCGAGCTGCTCGATGACCTCGGCTGGAACACCGAGAAGCTCGGTCTTCGCTTCGTTTGCGTACGACACCACTGCGCCGATCACATATGCCGACGACCCGGCACGGTCGGTGAGACGCGCGGCGATCATGCCGCCCGTGCACGATTCTGCCGTTGCGATGCGACGGCCCGCCAAGCGACTCGCCACGATGTCGTCGATAGTGGATCCGTCGGTCGAAAATACCTGTGAGCCATAGTGTTTCTCGATAAGTGCTGCGACGTCGGAGTATGCGGCCGCCGCTGATTCTGGATAGCGCGTCACCATTTCGAGTTCACCGAGACGCAGGCAGGTGGTGATCTCGAGGTCGCCGAATCCCGCTACCTCGCGCTCCGCTGTTCGTAAGGTCGCCGCGAGGTCGGCCTCCGACAGACCGTACGCACGGATGGTGTCCTGGCGAACCGCGGTACTCCTGGCCAACACTCGCGAGACCGGCGCTGTCTGGACAGCTTCGGGCCACATAGCCTGTAGTTCGCGCGGTGGGCCCGGCAGAATCAGAACCGCAGGCAGCATCCCGGAGTCACTCGCTGGTATCGCGACGCCGGGAGCAGTGCCGGTCGGCGAAATGGACAGCGCGCCTTGCGGAACCATGGCTTGCTTGCGGATGCCCGCGAGAAGGGGCTCCGAATCGGTCGAGGAACTCAGGCGACTCCGCCAACGCTGCACGATCTGCTGGATGCGCTGCTCCAGTTCGACGTCGAGCTGGAGTTCTCGACCGTAGAGCGCGGCAACGGTCGCGACCGTGAGATCGTCGGCGGTCGGCCCCAACCCGCCAGTGGTGACGATGAGGTCCATACGCTGATCGGCGAGGAAGCGAAGTTGTGCGGTGAGATCATCGGGCCTGTCCCCGCACACGGTGATGTGGGCGACGTCGACGCCCAGTTCCAAGAGACGTTGGGCGACCCATGGGCCGTTCCTGTCGGACACCCGACCCGAAAGAACCTCGGTTCCCGTGACCACAACACCTGCTCGCACTGACATTCTTCGACTTTACTGTCACCGGGTTCGAGTGGACTCGCGACGGTGGCTCGATCGACACCGAATCCGGGGCCGCGGTGAGTTTCCGTACCGACGGCAGTCGATACCGGCGACATCGTGCATCTCGAACATCGGAGAACATCATGACCACGACGACCACTCCTGCAACCACGTCACGTACCGCTGCGCGCGTCGGCTGGGTCCTCACCGGCCTGCTGGCGCTGTTTCTGATCTTCGATATCGTCGGCAAACTGCTGAATGTGCAGCAGGTGAAAGACGCGACGGTGGAATTGGGGCTGCGCGACGAGATGACGCCCGTCATCGGCGTCGTGCTACTGGTGTGCTTGGTGCTGTACGTGGTGCCGCGCACCGCATTTCTGGGTGCCGTTCTCCTGACCGGCTACCTCGGTGGTGCCGTTCTCACCAACTGGCGGGTCGACAAGCCGCTCTTCAGTACGGTCCTGTTCGCGGTCTACGTCGGAATTCTTGCATGGGGTGCGCTGTACCTACGGGATCCGAAGGTGCGTCAGGTCATGCCGATAGTGCGGTAGTGAGACGCCTCCTGCCCACACATGTGAGGGTCAGGACAACGGATTCAGACCCGACGTGACGGGACCCTCCAACACGGAGCCGTCGGCAGCGAAACGCGAACCGTGCAGCGGGCAGTCCCAGGACTTCTCGGCATCGTTCCACGCCACGATGCCGCCGAGGTGTGGGCACACCGCAGACACGCGGTGGGTGACGCCGTCGACGGTGCAGACAGCCTTCGGTGCGATGCCGGGCTCGACGTGGCCCTGACCCTCGACCAGTGGGGTTTTCGAGCCCCCGGTGATCGGCTTCGCCCATCCTTTCGTCATGTTCAGTCCCACGTTGGCATTGATACGGATCGCGTCGACGATGCCGGTGAGTTGGCGCAGCTTCCAGCTGTCGTACGCGCCGGCCCAGTCGGTTCGACCGCCGAACGCCCGCTGTGCAAGAACGAGCGCGGACGCCGCGGCGTTCGTCATTCCCCATTTGTCGTAACCCGTGGCGACCCAGATGCGATCGTCGCCGGGCAGCAGTGGTCCGGCGTACGGCAGCGCGTCGATCGACCCGTAATCCTGCGCGGACCATCTGTATCGTCGTCGGGCCCCGGGGAAGTTCTCTGCGGTCCATTCGTCGAGGTCGTTCACCTGGGCCTGCGGAGAAGACTCGCGCCCGACGACGTGATCGTTTCCACCGATGAGGAGTAGATCGCCGGCCGGGGTGGGCGCATACCGGATCGATCGGCTGGGGGAGTCGGCCGAGAGGTACATTCCGCGTGGAACGTCGCCGTCGATCTCGTACGCGGCGGCATACGACCGCATCGGTTCCATTCGAGCGAAGAATGCACCACGATCGAGAATGGGTGTGCCAGTGGCCAAGACGACCCGCGACCCGCGGAGTGGACCCTGATCCGTCTTGACGTCGACGTGACGAAGCCTTCGTCTCACACCGAGTGCTCGGGTGCCTTCGGTGATGTCCGCACCCGCGCTCGAGGCGTCCTCGGCCAAGGCAATGAGGGCGTCCATCGGATCGAATTGAGCTTGGTCCGGAACAGACACGGCACCGGCGACGTCGAAGGGAAGTTCGGTGTCGGTGCCGTAGGAAGCGTTCAGTCCGGCACCGAGAGCGACGCGCAATTCATCGCGAACGGCGGTGAGACCGGAGCTGGTCGTGGCGTACGTGTACGCCGTCTCGGGTTGGACCGCTATACCCCGCTCCGCGCAGTATTCGAGCAGCCATTGCTGCCCAGCAGTGTTGCCCTGCACGTAACGCCGCACCTGCTGGTGCGAATGTTTCGACGCTATCGACGACAGCTTCGTGCCCTGCAGAACACTGATCTTGGCTGTCGTGTTTCCCGTCGCGACGGCACCGATCGTGCGGGCTTCGAGCACCGCGACGCGTTCTCCGGCTCGTGCGAACAGCAGGGCGGTGACCAAACCTGTGAGTCCGGCCCCGATGACCACGGTGTCGTACTTCTGGGTGAAATCGATCGCGCGGTAGGGCAAGCGGTCGGGTCGGTCGAGCCAGAGCGAGTTGGGCGGCATACAACCGAGTTCCCGCCTTCGTCGTCGCGAAACCCGGAAAACCAGATCGCCGTACGCCGTCGTCAGTGAACGATATCGCCGGGCGGACGCGCAAGAGCGACGCAATTGCGGCCGTTGCGTTTCGCGCGATACAAAGCCTCGTCGGCGGCGGCGAGTGTTCGGTCGAACACGGTGCGGGTGGAGCGTGGATCCACCTGTGGCAGTGCGGCACCGACGCTGACGGTGATCGGGATGTCGTCCGCGACGTTATGGACGGCCTGCCGAAGGCGCTCGGCGAATTCGCCGAGCGTCGGTGTCGGATCCGGGACGAGGACGACGAATTCGTCGCCGCCCAGTCGTGAGACCGCCGCGTGTCGCCCGGCGCTCATGGTCAATCGCATTGCCGTCAGCCTCAATGCGACATCGCCCGCGGAGTGGCCGTGGTGGTCGTTGACGGCTTTGAAGTGGTCGATATCGATCAGCACCAAGGCCGGGCGAACGGGGTCGTTGCCGGCACCGACTGCTCTGGCTTCCAGGCCTCGCCGGTTGAGCACTCCGGTCAGTGGGTCGGTCATCGCGTCGGACAGATGAACCCGAGAGGAGTGCAGTACTGCTCGTGAGAACGCCGACAGCAGCGTGACAGCGCCGTTGATCACCGTGATGGCCACCACGACTCGTAGGACGACCGATACGGTGTCGGTAGGGGTTGTCGCCAATGCTGATGCTCCGAGTACGAGCATGTACACCGTGCTCCACACGACGTGGAACCAGATCACTTTCGGTCGAGCGAAGTGCGCGGCGTACGCACCGACCAGTGCGAGAAGCATCGCACCCTGAAGCGCTGCAAGAGGATCAGCGTAGGTTGCCGTCACCACGGTGACACCGAGTTCGCAATACACGACGAACCAGTTGTTGACGGGTGCGCGGCGAGACCACCAGTCCATCCCGAATTCGGCCTTGCTCATGATCCGGGCGACGGGAATCGTGCTGATGCACACGGCGTAGGTCAGTACGGTGCCGAGCCCTTCCGTGGGGCCGTCCTGCGTGAACGTGGTGCCGATGCCGAGCAACCCGAACAGCAGAGTCTGAACGACGACCCCCGTCCGCAGCAGCGGGTCGGGTGTCTCGTCGTTCGCCCGCATGCCGGCCGGTCGCTCGGTGGGCGCACGTCTTGCCGGTGAGTCCCGATGTCTACCCACCGAAACCGTCTCGTGTCATGTCCGATCGCCAGCGCAGACTGGCTCGGACTGCCTCCCCGACACGGTCGGCGAGGTCGGCGGCGAGTGGCTCGGAGTGGTGAAACGTAGGCGCCTGTTTCGGTTTCGGCAACCGGGCCGGTTCGAGCTTCGGTGCATGCCCGTCGATGCCCAACCGGAAGGCACTGTCCGGAGCCATCCGAGTCGAGGGTATGCGTTCGGCGTTGCGCGGAACCGCCGAACAGTCGATGGTGAGCAGCGTTCGATCCGGGCGCGCGAACGTCTGCTTGTCGGCAAGCGCGACATACAGTCCGTCGTTCGCCTCGGCGCGCGTCGCCAGTCGTGCGACGACCCGTCGAATGCGCTGCTGGCACTGTGTTCGGTCCGACGACACGACCAGCTCGGCACCCGGGACGGAAGATCGTGTGCTGCGCGCCGACTCCGTCAAGGACGTCCAGATTGCGTCGTCGTCCTCACCGAAATATGTTCGCAACAGCCAGAGTTCGGAGCTGCTCGCGCCGTCGGGCATGGTGATCCAATCCGAGAACTGTGGGGTGCACCGAACGTGCGGTCAGGCGGAGGGGACAGCCCGGAGTTGCACGGGCACAGTATCGGCGAGGAAGGTCAGCTGATCTCCGATCACCGAGGAGAACAGCGGCTCCACGTACGGGTCGAAATGACCGCCTTCGTAGGTTCGAACCGTCGCACCGCGAACTTTCGCCGCGGCGCGTTGTGCGACGGATGCCGGGGTCACTGTGTCTTCGGACGCAATCTGCACCAAAGTGGGGCAGTCGATACGTGACATCGTTCTCCCGGGGGAGTAGCGCCAGATCTTCAGAAGGATTCGTGCAGCGACGGTTTCGGGGTAGTCGCCGTCGGACAGTCCGGACTCGAGGACGAGACGGTCACGCCCCTTCATCGCGTCGGGCGAGACCATCACGGCTCGTTGGCCGGGTAGTCCGACGCTGTCGACGTAGCGCGGCGATCGGCCGAGGACAGCGCGCACAGCGTCGGACATGGCGGCCGGTGCCAGCCGCACAGCCTGTCGCAATCCGGTTGCGCGAACGGCAGCAATGCCGTCGATGTGGGGTACCTGGGCGATGACGGCTGCGAATCGAACCCCGTTGCCCGCCAACGTCAGTACGTGGCCACCGGCGAACGACGTACCCCAGCCGACGACCCGATTGTCGTCGACTCCGTCCAATGAGCGAGCGAAGTCGACGGCGTTTCGCCAGTCGATGAGCTGTTCGTTCACGTCCAACAGCTGGCGCGGTTCGCCCTCGCTGTCCCCGAAGAACCGGTAGTCGAAGACGCACACCACGTAACCGGCCGCGACGAAACGCTCCGCGTAGGCGTACAGGCGCATGGCTCGGGGACTGCCGAACCCGTGGGCCATGACAATCACCGGCAGACGGTCGGAGGCCGGGCTGCTCGGCCGGAAAACCGTAGCAGCGCAACGAACTCCGTTCGAGTGGAATGACGTCTCGGTACGGGTGAAACCGGTGTGGTCGTCGGTGATCATGCGATTGTTCCTCTGTTCAGCAAAGACTGTATGGATCGAAACTCGTTACTTGAAGGGATTGAGTGTCCGGCCGAGGTAGTACCCGATACGTGTCGGAATCGGTTTGGCTGCAACAGCAGTCGCTTTGTTGACCAACCCGGGCACGCACACCGGAGTGCCGTTCTCGACCGCGCGCCATCCCTCGCGGACGACGTCCTCGGGGTTCTGCCACAGGATAGAGGGGAGCTTGGATGTGGCCGCCTCCCTGGTTCCCATGACATCGTGGAACTCGCTGTGCGTGAAGCCCGGGCAGAGCGCGGTGACGTGAATGCCGTGGGGACGCAGCTCCATGTCGAGTGACTGCGACACGTCGAGTACGTAGGACTTGATGCCGGTGTACAGCAGACTGGCTGCGGGCGGAAGGAGGGCCGCCAGCGACGAGAGGTTGACGATGCGTCCGTATCCTCGCTCTTTCATGCCAGGAACAGTGAGGTGAGCAAGTTCGGTCACCGCCGTGATCATCACCTGGATCTCCGCGGCCAGCGACTCGAATGGAGCGTCGGCGAACTTCGAATTCCCCGACATTCCAGCATTGTTGACGAGTATGTCGATGTCGACACCCAGGGCTCGCGTGCGCTCCATGATTGCGCGGGGAGCGTCGCGATCGGCCAGGTCGGCGGCCACCACGTCGCACCGCACGCTGTGGCGCGTGGTGAGCTCGTTTGCCAGTGCAGTCAACCGATCCTCGCGACGGGCTACCAGAACGAGGTTGTGTCCCTCGGCGGCGAGGTGACGGGCGAAGGCCGCGCCGATGCCTGCGGATGCGCCGGTGATCAGGGCTGTGCGTCCGGTGTTCGGCATCTGCCACGTCTCCATCTCTTGAACGGTCATCAAGAACGGTAGCAGTGTCTTGAATGGCATTCAAGATAAACTCCGGGACATGCCCAAGAATCGCGGACTGCACGACAGGGAGAGCAAGCGCGACGACATCGTCGCCGCTGCCCGCGAGATGTTCGTATCCGACGGTTTCGAGCGCGCATCGATCAGCCGTCTGGCGAAAGCTGTCGGGATCACCCCGAACACCGTGTACTGGTACTTCGACGACAAGGACGACATCCTGGTCGCAGTGCTGACCGCTATCGCGGCCGAGGACGCGGCAGATTATGCGACCGTCGCGGATCGATCCCTGGCCGACCGTTTGGTCTGGCTCGTGGAGCAACTGCAGAGGGTGGGCCCTCTGGTATCGACGGTGCACGACCGAGTTACCAAGTCGGCAGCAATCGAGCACTGGCACAACGGTTTCCACCACTTCGCGGAATCGTTGTTCGCTTCCGATATCGAGAAGGCTGGACTGTCCGGGTCCGAAGCCGATGCGATGCTGCGCATCGGGACGTTCGTCGTGGAGGGATTGCTGACGCACGCCCCGGCTCCGGAGGTCGTCCGTTCGGTGATCGATCGATTGGTCGCGACCATACCGCCTGTTTCTCGTACCAGCTCTACCGAATGACTCTGGTGCGCTGTGGATCTCGTGGTCAGTCGGTCAGCAGGCCGATCTCGGCAACTGTCAGGTCGGTCCGCGGGTCCCGCCACACGGCCGTTCCGTCGCGCACCACCGGCAGGAGTAGTCGCTTCTCCTGGATCGGCCACTGAATGAACGGGTGATAGGCATTCGGAAGCCTGCCATTCCATCGCTTCAGGCCGGCATACGAGCGCGCTGGGGCGATACCGAATTATGTTCGGCCGCCCCGCAGACCCGCGGCCCTGAAACCCGGTGCTCCCCCTCGAAGAACAGTAGGTGAGATGAGCCGCTGACGTCCGTGGATCAGACCGTCAACAGGGATTTGACTGCGAGCAGGTCCACCTGACGGATGGTCGGCGGCTCGGCCAGAAGCTCCTGCTGGCGTTCGCGAAGCGACTTCACGATGCTGCCGTGCAGGTGGTCTTGGCGTCCGTCCTCGTCGGGGAACGTGTCGTAGATCGCGAACGTGTTCTCGCTCAACTTGATTGCATACCAGGTTGTGGTGCCCGGCTCGTCGAGTGCGTGGGTGTGCATCTCGGTGAGCCAGTTTTCCAGGGCGTCTGCCGTGTCGGGTTTGGCGGTGAGGGTGACCAGGAGTCCGACATTGCGGGGTGCGACACGAATGGTCGTCGGCGGGGCCGGACGGGGACCCGTCGTCGCGGCGGGCCGAAATGCCGCGCCGGGATGGTCGTCACGCAGACGCGGCTGCCCCAGCACCAGTTCACGCAGGGAGGTGGCCTCGGTGCGGTTGGTGTCGGGAATCAAGCCGCGGCGACGGAGTTCGGGGGTGATCAATTCACCGAAGTCGCGGAACGTCTCGAAGTTGGTGACGCGAGCGATGTTGAAGCCGTCGACATCGGCGATCTCGATCCACTCCTCGAAGTGATCGACGATCGTCTTCGGTGAGCCCACGATGCTCGCGCTCATGCCGCCCACGCACAGCCACTCCGCCAGTTTGCTTGGTGTCCATACCAATTCGCTGTCGACCCGAGTGAGCATGTCGCTGAACGCACGGATGCCGTCGCCTCGGAACTGGTCCAACGGCTTGTCGGGGTCGGCTCCCGAGAGATCGACTCCGGTCCATCCGCCCCACAGTGCCAGAGCGGCGTCGACCTGGGCGTGCTTCTGAACCTGCAGCAGTTTTTCGTGCGCGGCCTCGTCGGTCTCGGCGACGATGGGGGTGAGCATCATGATGATCTTCAGGCTTCGCGGATCGCGTCCCTGCTCGGCGGCCAACATGCGGTACTGGTCGACGATGGGGCGAACGTCGTGGGGGTTGACTCCGACGAGGAAGACCGCTTCGGCGTGCTTGGCGGCGAACTTGCGCCCCCGGGCCGACGCCCCGGCCTGGAACAAGAACGGCGTGCGTTGCGGGGACGGTTCGCCCAGATGCGCACCGGGAACGGTGAAGTACTTACCGGCATGGTCGATGTCGTGCACCTTGGACGGCTCGGTGTAGACGCCACGAGCGCGGTCGCGCACCACCGCGTCCTCTTCCCACGAGCCCTCCCACAGCTTGTAGCAGACCTCCATGAACTCGTCGGCGATCTCGTACCGTTCGTCGTGCGAGATCTGCTGCGTCAGGCCGAGATTGACTGCTGCGCTCTGCTGGTAGGACGTCACGACGTTCCACGCCACCCGGCCTTTGGTGAGGTGATCGAGTGTCGTCATGGTCTTGGCGAACTTGTACGGCAGCTCGTAGGTGGACGAGACCGTCGCACCGTAACTCAGCGTCTTCGTCGCCGCGGCCATGGCCGAGATCGTCAACAGCGGATCGGCTACTGGCGCCTGTGCAGCGGTACGCAGTGCGGCGTCTCGGTTGCCGCCGTACACGTCGTAGAACCCCAGGACGTTGGCCAGGAAGAGGATGTCGAAACCCGCCGCTTCCAGCGTCTGGGCCAATTTCACCCAGTACTCGATGTCGGTGTAGCGGTGAGTCTGGTCATCGGCGTCGGTCCACATGCCGGGGTTCTGGTGCACCACGCACGCCATGTCGAAAGCGCTCAGTACCAGCTGCTTGCGTGCGGTGTCGGGCCCTGCGTTCATGTTCGGCTCTTTCGATCAGCGGGTCGGAGTACTGGGGTGAACCTGCTGCTCATCGCAGGTCGGTCGACATCAGACCTTGGAGGCGAGCACGTCGAACGACTGCACCGACGGCGCGTGCGCGAGCAGGTCGTCGGACAGTCGGGTGAGCACCGGATGGCCGTCCTGGCCGAGGGGTGGCTGACTCTCGGACGAACCGAAGATCCCGAACTCGGTGTTGGTGATCCGATACGCGTACCACGTCGCGGTCTGCGGATCCCGCGCCACCGATCCGAGTGCTTCGCCCAGGATCGCGGCGACCTCGTCCTGCTTTCCCTCTCGTGCGACCAGGTGGATCAGAGTTCCGTTGTTGAGCGCCATGCGGTGCGACTGTCCTCACTGTTGGGCAGACCGACGTCTACCACGGCTCGAGCATCGTTACCGAAGCTAACCCGTCCGAGTCCGTGCAGCGACGGTTCGAATCACCCTGATTCGAAGCCTGGCCAGCGGTCGCCGAGCGTGCGAAAGCGGCGACTCGAGTCGGCCGATGTCGCGGTGGGGCTCCTCTTGGCCTGTCGAGCGCGGTTCCTGACACGTCTGTGCAGAGCGAGTGCGAGGTCGACCGCCTGCCAGTACAGAATTCCGACGATGATCGACAGAACGAATGCCAGCACGGGGTGGTCGTCGCGGAGTGGCAGGTAGACCTGAAAGTGGGTCAGGTAGATGTAGAGCGAGGCGCTCGCCAACACTCCTGCCACCCGGCTCAACATCATGGGGAATGGAATCGACGACAGCCATACCAACATGCACAGGCCGGCAGTGACGATGACTTCTCGTTGGGTGTCACCGAAGAAAAATCCGGGCACCGTGCCAACGATGGCCGCCGTCACCCACAGCTGCTGCTGGACAGTGTCCGCTTGCGCCGCAGCCCAACCCAAGGCGAACAACCAGAAGACCACCGACGCGGTCAGAATGCGGTTGGGGCTGTCGTCGATGTCGATCAGGCCGTAGCGGGCGACGAGTCCCAGGCCCACGAGTCCCATCGGGAACCAGAACGGGTGACAGCGTTCGAGACGATCGACGAACGGCACGAAAAGCAGAGCAGCTACGGCGAGAACGATGTACACGATCGCTTCGACGAACCAGTACCGCCATTCCGCAGACCACCCGTCCGGGCCGAGGATTCCGTTGAGTAGAAATGCACTGGTGATTCGATAGTCCCCGGTGAGGGCGATGACAGATCCGATCCACAGCATGCTGGGAACGGCTATTCGGGCGACGCTCCTCAGTACACGCCGCAACCGCTCGTTGCGGTCGGCTGCGCCGAGGTGAAAGCGGGCGAAGTTGTAGCCGGCAATTCCGAGTAGTACGTGCGCTCCGCCGAGTACCGCGAACAGGTGAATGTGTGAGCCTACGATCAGAACGATCGCCAGGGCGCGCAGCAGAACGTTCGTCTCCACTCGGCGCCAGCCGCGGCGCCTGCGCGGCCCACGATCCAACTCACGCACCGGTGTGGTGTGCCAGTTCTCGGGGAGATGGCCCAGCATGGCCTCCAGTCGCATGGACATGCGGACGTACGACAAGGAGTCGCCGCCCGAACTCACGAATGTACTGTCGTCGTCCACCTGTGAGCAGTGCAGGATCTCGGCGAACAGCGCCTTCACGTCAGAGGTGGTCGAGACGGCGTCCGACGGGTGCCCGTGCCGGTCCGCGAAGTTCGCAACGGCACGCAGATCGGGTTTGCCGGTGGGCGTTCGCGGCAGTTCGTCGACGAGACACACTCGGACCGCGGCGTCGGGGAGGCTGCTGGTCCGAGCGGCCGTGCGGCGGACCTCGTCGACGTTTCCGCCCTCCACGACGACGACCAGCTCGTCGACACCACCGGTGCAGCACGCCGTCAGCCCGTGCTGTGCGAGTGCGGACTCGACGTGCTGCAGGTCGATACGCAGGCCGAACACCTTCGCGAATCGACTTCGGCGCCCCACCACCTCGTAGAACCCGTCGTCCGTGAGCCGCGCGAGGTCGCCGGTGTGTAGTTCGCCCGCGAGGGTGTCACCGAGGCGGAGGTCGTCGGGACCCTCTGCGTAGCCGAGCATGACGTTCGGCCCGGAGTAGACGAGTTCGCCTGTCCCACTCGGGGAGTCGTCGACTGTCTCCAGGCGAAAGGATCCTCCGGGAATCGGACGGCCGATTGTGTGCGGGTGGGTGGCGGCGAGATCGGATGGCAGATAGGCCATTCGGGCGGTTGCCTCGGTCTGCCCGTACATGACGAACAGGTCCCATCCCCGACGTCGACCCAGCTCGGCATATTTCCGGACGCGATCCGGCGGCATCTTGCCACCGGCCTGCGTGATGTAGCGCAGCTCGGGCAGATCCAGCCCTTCGAACCCCATCCGGTCGAGTAGATCGAAGGTGTACGGCACGCCGGCGAACGTTGTTCCGCGCTGAGTCCGCACGAGGTTCCAGAAGTTGGGATCGGTGACGGAAGAATCGGTCAGAATCAAGGCGGCACCGCGTAGAAGGTGGCTGTGCACGACCGATAACCCGTAGCAGTAGTGCATGGGCAGCGTCGTCACCGCTCGGTCGGTGGCGCGGATGCCGAGATACTCCGCGATCGACTCGGCGTTGGACTGCACGTTTCGGTGCGAGAGTCGGACGAGCTTGGGCGAACCGGTCGAGCCGGACGTGCTGAGCAGCAGCGCGAGGTCGGGGTGCAGGTGATGCCCAGGTTGTCGGTCGTCCTTCTCGATGACGCTGTGGCCGTCGACGGTGCGTACCACCACATCGGGCCGGTAGGCGTCGATCAGCCCGTCGAAGTGGCCGGAACTGTCGCCCGGAGCCAGCAGTACCGGATGCCCGGCCCGCAGCGCCGCCAGATACGTGACGATCACGTCGACGTCGTTGGAACCGGCGATCATCACGAGACAACGCGTCGTCCCGAGTTCCGATACCCGACGCTCGACACGTTCGTCGAGGTCACGGTAGGTAAGCGTCTCGTGTGCCGCGATCAGGGCAGCTTCGTCACCGAAGCGGCCGAGGTCGCGCGCGAAGCGCACACCGGGGCGGTCGAGGTACGTCATCTCGCTGAGCACCGACGGAGTCTATATAAGGAGTGCCGAACCTAACTAGAGGTCCTGTAGTGCTTACATCGCTCGGCATTGTCATGGTCGCTCCACGGGGGCGAGGCGGCCGATCGTGGCCTAATCTCGAGGCGATGCGAATAGCGGTGGTGGAGGACGACGACGGCGTCGGCGACGCGTTGGTGGATGCGCTGACCGAGGTGGGGCACGACCCTGTCCGGATGCGCCGCGGTGCCGACCTGCTGCTCGGGTACCACGGCATGGGTGTCGTTCTCCTCGATCTCGGCTTACCCGACATGGACGGCCTCGAGGCGCTTCGTAAGCTGCGGACCTTGAGTTCGGTGCCCGTGGTGGTGCTGACCGCGCGGGACGACGAGCGGTCGGTGGTCCGAGCTCTGCGCGCGGGCGCGGACGACTACGTCGTCAAGCCCGCTCGATTGGGGGAGTTGCACGCGAGGCTGGAAGTGGCGGCGCGGCGTCGGAGCGCAACGAGTGATGCGGCGGTGGATCGGCTCGAGTTGGGCGACGTGGTCGTCGATCTCGTCGGGCGCAGTGTCGAAGTCGACGGGCGAGACATCGGGCTGACCACCAAAGAGTTCGACCTGCTTGCGCACCTGGCGACCCGACGTGGTGAAGCGGTGAGCCGCGAACAGCTGATGGATGCGATCTGGGGCGATGCGTACGTGGCGATCTCGCGATCGCTCGACGTGCACATGACGACGTTGCGTGCCAAGCTCGGCCGACCCGGGACCATCGCCACGATCCGCGGCTTCGGCTACCGCTGGGACGGCTGACGTGCGGCGCCGGGTTCTCGTGGTGCTGATGGTCTACTCGGCCGTCGTCGTTCTCGCGCTGTCGGTTCCGCTGGGATTGTTGCTGGGGCGCGAACGCGCCCAACGATTCGGTGAGAATCGAGCTGCCGCTGCAACGTACTTCGCGGAACTGAGCTCCCGGGAGGACGAGTCGGGTGATTCTCGAATCCGAGAGTCGGTGCAGCGCTACAACGATCTGTACGGCGAGGGGATCGTGGTGGTCGACCGCACCGGAGCGGTCCGTGCTGCATCGGGTCTGGATACGACGCGCACGGACGTTCAACAGGCGGTGGCCGGTGCCCTGCGCAATCAACGCGGTGGCCTTCCGTCGAGTGTGACGCCGTGGTCGCCGTCGTCGGTACTGGTGGCAGCACCGATCGGTGGGGGAACGCAGGTCGACGGTGCCGTGGTGATTGCAGCCTCCACCGACGCGGCCCGCCGGGATGTGGCGATCGGGTGGGCGGTGATCGCTGTCGGTGCGCTGCTGATCTTGGCCACGGTGGCGCTGATCGCTGCTGCGTTGTCGCGCTGGGTCGTTCGTCCACTGACGTCGTTGTCGATGCGAGTCCAATCGTTCGGCGACGCCTTTCACGATCGCCGGCCTCTCGACGACTCGCCACGTCTCGAGTCGGACGCACACGTCGGTCCGCCCGAGGTTCGAGCGCTCTCGCGTGCGTTCGACGCGATGGCAGACGATGTGGAGAACGCGACCGCTGCGCAGCGTCGTCTGGTGGCCGACACCGCCCATGCATTGCGTAACCCGTTGGCAGCATTACGAATTCGACTGGACGTGTTGGGAATGCGGGTGCCCGAATCGGTCGCCGAAGCGCACCAGCGAACGACACTGGAGGTCGATCGGCTCGACTCCGTCGTCGAGGATCTTCTGGTTCTCGCTGCTGCCGAGACGCCGGTTCTGCATCGCGAGACCGCGTGCGACGTACTGTTCGTGCTCACCGACAGAGTCCGATTCTGGTCGAACGCACTGACAGTGGCCGGGTTGACCGTCCGTGTCGCGGATCCCGACCCGGGAGCCGATCACACTGCTGCGGTACCGGAGGAAGACCTGGTGCGCATGCTCGACGCGATCCTGAGCAACGTGACCAAGTACGCCGGTTCGGGAGCGGATGTCGACATCGACTGCCGAGCCGGCGACGATCACGTCGTGGTGTCGATCACCGACACCGGCCCGGGTGTATCCGCTGCCGAATTACCGATGATCGCGGACCGGTTCTTTCGGGCATCGAGTGCTCACGGGACCGGAACGGGGCTCGGCCTGGCAATAGTCGCGGCCCTGATCGAACGAGTGGGAGGACGCCTCGAGGTCGACGCTCATCGACCGTCCGGTTTGATCGTCCGAATGCTGCTCCCGCGTCACGGCTCGAGCGTGTCCTTGTCCTAAGGGAGTGTTAGGAAACGCGAAACAGCTTGGTTCTCGCTGTGCTGGGGGTCACAGTAGAAGGACTTCGGTTGCCGTCACGCGTTCGGCGACCCACCCGCAAGCTATCTGTGGAAGGACCTGCCCATGGCCAACGAGGCCACTTCGACCGCTGGTTCGTCTCGTGCGAACCCGCCGGTCTCGTCTCCCGCAGCCACCCGCCGCGCCGTCTACAACACACTGCGTGGGTCGTCGGGCAACCTCGTCGAGTGGTACGACGTGTACGTCTACACCGTCTTCGCGACGTATTTCGAAAATCAGTTCTTCGATTCGGCGGACAAGAATTCGACCATCTACGTTTACGGGATCTTCGCGGTCACGTTCCTGATGCGTCCGGTCGGTTCGTGGTTCTTCGGACGCTACGCAGACCGGAACGGTCGCCGAGCTGCACTGACATTCAGTGTCTCGCTGATGGCGGCCTGCTCGATGGTCATCGCGTTCACCCCCGGCCGGGAGAGCATCGGTGTGTGGGCCGCGGTCATTCTGATTCTGTGCCGTCTGGTGCAGGGCTTCGCCACCGGTGGTGAGTACGGAGCGTCGGCGACATACATGTCCGAGGCCGCCACTCGTGAGCGTCGCGGATTCTTCTCCTCGTTCCAGTACGTCACGCTGATCGGTGGCCACGTTCTGGCGCAGGTCACGCTGCTGCTCATGCAGGTCTTCTTCGAGCGGGAGCAGATCGAGGACTTCGGTTGGCGCATAGCGTTCTTCATCGGTGGCGTCGCCGCAGTGGTTGTCTTCTGGCTGCGCCGCAGCATGGACGAGTCCCTGACGAAGGATCAGCTCGAGGCAGTTCGTAGCGGTGCCGATCAGGCGTCCGGATCTCTCAAGGAATTGGTCGGAAAGCATTGGCGCGCTCTGCTGATCTGTTTCATGGTGACCGCCGGTGGCACCATCGCGTTCTACACCTACAGCGTCAACGCACCCTCGATGATCAAGGCAGCGTACGAGGACCGCGGAATGACCGGGACCTGGATCAACCTGTTCGGGCTGATCTTCCTGATGTTGCTGCAGCCCATCGGCGGCTTGATCAGCGACAAGGTGGGACGCAAGCCTCTGCTGGTCTTCTTCGGCGTCGGTGGCGTGCTCTACACCTACGTGCTCATCACGTATCTGCCGTCGGCGACGTCGGTGGTGCAGTCACTGGCGCTGGTCTGCGTCGGCTACGTCATCCTCACCGGCTACACCTCGATCAACGCGATCGTCAAAGCCGAATTGTTCCCCTCACACATCCGCGCCTTGGGAGTCGGCCTCGGTTACGCGCTGGCGAACTCCGCGTTCGGTGGTACCGCTCCGTTGATCTACCAGGCCGCGAAGAACGGTGGGCACGTCGGGTGGTTCATTCTGTACGTGACCGTCGTCATCGGTATCTCGCTCCTGGTGTACATCTTCGTGCTGCGGAACAAGACCGAGACCGTCCTCGACAGGGAGCAGGGCAAGGCCTTCGCCTGACCTATGACGACTTACAGTGAGTGACATGCTCCGGCCCGCTGCGTTGTTCTCTCGAAGAACAGCTCTGCGGGCCGGTGTCGTGTCGCTGACCGCGGCGGCCATGGGAGCCTGCGCCACGGACCCGCCGATGCAACTTCGCCTGGCGGCGGGCGAGGTGGGTGGCTTCTTCTGGGAGTTCTCCGGCCTGCTGTCCGACGCGGCTGCCGGAATGTCGGAGGTCGAGGTAGTGCCGCTCACGACATCCGGTTCTCTCGACAACCTCGACGCCTTGATCTCCGGTCGTGCCGAACTGGCGATGACGCTGATCGACGCCGCATACAGCCACCCGAGTACCGACCTGGCCGCGGTCGGATGTGTCTACGAGAACTACTTTCAGGTCGCTGTGCGGGCCGATTCGACCATCCTCGCAGCGAGCGATCTACGGGGACGACGAGTGAGTACCGGCGCGCCCGGATCGGGGGCGACGGTTCTCTCGCATCGGATCCTCGACGCGGCCGGCGTCTCGGGACCGGATGCAGTTCGTGAAGTTCAATTGTCGATGAAGGCGGCAGCGACCGCGTTGTCCGACAACGAGATCGACGCTGTGATGTGGGCGGGTGGATTGCCGACCCCGGCTTTCGCCGACCCGAGTAGCGAGATCCGGTTGCTCGAATTGGGCAGTCTAGTTCCGAACCTGCGTCGGGCGTTCGGCACCGCGTACGAGGCGGTCCCGGTTCCGGCGAACGTGTACGGCTCGCACCCGGGGGTGACGACCGTCGGAATCCCGAATCTGCTGTTGGCCCACCCCGATGTGCCGAACCGAGTTGTCGCCGCACTGGTGAGCGTTCTGCTCGACCGATCGTCGGCCCTGGTCCCCGGGCAAGCGATCGGCAGCCAATTTCTCGACGCACGCTCACTGGTCATGACGGGCGGTATTCCTCTGCACCCCGGGGCCGAAGAGGAATACCGCGCTCGACACGGTTAGACGGCGGGCACTACCAGCTCACAACCTCGCTGCGAGTCGGTGGTACGCCGCGTTCCATCGGAGAGTCTGCTGGAACCCACGCGTCGTGGTGCCGGAATCGATGGCGAGCAGCTCGACACCGATCATGTCCGAGAATGCCTCCAGCACAGGCAGACCGATGGCGGTACTCAACACCGTGTGGTGGGGTGCGCCTGCGGTCAACCACGATTCGGCCGACACCGACAGTGAGGGCTGCGGTTCCCACACTGCGCATGCCACGGGTAGTTTCGGCAGCGCCTCGTCGGGCTCGACCACGTCGATCACGTTGGCCGTCAATCGGAATCGCTCACCGACGTCGGACAGTCCGACGACGACGCCATGCCCCGGATCGGCCGTGAATCGCAGCCGCACCGGATCCTCGCGGCCGCCGATCGAGAGTGGATGAATTTCCAGTGTCGGACGAGACGTCGTGATGGACGGGCACACCTCCAGCATGTGTGCACCGAGGATCTTCTCCTCACCGGGGACGAGGTGGTAGGTGTAGTCCTCCATGAAGGACGTACCGCCCTCCAGTCCCTCGGCCATGACCTTCATGCCGCGCAACAACATCGACGTCTTCCAGTCGCCCTCGCCGCCGAAGCCGTAACCGTCGGCCATCAGTCGCTGCACCGCCAATCCTGGCAACTGACGCAGGCCGCCGAGGTCCTCGAAATTGGTGGTGAACGCCTTGAACCCGCCGTCGGTGAGGAACTGCCGCATTCCCGCTTCGACGCGTGCGCCGTAGCGGAGGGAGTCGTGACGATCCCCGTCCTTGTCGAGGCTCGGTGAGAGGTCGTAGAGCGACCGATACTCGTCGACTAGTTCCGAGACGTCCGACTCGCTGACGCTGTCGACAACGTCCACGAGATCATTGACGCCGTAGGTGTTCACGGAGACGCCGAAGCGCAGCTGTGCCTCCACCTTGTCGCCTTCGGTCACTGCGACGTCGCGCATGTTGTCGCCGAAGCGGGCCAGTTTCAGCGAACGCAATTCGGCCCGGCCGAGTGCCGCGCGCGCCCACTGTTCCGCCCGCGTCCGTACCGACGGATTGTCGACGTGGCCCGCGATGGTGGTGCGCAGTACGCCGACCCTGGACTCGATGTGCCCGAACTCGCGATCACCGTGCGCAGCCTGGTTCAGATTCATGAACTCCATGTCGATCGTGGACCAGGGCAACGACATTCCGGCCTGCGTGTGCAGGTGCAGCAGTGGAACATCGAGCGCGTCCAGGCCTGCGATCCACATCTTGGCCGGCGAGAAAGTGTGCATCCAGGTGACGACGCCGATGCAGTCCTCGGCGGCGTTGGCCTCCCGCATGCACCGCAGGATCGCGGACGCGTCGAGCAGCACCGGCTTCCAGACGACGGATACCGGTAGTGCGCCGTCGAGTTTGTCTGCGATCTCCCGTGACTGGACTGCTACCTGCTCGAGCGTCTCGGGACCATAGAGGCCTTGGCTGCCGGTGAGAAACCATACTTCGGACATGGAGATGTACCTTCCGTGGAAAAATGTGGCGCTGATCAGCGCTGGCCGTAGACGTTCTGGTAGCGGTCGTAGAGTGCGTCGACCGACGCGCGGGGGATGGGAAGCGGTTGTCCCAGTTGATATGACAGGTGCACCGATCGGGCCACGTCCTCGCACATGACCGCAGCCTTAACCGCAGATCGGGCCGACGGGCCAACCGCGAAGACACCGTGGTTCTGCATGAGTATTGCCGGAGAGCGGCTGTCTGCGAGGGTGTCGACGATGCCGCGCCCGATCGAGTCGTCGCCTATCACGGCGAACGGACCCACCGGAATGTCACCGCCGAATTCGTCGGCGCACATCGTGGTCACGACCGGAATGGGTTCTCCTCGCGCGGCCCACGCCACCGCGTAGGGCGAATGAGTGTGCACCACACCGTTGATGTGGTCGAGGTGCCGATAGACGTATGCCTGCGCCTCGGTGTCCGAGGACGGCGCGTGGTCTCCTTCGACCACTCGACCGTGCAGATCGCACACCACCATGTTGCCCGGTGTCAGGTCGTCGTAGGAGACGCCGCTCGGCTTGATGACCATGAGGTCTCGACCGGGAACGCGCGCGGACACGTTGCCCGCCGTCCACACGACCAGTCCGTAGCGCACCAGTTCCGCATGCAGTGCGCACACGTCCTTGCGAATCTCCTCGACGACCTCGCGAACATCGTCGACAACTGTCATTTCGCTTCCAGCTTCCTCGTCAGGGCTGCGCGACGCAGTGATCGCAGCCGGCGCATCGTCGGTACGTCCCGACCGAAGCGATCGTGCAGTTCCAGGTAGATCTCGTACAGCGAGTCGTATGCCGTCGACCGGGACTCGTCCGGAACGAATGCACCGCGGCGAACCTTGCCCATCGATTTCGACGCCACCGGCACGTCCGGGTAACAGCCTGCGGCCACTGCCGCGTGGATGGCGGAGCCCAAGGCGGGGCCCTGCGCGGACGCGATGACGGACAGCGGCATTCGTAGCACGTCGGCGTAGATCTGCATCAGCAGTGGGTTGCGGGCCAGCCCTCCCGCCACGACGAATTCTTCGACGGGAACGCCGCTGTCGCGGAACGTCTCGACGATGACGCGGGTACCGAACGCCGTTGCCTCGAGCAGTGCGCGGTAGGTGTCCTCGGGCCGCGTCGCGAGCGTCGATCCGATGACCAGGCCGGACAGTTCGTGATCGACCAGGATCGACCGATTGCCGCTGTGCCAGTCGAGCGCGACCAGACCGTGCTCGCCCACCTCTTGGGCCGACGCGAGCCGCGTCAGGTATTCGTGCACGGACTCGCCTGCGGCAGTTGCCGCTTCACTGTAGGACGCGGGAACTCCGGTGCGGGTGAACCACCCGAAGATGTCGCCGACCCCGCTCTGGCCGGCCTCGTACCCGTACGACCCCGCGACGATGCCGCCGTCGACGACGCCGCACATACCCGGAACGTCGTTCAACACGGTCGAACTCATGACGTGGCAGGTGGATGTTCCCATGATGGCGACCATGCGGCCCGATTCGACGGCACCCGCAGCCGGGGCCGTGACGTGCGCATCCACGTTTCCGACCGCGACGGCTATGCCCTCGGGCAATCCCGTCCATGCCGCGGCCTCGGCGGTCAACGTGCCTGCACGCGAGCCCAATTCGCCCAGTGGTTGGTCGAGCTTCTCGGCTACGAACCCACCGAACCCGGGCGCGAGCTCGGTGAGGAAATCGACGGAAGGGTACTTGCCGTCTTGATAGATGCCCTTGTATCCCGCGGTGCAGGCATTACGCACGTAGTTTCCGCACAGTTGCCAGACGATCCAGTCGGCCGCCTCGACCCACCGGTCCATGGCCTCGTAGATCTCGGCGTCCTCCTCGTGAATCTGCAGCGCCTTGGCGAATTCCCATTCCGAGGAGATCAAGCCGCCGTAGCGGGGGAGCCAGCTCTCACCGCGACGGGCGGCCAGTTCGTTGATCCGGTCGGCCTGTCCCTGCGCCGCATGGTGTTTCCACAGTTTGACGTATGCGTGTGGGCGATCGACGAACCGCGGGTCTTCGCTGAGCGGCGTGCCGTCCGCGTAGGTCGGCACCATGGTGCATGCGGTGAAGTCGGTCCCGATGCCCACCACCTGCTCCGGCGCGATGCCCGCGGCGGCCATCGCAGCGGGGACGGCGCGGCGTAGGACGTCGCGATAGTCGTCCGGCACCTGCAGAGCCCACGCGTCGGGAAGTCGCACGGTACTGCCGGGCAGGGTCTCCTCGAGTACGGCGTGGCTGTATTCGTGTACGGCAGATGCAATTTCGGCACCATCGGACACACGGACGACTACGGCACGGCCGGAGAGAGTGCCGTAGTCCACTCCTACCGTGTAGCGGTCATTGGACATGCGATTCTCCTTGTTGCGGTGCAACGGTTGTGGACGGTTTCGGTGCAGTGGTGCTGGACGATCGAACGACGAGTTCAGGATCGATGGACGCCTCGGGTGCGGCAGTGTTGTCCAGTGCCGCGCGCAGGACGTCGATTGCGCGTCTGCCGACTTCGGTGAAGTCCTGGCGGACCGTCGTCAGTGGTGGGATCAGGAAAGCAGCCTCGGGGATGTCGTCGAATCCGACGACGGCGAAGTCCTCGGGCACACGGCGGCCGCTCTCGTGGAAGGCGCGCAGCAAGCCGAGGGCCATCTGGTCGTTGGCGCAGAACGCGGCCGTGACGGTGTGGTCCTCGGCGAGGCGGAGCCCGTTCTCGTAGCCGCTGCGTGCGGACCAGTCGCCGCGGAGGACCGGTGTCCACGCCAGCCCGGCCTCGTCGAGCGCATCCTGCCACCCTTGTTCACGGCCGCGGGATTCGGTCCATCCCTGCGGGCCGGACAGATGCACGATGCGTTGGTGACCTGCCTCGATCAGGTGTCGGGTGGCCAACCGAGCGCCGCCGATCTGATCGATGCCCACAGTCCAGGTCGAGGTGGAGGGGTCACCTTCGACGACCACGACGGGAACGACGGACTCCTCCGATCGAGCCGCCGCCACAGCGTCGTCGGTGGCGGCGATCAACACGATGCCCTCGACGCCCTGGTCGTGCAGGTGATGCAGTGCGCCGACGAGTTCGTCGTGTGTCAGCGTTGCGAGACTGACTGCGCTGACGGAGAATCCGGCATCACGTGCCGCGCTCTGCACGGTGCGATGCGTGGTGCTCGGCCCCCAGAACCCGCCTTTGGAGCCGATAATTCCGATCGACGCGGAGCGTTTGGTGGCCAGTGCCCTGGCGGCACGGTTGGGACGATAGCCCAGTTGGTCGATGGCATTCTGTACCCGGTCGCGGGTTTCGGGGCGTAAGTTGTTCTGACCGTTGATGACCCGCGAGACCGTCTGATGGGATACCCCGGCCAATCGGGCGACGTCGGTCATGACGGGTGCCTTACCGTCGATCCCTGTGTTGGTCACCTCTTTCTCGCCGTCAGCAGACGTTGGGCGAGAACGAACACCAGGAGCAGCACTCCTATCGTGATTCGCGTCCACCACGAGCTCAGGGTTCCGTCGAAGGCGATGAAAGTCTGTATGGCACCGAGGATCAGGACCCCCACCAGCGAGCCGAGGACGTACCCGCGCCCACCGGTGAGCAACGTTCCGCCGATCACCACCGCAGCGATGGCGTCGAGCTCCATGCCGACGGCGTTGAGGCTGTAGCCCGACAGTGCGTAGAAGGAGAACAGTAGGCCGGCGAGCGCCGCGCAGAATCCGCTGATCGTGTAGACGCCGACTTTCACGGCCGCCACCTTGAGCCCCATCAGCAGCGCGGACGCCTCGTTGCCACCGATGCCGTAGACCGAACGTCCGAAACGAGTGCAGGCCAACACGTATGCAGCAATCGCCACCGTGACCAGCGCGATCACCACGCTCCAGGTGATGGTGTAGCCGCCGGGTAGTTCGATGACGGCGAATGCGATGGAGGAGAACGTGTCGTCGGTGATCGGGATCGACTCGACACCGATCATGTAGCACAGGCCCCGGGCGAGGAACATCCCCGCGAGTGTGGCGACGAACGGCTGAATCTGCAGGTAGTGGATGAGGGCACCCATGACGGTGCCGAGCACGGCACCGCACAGCAACACCACGGCCATGACCAGCAGCGGTGGCCAGCCCAATTGCAGTGTGCGCGCGGCGATCATCGTCGACAGTGCGACGACGGACCCAACGGAGAGATCGATTCCGCCGGTGAGGATGACGAAGGTCATCCCTACCGCGAGGACGATGAGGAACGAGTTGTCGATCAGCAGTGACAGGAACACCTGTGGATCGGCGAAGCCGCTGTAGCGGAATTCGCCGAGTCCGAACAGACCGACGAACAGCGCGAACGTGGCGATGACCGGCAGAAACCGAGACGGTGGGGAGTACCGTTTCACGCGGTCCCAGGTCGAGGGCGCGGTGCTCGGTGCTGCCGCGGTAGTCGTGGGGGGAGCAGTCATGAGGTCGCTCACGGTCGTACCGCCTTGGTGGAGTCGGTGCGGAACCACGTCCGCAGTGATGCGCGGGCTCGTGGTGACTGCAACAGGCAGACCACGATGATGACGACCGCTTTGAACAGGTAGTTGGCCTCGGAGGGGATACCGACATTGGTGATGGTGCGCGTGAGTGTGCCGATGAGCAGGGCACCGACGACGGTGCCGGCGATGGAGAATCGACCACCGGTCAGAGCAGTGCCGCCGATGACGACAGCGAGGATGGCGTCGAGCTCGATCCACTGGCCCAGACTGTTCGCGTTCACCGAGTTGGTGTTCGCAGCGATGATCAGACCGGCCATTCCCGAGCACACCGCGGCGAACACGTAGACCGTCCAGACGATCGTCCGCGACTGGACACCGGCCAATCTGCTTGCCTCCGGGTTGATTCCGACGGCTTCGACGAGCATCCCCAGTGCGGTCCGCCGGGTCAACAGTGCGGTTGCTGCCACGACCACGAGAGCGATGATCAGGGCCAGTGGAAGTCCGAGAAGCGTCCCCGACGCGAGCGTGCTGAAAGCCGGGTTGTTGACGGTCGTGATGTTTCCGTCGGTGATCAACATGGCCAGGCCACGACCGGCGACCATCAGAATGAGCGTCGCGATGATGGGTTGAATCCCGAAGACCGACACCAGAAGGCCGTTCCACAGACCCAGCAGCAGACATACTCCCAGTGCCCAGACGACAGCCATGATCATCGTCGTGGTGGCACCCTCGTCCGGTGCCGCGACGATGCGAGTACACGCAACGGCGGCAGCGATGACTGCCACTGCGCCCACGGAGAGGTCGATGCCGCGGGTTGCCACCACCAGCGTCATGCCGACGGCCACCAGAATGAGCGGCGCGGAGTTGCGTGCGATATCGACGATGTTTCCGAACAGGCCACCGTTTTCGATTCGAATGTCGAGGAAGTCCGGTGTCACAACGACATTGACGACGATCAGAGCTATCAGAGCCAGCAGCGGCCAGACGACCGGCTGGGCGAGGGCGGCACGTGCGCGAGCGGGCGCGCCGGCCGATGGTTCGAGGGTTTCGGTCATGATGCGACATTCCTGTCGGTGGTCGAAGTGGCGGCCGCGACGGGTTCGTCGGTGCGCACCCCGGCTGCGATGGTGGCGAGCACGTCGCCGACCGACACACCGTCGTTGATACGTTCGTCGATCTTGCGGTGATCTCGCATGACCACGATGCGGTCACTGAGGCGCAGGATCTCTTCGAGCTCGGCGGAGATGAACACCACCGACATTCCGCGCGCGGCCAGGTCGGCCACCAGGGTTTGGATCTGCGCTTTGGCACCGATGTCGATTCCGCGTGTCGGTTCGTCCAGAATCAGAAGTTCGGGTTCGGTGATGAGCCAGCGGGCGAGGAGCACTTTCTGTTGGTTGCCGCCGGACAGGTTGCGCATCAACGCGTTCGGATCGGCGGGCCTGATGTCGAGTGCAGAGATGTATTCCTTGACGAGCTTGGTGCGGGTGGCACGGGGGATGGGACGAAGCCATCCACGCTTGGCCTGCAGAGCGAGCAGCATGTTGTCGGCCACCGTCAGATCGGCCACCACACCGTCGGCCTTGCGATCCTCGCTGGTGAGGGCGATGCGCTGATCGGCGGCCTGGCGTGGACTGCGAATGCGGTGCTTGGTCGCATGCACTTCGATCGATCCGGAGTCCGATCGATCGGCTCCACCGAGCAGGCGAGCAAGCTCGGTACGGCCGGACCCGAGCAGACCGGCGATGCCGACGACCTGTCCCGCATGAAGACGCAGATCGGTTGCTTCCAGTGCGCCCTTGCGTCCGATGCCCAACACTTCCACGACGGGCGTCTGTTCGTCGGAAACCCTCACCGGCTCGCGGCTGTCGAGTTCGCGCAAGGTGTCCAGTTCCCGACCGATCATCAACTCGACCAACTCGAACTGCGGAGTGTCGGCGACCAGGCGCTCGGAGACGAGCTTTCCGTTGCGCAGGATCGTCATTCGATCGGAGATCCGGTAGATCTGGTCGAGGAAGTGCGACACGAAGACGATCGAGGTTCCGTCTTCCCTCAGCCGTTCGATGACGGAGTACAGGGTTTCGACCTCGTCCTTGTCCAGACTCGAGGTCGGCTCGTCCAGGATGAGGACGCGGGCGTCGACATCGACTGCGCGGGCGATGGCGACGAGCTGTTGCACGGCGATCGGATGGTCCCCGAGGACCGACGACGGCTCGATGTCGAGGCCCAGCCGGTCGAGAGTCGTTCTGGCACGGCGGTTCATCGCTCGCGTGTCGATACCGCCGATGGCCCCCAACAGTTTTCCGGGTAGGCGTCGGGGCTCGCGGCCCAGGAGCATGTTCTCTGCGACAGTCAGATTCGGAAGTAGGTTCACTTCCTGGTAGACGGTGCTGATACCTGCAGCCTGGGCCGCGCTCGGCGTCGCGAACTCGTGTTCGGTTCCGTCGATCGTGACCGTTCCGCTGTCGATCGAGTAGACCCCGGTCAGTGCCTTGATCAACGTCGATTTACCGGCACCGTTCTCACCCATCAGCGAATGCACCTCGCCGGGGAAGAGCCGCAACGACACCCCGTCGAGGGCTCGGACGGCACCGAAGGTGATCGAGATGTCTTTCATCTCCACGAGCGGAGTCGGCTCTGTGCTGGGGATCGGCTCCGCGGTGGGAACGGTGTCGGTATGCATGCGTCGACTCTCAGTACTGGCGGTCGGCGAGTACTGCTGCCGCCTGGTCGGGCGTGAAGGTGGTCTCCTCGGTGACGACCCTCTTGGGAACGTCCTCGCCCTTGACGACCTTGTCCGTGAGCTCCATCAGCTGCGGTCCGAGAAGTGGGTTGCACTCGACGATGAAGTCGATCTTCTTGTCCGCCAGTGCTTGCATTCCGTCCTTGACGGCGTCGACGGTGATGATCTTGATGTCTTTTCCGGGTACCAGCCCGGCTGCTTCGATGGCTTGGATTGCGCCCAGGCCCATGTCGTCGTTCTGGGCGAAGACGACGTCGATCTGGCCTCGGTTGGAGTTGAGGAACGACTCCATCACCTGCTTGCCGCCGTCACGGGTGAAATCGCCGGTCTGTGACGCGGTGATCGCGATGTTCGACTGGCCGCCGATGGCGTCGCGGAATCCCTCGGCCCGGTCGATGGCGGGAGCGGCTCCGGTAGTTCCCTGCAGTTCGACCACGTTGATCTTGCCGTCGCCGGTGGTGTCCGCAGTGGCGCTGTTCTGCACCAGCCAATCGCCTGCCTTCTTGCCCTCCTCGACGAAATCGGAGCCGAGGAAGGTGGCATACAGCGAATCGTCGGTGGTGTCGACGGAGCGGTCGGTGAGGATCACCGGGATGTTCGCGCGCTTGGCTTCCTGGAGGACCGGCTCCCATCCCGTCTCGACGACGGGGCTGAAAGCGATGACGTCGACCTTCTGCTGGATGTAGGTGCGAATCGCCTTGATCTGGTTTTCCTGCTTCTGCTGCGCGTCGGAGAACTTCAACTCCATGCCGGCTGCGCTGGCTGCGTCCTGGATGGAGGTGGTGTTGGCCGTGCGCCATCCGCTCTCGGCACCGACCTGGGAAAAGCCCAATACCGTTGCGCCGTCACCGCCGCCGGACGCGTCGCCGCCTCCGCTACTGCACGCACTCAGGACGATCGCACCACTCAGAATGAGCGCGCTCGCCGCAAAAATTGTCTTCGACGCCATGGTGATCTCCTCAATGTCGCCACTCCACTGTGACGTGTGCAACACAGTGTGAGCGTTAACATCGGGCCGCGTCAAGACTTGAAACGTTTGAATTCCAAAAATTTGTGAGCGTTCACTCAAGCGTGAAGTGCAGAAAATCTCCACTCGATCACGGACCGGTACGTCTGGCCCGGTCGCAGCACCGCAGAGGGAAAGTTCGGGTGATTCGGTGAATCGGGGAACAGCTGGGGTTCGAGTGCGATGCCGTCGCCTTGGCGCAGCATCGAGCCGCGTCGGGACACATCGCTGCCGTTCAGGAAGTTGCCGGTGTACACCTGCACGCCGGGCTGATCGGTCCACAATTCCAGTGTCGTTCGACTGCGCTCGGAGCTCAGGATCGCCGCACGCCGATGCCCCGTACCGTCGACGACGAAGTTGTGGTCCACACCCCGGGCGGTCAGCAACTGCGGATGAGTGGCTCGGGCCAGGTCTCCGACTCGTCCGGGCGTGCGCAGATCCAGCGCGGTGCCGTCGACGGATTCGATGGCACCGGTCGGGATTCCCTCGGTGTCGACCGGGGTGTACGTCGAGGCGAACACCTGCAGGGTGTGATCATCGATGCCATGGCCATCGAGATCGAGATACGCGTGCGACGTCAGGTTCACCACCGTCGGCGCGGTGGTCGTTGCCGTCGACTCCAGCCGCACGCGATCGGTCGTGACGGAGAACTGGGCCCGCGCACGGACTTCGCCCGGGTAGCCCTGATCGCCGTCGGGGCTGATCAACTCGAACTCGACCGAATCCGGCGATCGGCCGACCACGGTCCAGTGTCGTGAGTCGAAGCCGTCGGTTCCGCCGTGCAGGTGGTTGGTGCCGTCGTTGATCGTCAGTTGCACCGCCTGCCCATCGATCTCGAACCGGCCGTCCTTGATCCGGTTCGCGTACCGGCCGACGGTAGAGCCGAAATAGGCAGTGGACGAACGAAGCTCACGCTCGCCCGCCACGCCGACGAGAACGTCGCGGCGCTCGCCGTCTCCTCCGGTCACCGACATTCGTTGCAGGGTCGCGCCGTAGGGGAGTACCTCGACCTCCACCCCGGGCGAACGTCCGATGGTGATGGTCTCGTTGTGATCGTCGTCGGTGGGCACCGGTCGACGATAGCTCCGGGGAGTGAGATCGGTCCCCGGATTGCTTCGTGCGGCGGGCGACGCACCGTGTATTCGTAGGTGCGCATACTATAGTGTGATGCAGGCCACATCACTGCGCGTTGATTGTCTCGATGAGATGAAAAGAGCTATCGCGCAGGCGATCTCGGTCTGTCGAACGCAGCCGGACACCGTCGAACAGGAGAAATCGTGGCAGACAACAGAGCAGTGACGTACGCCGGACCAGGAAAGGTAGAGGTTCAGGACATCGCTTTTCCGGGCCTGGAATTGACCGATGGCCCCGGCGTGAATCCGGCCAATGTCGGCCGCAAATGCGAACACGGCGTGATCCTGAAGGTCGTCTCGACCAACATCTGCGGCAGCGACCAGCACATGGTCCGTGGACGCACGACGGCACCCGAGGGTCTGGTGTTGGGCCACGAGATCACCGGCGAGATCGTCGAGGTCGGACGAGACGTCGAATTCTTGAAGGTCGGCGACATCTGCTCGGTACCGTTCAACATCGCCTGCGGACGGTGCCGAAACTGCAAGGAGCGCAAGACCGGTATCTGCCTCAACGTCAACCCGGATCGACCCGGTTCTGCGTTCGGTTACGTGGACATGGGCGGATGGGTGGGCGGCCAGGCCGAATACGTCATGGCACCGTACGCGGACTTCAATCTGCTGAAGTTCCCCGACCGGGATCAGGCGATGGAGAAGATCCTGGACTTGACCATGCTCTCCGACATCTTTCCGACCGGATATCACGGCGCGGTCACCGCGGGCGTGAAACCCGGTGCGACGGTGTACATCGCGGGTGCGGGCCCGGTCGGTCTGGCGGCCGCGGTCGGCGCACAATTGCTGGGCGCGTCGGTGGTGATCGTCGGCGACATGAACGCCGACAGGCTGGCGCAGGCACGAACGTTCGGCTGCGAGACCGTCGACGTGGGCAAGGGCGCGCCGCAAGATCAGATCGAACAGATCCTCGGTGTCCCGGAGGTCGACGCTGCGGTGGACGCGGTGGGATTCGAGGCTCGCGGACACGGCGGAGACTCGTCCCACGAAGCACCGGCCACGGTGCTCAATTCGCTGATGGACATCACCACCGCGGGCGGTGGCATCGGAATTCCCGGGCTCTACGTCACCGGCGATCCGGGCGGCGTGGACGAGGCCGCACAACGCGGCGCTCTCTCGCTCAGCCTCGGCACCGGTTGGGCGAAGTCGCTCTCGTTCGCCACCGGGCAGTGCCCGGTGATGAGCTATCACCGGGAACTGATGAATGCCATTCTCAAAGAACGAGTGTCGATTGCGAAGGCGGTGAACGCAACGGTCATCACTCTCGACGACGCACCGCGCGGCTACCGTGAATTCGACAGCGGAGTCGCACAGAAATTCGTCATCGACCCGCACGGCATGATCGCGAGCTGACAGTTTTCGGCCCAGCACTCGTTCGAGCCACCGCCTCGGAACGCGAGGGTGGCTCGAACGACTGCTGCGCCGAGTCCGGCAGCCGTTCGAGCCACCTATGCTGGGATGATGTTCCTACTCTTCGGCTTCGGCAGCAAGCGCAAACACGTCGGCCCTGGCGCAACGCGAAACTGCCCGCGGTGCCATAACACGACCCAGTGGGCGAGAATGAAGCAATACCAGCAATTCACGCTGTTCTTCGTCCCGGTTGCGCGGTGGAAACGCGTCGAGTTCGAGGAATGCGGAATCTGTGGGGCCGGGGTGTCGATCTGAACGGGCTCGCGCGCCCGTGACGGTGCGGGCGCGCGAACCATCCGGCAGACCGTCGCTCACGCAGGAGCCAGCACCACCACCGAATTGTGTCCTCCCATTCCCAGTGAGGATTTCATCGTCAGACCTGGCTCGGCCGCGGTGAATCCGTCGAGCAACAGCGGGTGTCCGTCGGAGACCTGTGGGGCCGCAGGAACCAGTCCGCGATCGAATCCCATGACGGCAGAGATGGTTTCGACGGCCGACGCCGCGCCTTGGCAATGCCCGGTGAGCGGCTTTACCGAATACACCTGCGCGTGTGAGCCGAGCACCGTCTCCAGCATCTCCGTTTCCGCGGCATCGCACTGAGCGGTGCCTGGCCCGTGCGCATTGAGGTAGCGCACCTGGCGCGCCGTGGCACCGGCGTCCGTCAAGGCGGCTTCGAAGCAGTCCCGTACCTGTGTCAGGGCCGGGTCGATGGACGTCGCGTGGAACGCGTCGTGAGTCATCGAACCGCCCAGTACCCGCGCGTACGCAGCATCGCTACGGTTGGTGAGTACGAAAGCTGTTGCTGCTTCGCCCATTCCGAACCCACGACTACCTTCCTGGAACGGTCGGCAGCCCTCCTGAGGTTCCACGTCGACCACCCCGACGCCGAGCGCGACGAAATGGTCGATGTTCTCCGGCGTCAGAGACAGGTCGGTGGCGACGAAGACGACGTCGTCGACGAAGCCGGTGTCGAGCCACATCTTGGCGGTGAGAAGGCCGGCGTTGCCCGACGCGCACATGGCCGAGACGTTCATCGCCGGGCCGTGAAATCCGTGCTCCTGCATGAGCAGTGATACCGGGGTCGACGGCATCAGCGTCAGGTAGTCGCGCACCCGCCGCACACCGCCGTCCTCCAGATAGAAGTTGCGCCACTCGTCCACTTCACCCAGGACGACCGCATGCACCAGACCGACCCGCCGACCGGGCCGCCAGCCCCGAGCGAGTGCGTCGTCGATGGCCTCGCGTGCGGCGCCGCGCAGTGCGCGGCCGAAGCGGCTGGTGCCGTCGTCGGTCTGTCCGCCGTCGGGCACTTTCGCAAGCCACACCGGGTTGCGGCCCGGGTGTGACCGGTTGTGGTGCAAGGTGGCGGCAGCCTTACCGCTGGCCAGACCGGTCCACAATGCGGCCGTACCCCAGCCGTAGCCGGACACTGCGCCGATCCCACTGATGCCGATGCCGTGAGATGTCATGATCGATTCCCGTTCCTTCTCGAGTTGTACGAGCCGTTTTCGGCTGGTTCCTCGATTTAGCCCCGCAAACAAGCACTGGGTCCAGTCGGAAAACGGACATAAGCATCGAACCGTGCAGAAGATTCCGGCTCGGCCCACAGAAGTGGTTGAATCGAGTGTCGACAGACCGCCTACGAACGCGAGGACCGCAGATGGCCCCAGGGGAGCGCGACGTCGTCGGCGACCCCGAAGCCGATCCCGGGTCGCCCGGTCTCGCAGATCGTTATCGGGTTCTGATCGAACACTCGCCCGACGCGATCGTCGTCCACCGGCGAGGCAACCTTGTCTACGTCAACCCTGCGGGGCTCCGGTATCTGCGCGCCGACAGTCTCGGTGCGGTGGTGGGCCGTCCGATCACCGACTTCATCGCGGCCGCGTCGATCGGGCCGATGCTCGAGCGCATCGCCGCCCTGGACGTGCACGGAACCGCCAGTTCGGCCTCCGAGGCGGAGGTACTCGCCCTCGATGGATCGACTCTGACCATGGAGGCGGTTTCGGTCCGCACGGTGTGGAACGGAGAACCTGCATTTCAGGTCATCCTTCGCGACCTCACCGAACACAAGGCCGCACAGAAGGCGCTGCACTATCAAGCCGCGTTGGTCGAGCACGTCAGCGACGCCATCGTGGGGGTGTCCTCCGACGGGGTCGTGTCCAGTTGGAATCCTGCCGCGGAGTCGGTCTACGGACGACGCGCAGCAGATGTGCTCGGCCTCTCCGTATCGAATGCAGTGGGGGTGCCCTGCGACCCGGTGGCCATTCTCGCGGCCGGCGGCCGGCTGTGGGACTCGCATCTGCGCGCGGACGGGACGGCGTTGGCGATGGTGGTCTCCGCGGCCCAGATGCCCGACGGGTGGGTGTTGGTCTGCGCCGACCAGAGTGCCGTCCGCCGGGCCGAGGAGCATTACACCGCCGTGGTGGAATCGCTGGAGGCAGGTGTCGTCGTACTCGACCACGCCGGTCGCATCACGTCGGCGAACCTCGCGGCGAAGACGATCCTCGACATCCAGGTGGGATCGGCGACGACGGGACAGTCCGCTGTGCTGCCGTTCCGGGTGTACGGCACCGATCAGCAACCCATTCGGCGACTCGAACACCCCGTGGCCGTCACGGGCAGAACCGGGAAGCCGAGCCAATCGGTGATCGGAGTCGAACGCCGTCGGGACGGACGACATTTCTGGCTGTCTCTGACTGCGACCATGCTCAACTTCGGCGGCCCGTCACCCTCGATCGTGGCAACGTTCGTCGACGTCACCGATGCCTATCGGACGAGCATGAAGCTCGAACACGCGGCAACACACGACGACCTCACCGGGCTTCCCAATCGCCCGCTGATTCTGGCGCGGCTCGACCAGGAGCTGTCCCGGTCGAGTCGGGAGGATGCCATGGCGGTGTTGTTCATCGACCTCGACAACTTCAAGACCATCAACGACCTGCACGGACATACGGTCGGTGATGCCGTACTCGGTATCGTGGCCGCGCGGTTGACGCGGGCTCTGCCCGACGACGCATTCGTCGGACGCATCGGCGGTGACGAATTCGTGGCTGTGGTGCCGTGCTGTGTGGGGTCGGAGGCGGACGACGTCCGGGCGGAACTCGCAACCCCGATCACGACGGCAGACCGAGAACTGACGGTGACCGCCAGTATCGGCTGCGTGACCGTCGGCAGTGGTGATTCTCGCACTGCCTTGGACATTCTCGACGATGCCGACCACGAGATGTATCAGGCCAAGCCGGTGTCTCAGTACTCGGCACAGTCGTAGGGTTCGGTAACGAACAGGCACGACTGTGCACTGTTGTTACTCGTGGGGCTCGTGCGTCGTACATACTTCAGCGGTGATCAGGCCCCTGCGCAAGCACACCCTCGCCATTCCCATGACGCTCGTCGCCGCCGTCGGGCTGTTGTTCGGCGCAGCGGGGTCGGGTAGCGCTGCGCCTGCGGCCACGTACACCATGGTGGCCTTCAGTAACGACAGCGATCGCAACATGGACGTGTACCAGTCCAGCAACGGAACGGACTTCACCACGGTCGAGACCGCCGCGTACACGCCGCCCTCCGGTGTGGTTCGTGACTCCAGCATCTTTCGAGCCGCCGACGGTATGTACTACGTGACATATACGACGGGCGGCGGCGCGGAAATCGGCTTTGCGCGCAGCGCAAATCGGGTGGATTGGGAATTCTTGCAGAACCTTCCGATCCCGTTCTGCTGCCTGCTGCTGCCCGGGACCGGGGCGGGTACCGGCTCGGCGGGGTCCTCGGAACTCCCGTCTCTGTCCCCGTTCACCACCAAGGCGTGGGCACCGGAGTGGTTCGTCGAGGGCGACCGCGTCAGCATCATCGTGTCGTTGTCTGCCGGCGGAGGGTTCGTGCCGTATCTCATGATGGCGACCGATCCCGGCCTGACGACGTGGAGCTCGCCGGTTCCGTTGGTGGGAATCGTCAACGACCACATCGACACCACGGTGGTGAAGGACGGGTCGATCTACCACGCATTCACCAAAGGTGAGAGCAACAAGGTCATCGAACACTGGATCGCGCCCGCTCTGGGTGGTCCCTACGTTCGGGACCTCACCTTCCGCGATTTCGGCCCGTTGAAGGAAGGGCCCGCCGTCGTCGAGTTGCCCGACGGTACCTGGCGGTTGTACTACGACGACTACACGAACCAGAAGTACTTCTACTCCGACAGCGCCGACCTGAGCGGCTGGTCCGCACCTCAGGAGCTTCCGGCACTGTCCGGAATCGTTCGCCACATCGGCATCATGAGAGAAGCTGTGTAGCAACAGTATTGCGGTCAGGCCTCCGACAGTGCTCGGAGGCCGGCCGCGATGAATTCTCCAGTTGCTTCGGCGGCGTTGCGTGCTCCGGCACCGGTATCGGAGCCCGACAGTGCGCGGTGGGTGATGCCCTCACCGATCACACCGAGCTTGAAGTTGGCCAACGCCACGTAGAAGCCCCAGTTGTCCACCTCGCGGCCCGATCGAACGGCGTACTGCTGCACCAGATCCGCCGCCGAGGGGTAGCGGTCGCTCGTCCAGGCTGCGTCGGCACCGAGAACGGCATCGAACACGGGTTGCCGGTACACGCACATCAGCGCGACATCGGTCAACGGATCGCCGAGTGTGGACATCTCCCAGTCCACCACGGCTGCAACAGAACTGACGTCCTGGGCATCGAGGATCGTATTGTCGACTCGGAAATCGCCGTGCACGATGGACGCCGTCGATGTGGTGGGCACCGCGGCTTCGAGGGCGCGGTGGAGTCGGTCGATGTCGGGTAGCTCCCGTGTCTTCACCGTCTGCCACTGACGCGCCCACGTGGCGACCTGGCGAGCAACGAAACCGTTCGGGCGACCGAACTTTTCGAGACCGACGGCCGCAGGATCGACGGCATGCAGCTCGGCGAGCACTCGCACCAATTCGGCGGCGTTGTCGGCGACCTGCTCGTCGGTCAGATCGCGCAGATCCTCGCGCGTGCGCACGACGCGCCCGGGAACGAAACGGACCACCGTCATCGGAGCACCGAGTACGGCACCGTCTCTGTCGAAGGCCACGGTCTCGGCCACCGGCACCGCGGTGGACGCGAGCGCGTCGGTCACTGCCCACTCCCTGGCCATGTCGTGCGCCGACGGCGTCAGGCCACTGGTCGGGGGCCGACGAACCACCCACGTCGAGGTGTCGTCGTAGGCCTTGTACGTCAGGTTGGAGCGACCGCCGCTGATCATCTCGACCGTCAGCTCACCGTCGACATCGATGCCCTCGGACCGCAGGAATCGTTCCAGAGCAACGCGGTTCATGCCCGGTAGGTCGGTCATGACTGCTCCTGTGCGGCGCGCTTCGCGGCCCCGACCGCTCGTTTGGCGATGGCCCAGCGATGCACTTCGGACGGGCCGTCGTAGACCCGGAACGGACGTACTTCGCGCGAGAGCCGTGCCAGTGGCAGATCGTCCGATACCCCGAGCCCACCGCACATCTGAATGCTGCGATCCACGATACGAAAGATTGCCTCGGCGGCGAACGTCTTGGCGATGGAGGTTTCGTTGCTCGCGTGGCCGCCGCGATCCAGCTCGAAGCAGGCCTTGATCAACAGGGCACGGGATGCGGCGATGTCGATCTCGTTGTCGGCGACCATCTTCTGGATCATGCCGAGATCGCCGAGCTTGCCGCCGAACCCTTCGCGCTGAGCCACCTGGGCGACGGCGATGTCGTGCGCCCGTCTCGAGGCTCCGAGCCACCGCATCACGTGGGTCATGCGGGCGGGCCCCAATCGCACCTGGGCGTAGGCGAAGCCCTCGTCGACGGCTCCGAGAACGTTCTCGTCGGGCACGAAGACGTTCTCGAAGAACACCTCGCAGTGCCCGCCGATCATGGCTTTGTCCAGAGTGCCGATATGACGGCCGACCGTGATGCCCGGTGTGTCGGCCGGGGCCAGGAACATCGTGGCTCCGCCTCGGTCACCCGGCTTTCCGGATGTACGGGCCATGATGATGAAGAATCCAGCGCCGTCGGCTCCGGTGATGAACCACTTGTGCCCGTTGATCTTCCATCCACCGTCGGTTCGTTCGGCCGCGGTGGTGAGGGCCGAGGGATCGGAGCCGGCACCCGGTGCCGGCTCGGTCATCGCGAATGCCGATCGTTGGTCGCCGCGGGCAAGAGGGGCAAGGAACTGATCCTTCTGTGCCGGTGATGCGATGTGCGCCAGCATGTGAACGTTGCCCTCGTCGGGCGCGCCGAGATTGAGTGCGATGGGGCCGAACAGGGAGTAGCCCGCCTCCTCGAACACCGGTGCGCGGTCGCTCATCGACAAACCGTGCCCGCCGTATTCGACGGGTGCATGCGGTGCGAACACGCCCGCATCCTTGGCTGCGGACTGCATCTCGACCCGAAGGACGTCGCCGCCTGCATCGGCGATATTGCCCAGAAATCGATCCTCGAGCGGGAGTACGTACTCCCGGGTGAACGTACGCGTTCGGTCGATCAGCTTCTCGACGTCTGCGTCGAAGGTGAGGTCGATGGCCATTGTGCACTCCCTGGTCGATACCGACCGAACACTCGCTCGGTTGCTTGAAGACTGACATATACGCCGGTTCCGGTCAAGGAACTCACGTCCTGTGCGCAGTGCCCCGACCGGTAGCGGCACCGACCGTCCGGCGTGCGATATCGAGGTACACCTCGACCAGTTCGGCCGGCGTCAGCGGACCGTCGGGTCGGTACCAGGTGGCCACCCCGATACACATCGTGGTGACGGCCCGGCCGGCATCCGCCGGGTGCGGGGTGTCGAAGACCCCGGACTCGACTCCTTCTGTGACGATCGCGTCGAGCAACCGCTGCTCTTCGTCGCGCTTGGCGATGTAGGCGGCGCGGTTGGCCGGCTCGAGACTGCGAATCTCGGTGGAGCACACGAACGCGGCATCGCGGCGATGGATGTGGAACAGCAGCAAGGACTCCACGACCGCGTCGAATCGTTCCTTCGGCGACGAACCCGCCCCGCCCATGGCCGATCGAGTTCGGTCCAGCAGTTCGTCCATCGACGCATTCATGATGCCGACCAGGAGGGCCTGCTTCGACGGAAAGTGGTGGTACAGGCCAGGAACCGACAAGCCGGCACCCGCGGCGATCTGCCGCACCGACGTGCCGTGGTAACCCTGCTCGACGAAGATCTGCAGGGCCGACGCCAGCGCTGGGGACAGTGCCGCGCCGTCGTACGTTCGCCAGCCGTCGATGGAGGTCATGCGACCACCGTAGAGGGCAGCGCGAGCAGGGCTGGGGGTTACGCACCGGGTTGACACCAAAGTTGTGATCCGCAACACTATCGAGAAAGCAGGCCGAACGAGTGTTCGGTCGGTCCACGTGGGCCGAAAGTCTGCTCGAGCGGAAGGGCCGTTCATGACCCTCGACAGCGCGACCGGGCCTGCAACTGTTCTCGACGCCTGGCGTAACCGGGTCGCCGACACTCCGGACCGGCCGGCGCTGGCGTACTTCGACGCGGTGCTCACGGTGCGCGAGGTGGACGAGGCGTCCGATGCGCTTGCCGCCGCACTGTTCGATCGAGGAGTGTCACAGGGCGATCGCGTCGGCATCTATCTGCAGAACATTCCGCAGTACGCCTTGACGTTCCTCGCGCTGTGGAAGATCGGGGCGGTCGCGTTGATCCTCAACCCGATGTACCGCAACCGTGAACTTCGCACCTTGATCGACGATGCAGAACCTGTCGCGCTCGTCTGCGACGAACACGATCTCGATTCTGTGGGGGCGACGTTGCGCGGCAGTTCGATTCGACTGCTCGTGAGCACCAGCGGACTGGACCTGCAGACACGCGACGACCCACGAGTCTTTGCGTCGACGTCACGCGTGACACCCCGGCCCGACGACGATCTGATGGGTCTGATCGACCGCTACCGTGGTCGATCTTTCCCCGAGATCGATCCCGAGCCGGACGATCTCGCGCTACTGGCCTACACGTCAGGAACCACGGGTCCGCCGAAAGGCGCGCAGATCTCGCACGCGAACGCCTTCGCGACTGCCCTCGATTTCGGGGAACGGGCCGGTCTCGACGACGGCGACGTCGTGTTTGCCGTCGCGCCGCTGTTTCACATCACCGGCGCAATGCTCGACGCAGCGGTGGCACTGATCCGCGACTGCATGCTCGTGTTCGCGCATCGTTTCGACGCGGCAGTCACTCTCGACGCTGTCGTCGAGCATCGTGTCACCTACACCATCGGTTCGATCACGGTGTTCAACGCGATCTCCGCAACCGAGGGTGCGACGAGGGCCCACTTCGAGTCGGTGAAGGCGTTGTATTCCGGAGGCGCACCTATTCCGCCCGCCACCGTCGCCGCGTTCGAGTCCCAATTCGGTTGCTACATCCACAACGCATACGGGATGACCGAAACCACCGCGGGAGTCATTGCCGTGCCACCCGGCGTGCGCGCGCCGGTGGACGCGGCCAGCGGTTCACTGTCCGTCGGGTTGCCTCTTCCGCGCGTGACGTTACGAACGCTCGACCCATCGGGGGAGCCGACGGCCGCGGGAATCGCAGGGGAACTGGAGATCTCGGGTCCGCAGGTGGTGTCGGGCTACTGGCGCAATCCGGACGCGTCCGAGTCGACGATGCCAGACGGCCGTCTTCGCACGGGAGATGTGGCAATCATCGACGACCACGGCTGGGTGTATCTCGTCGACCGACTCAAGGATCAGATCAACGTGTCGGGATACAAAGTGTGGCCCCGAGAGGTCGAGGACACGCTCTACGAACATTCAGCGGTGTTCGAGGCCGCTGTGGTGGGCAGGCCGGATGACTATCAAGGGGAATCGGTGGTGGCGTACGTGTCACTCCGGCGCGACGCCACCACGACGCCGGATGAACTGATGGCCTTCGCGCGTGAACGACTGGCCGCGTACAAGCGTCCGAAATCCATCCACATCATCGACGAACTTCCCAAAACCCAGACCGGGAAGATTCGACGTGCAGCACTCAAACCTGTTCCTGTGAAAAATAATTCGATCGAAAGTGGCACTCCATGACTGTCGGATCATCGCACGACACCCGCTCGGCACCGGATATTTCCTCACGGAAGAAATCGTTGTTCGCCAGCACGATAGGCAACGTACTCGAATGGTACGAGTGGAGTGCCTATGCAGTGTTCGCGCCGTTCATCGCGGCGGCCATGTTCAGCCAGGCCGATCCCGTCTCGGCATTGCTGTCCACGCTTGCGGTGTTCGCCGTCGGATTCCTGATGCGGCCTCTCGGCGGCATCGTGTTCGGACGAATCGCGGACAAGAAGGGCCGAAAGTTCGTCCTTGTCACCACGATGCTGATGATGGCAACCGGCAGCTTGCTGATCGGCATCATGCCCACCTACGGTGCGATCGGGGCCTGGGCCTCGGTACTGCTGTTGCTCGCACGCGTCATGCAGGGTTTCGCGCACGGCGGCGAGTCGGCAACGGCGTACTCCTACGTCGGCGAGATCGCACCACCGAACCGACGTGGCATGTGGGGCAGCGTCGCGTTCGTCGCCATCTTCGGTGGATCGGCTCTGGCATACACCGTGGGTGGCGTCATCACCTCCACCCTGTCGGACTCTGCTGTCGGGCAATGGGGTTGGCGCATCCCCTTCCTCCTCGGCGCGCTCCTCGCGCTGTTCGCTCTCTACCTGCGCAAGAACATGGACGAGAGCGAGGTGTTCGACTCGGAGCAGAACAAGGTAGAACAAGAACCGATCGCGCGTAAGACCGTCGTCAAAGCGATCGTGTTGATGATCGGAATGACGTCGGGAATCACGGCGGCGCACTACACCTGGACCTCCTACGTCTCGACGTTCGCCATCACGCAGCGCGGGATGAACCCGGACACCGCCTACTGGATGCTCGTCGTCGCGCAGTTGATAGCGCTGGTGTCGCTACCGTTCTTCGGTCGCCTTTCGGATTCGATCGGTCGGCGGCCGATGCTGGCGGCATTCGCAGTGCTGATGTTCGTGCTGCAGATCCCGCTGACGATGCTGATTTCCACGCAGTGGTGGTCATTGCTGCTGCCGTCGACGGTGGCGTTGCTCGTCATCGCCGTCCCGGCCTCGATTCTGTCGTCGACGTTGTCGGAGAGCTTTCCCACCCGACTCCGCACGCAGGCAATCGGATTCGCCTATTCGTTCTCGGTTGCGGTGTTCGGCGGAACCGCACCGTATCTCAACCAGCTGTTCCTCGGCTTGGATCTGGGCTGGGTCTTCGGCGTGTACATCATGCTCCTCGCTGCCCTGACCGGAGTCGCCTGCTTCTACATGAAGGAGACCAAAGGCATCCGGCTCGAAGACGTCTGACTCGGACCGGCCGACTCGGTCGAATCGAACGACACGCCGGTGGTGTTGCGCGGTGCTCTACGTTGAGGTCATGAGAACCGCAGACGCCACTCGTCGACGCCTCCTGCTGCTGCTGACCGTCATCGGCTTCGTCGTCCCCAATGCCTACGTCGTCGGCTACTTTCGCGAGCACGGGGTGAGCGCGGGCAGCGCAGCGAAGTTCTTCTCCGAATGGGTGGCGTCCACGCCGACGCGAGCCCTGACCGCCGACCTCGGTATCACCAGTATCGCTTTCGGAATCTGGTCCAGAGGGGATGCCAAAGATCATGGCGTCAAACACTGGTGGCTGGTTCCCGTCGGTACCGGCTCGGTGGGAATCTGCTTCGCGCTTCCGCTGTACCTGTTGCTGCGTGAGTATTCGCAGTGATGTCGCCGATCGAGAAAGAGGACCGCTTCGATGACAGATGACGCCCTTGCCGACTTCGAGCGAACCGAGTTCACCGCAGACGGGCGCACGGCGCCTGTCTATCGAATCGGCACCGGCCCGGCGGTCATCGTGATGTCCGAAATGCCGGGCATCACGCCGAGAGTGGCGGATTTCGCGCGCACCGTCGCCGGGATCGGATGCACCGCGATCGTGCCGCACCTGTTCGGCGTCGACGGCAAGGATCCTTCGACCGCGCCCCTGGGCGTGCTCGGGACGGTGGCAACGATCTCTCGCGCCATCGTGCCGGCGTGTATCAGTCGAGAATTCACCATCCTGGCCACCGGCAAGTCGTCGCGAGTCGTGGTGTGGCTGCGTGCTCTGGCGGCCGAGGAACACGAGCGGTGCGGCGGACCGGGGGTCGGTGCCATCGGAATGTGCTTCACGGGCGGGTTCGCCCTGGCCATGGCCGCCGACGATCGATTGATCGCGCCGGTGCTGTCGCAACCGTCACTTCCGTTCGCGGCATCGAAGTCACGCAGTCGTTCCATCGACATCAGTGCCGGCGACCTTTCGAAGGTGAAAAGCCGTTGTGCTGCGGGAGATCTCACTGTTCTCGGTATGCGGTTCCAGGGCGACAGGATGTGTCCCCCTGCACGGTTCGAGTTTCTGAGGGAACAACTCGGCGACGCATTCGTCTCCGTGGAATTGCCCGACTCCTCGTTCAATCCGGAAGCCTTCGGACCGCCGCACTCCGTCGTGACGGAAGGACTCATCGACGAGCCGGGTCAGCCGACGCGGCAGGCTCTGGACCAGGTACTCGACCTGTTCCGCAGTAAATTGCTCGCAACGCCGTGAAGCCCCGCGGCGCGAACACGATGCGAAGCCGAAGGTCGAATTCACGACCACGGAATCGTGGCCTGCAGAACCGCCTCCTTCAACGCGGCGGTCCGTAACGCCGTCACCGTCTGATATTCGGGATCGGCCACCATCTCGCTGAACGCCCTACGTGACGGGTACTGGACCAGGAGTCTTGCATCCCAGGCCTGCCCGTCCTCGGCGGCAAGTGCGGTCGAACCGTCGCCCGCGTACAGCACCGTCGCGCCGTAGCGCGGGAGGAAAGTCTCGTCCAGTGCTTTCGCATATTCTGCGTAGGAGTCGCGACCACCCTCGGCGAACCGAAGCAGGTTGAGCATCACCACCGGACCGCCGGGATCTTCTTCGAGGTAGCGCTTCAGGTCTCTTCCGCGGGGATCGACAGCCATCGTTCGAGTATGCGTGAGCCGTCGATCCTGTGGAGTGCGAAGCGCTGTTGTCGGTCGAGTCGATCCGCTGTCGGCCCCCACGAGACGGTGGCTCCGCGCTCAGCGGTAGAACTGGGGGAGCGGGAAACCAGTGACTCGATAGAGGGAAGTGTGTCGTCTATGTCCGATGTTGAGAACGTGACCGTATTCGGAACCGGAGTGCTCGGTTCACAGATCATGATGCAGGCTGCCTACCACGGAAAAACCGTTGTGGGATACGACATTTCCGACGAACTTCTGGCCAAGCTGCCGGACCGCTGGGAATGGATGCGCGGATACTACAAGCGTGACCTGAAGACTTTCGACGAGGCGCGCTTCGACAAGGCCATCGAATCCATCACGACCACCACCAGCGTCGCGGAGGCTGTTTCGGATGCCGACCTGGTGATCGAAGCAGTTCCGGAGGATCTCGACCTGAAGAAGAAGGTCTGGTCGGATATCGGCGCGTCCGCCCCGCCGAAAACTGTCTTCGTGACCAACTCGTCGTCGCTACTGCCCAGCAGTTTCGCCGAGGCCACCGGGCGGCCGGAAAAGTTTCTCGCATTGCACTTCGCCAATCTCGTGTGGCGATACAACACCGGTGAGGTGATGGCAACTGCTGCAACAGATCCTGTCTACTTCGATGTCGTCCTGAGCTTTGCTTCGGAGATCGGTCTCGTTCCCGTTCCGGTCCGAAAGGAAATTCCGGGATACGTGCTGAACAGTCTTCTGATCCCGCTGCTGCAAGCGGGAGCCAACCTCTACGTCGGCGGGGTTGCCAATCCGGCGGACATCGACAACGTGTGGCGCATAGCCACCGGGGCACCCGCCGGTCCGTTCCAGATATACGACACTGTCGGCTTCAACGTCGCAGCACATATCGCGCGCGCACACGGTGGCGAGGATCAGGTCAAATTTGCCGACATACTGCAAAAGGGTATCGACGCGGGAAAGACCGGTCTCGGGGACGGTGAAGGCTTTTACACGTACGACTCCGACGGCCGGCGACTCGACGCTGTCGAGTCGTGGAACATCAACTGAATCGCTCGATCCCGCCTGTCGGTGATCCTGGGATCGACGACTCGGGCTCGACTGATCGGTCATGGGCGCGTGTGCGCATGACCACCGACGACGCCGAATTCAGCCGAGCCGGGTCAACCGAGTTGGCGTAGTTGTATCGCGGTGTCCAGCGCCAACCGATGCCACGCCGAACGCGGATCCCGTCCGGTCAGTTCCTGAGCGCGGCGCAGTCGATAGCGCAAAGTCTGCGGGTGCACCTGCAGTCGGGCGGCTGCAGCCGTTGCTGTGCCGGTGGAGATGAAGGCCGAAAGGCCCTGCAGGATATGCTCGTTCGCTGCCTCGGTCAGCGGGCCGAGCACGCTACGCACCACCTCGCTCGTGTCGGCGGTCGGGCGCGCTGTCAACAGTGCCAACAGCTGACCGTCGCCCTGATCGAGCAGTGCCCGGCCGTCGAACGCGTGATCCGGTGCGGTCTCGAGCGCTTCCGAGGCGAGTCGCCACGAACTGCTGATATCGGTAACGGTCGATCTCTCCACGAGGCATCCGCGCAGCCGCAGATCCCGACACGCGAGGTCGACCTCGGCGCGATGGATCGACGGCGGCAGCAGCGCGATCGCGCGTTGTTCGCGCCGAGTGCACAAGTGTGTTCGTTGATCCGCCGTTGTGGTGCGGTCCGGAGGGACGAGGCCCATCGCAAGCACCAGAGACTCGACGGTGTCGTCGGACATGGGTCGGCCCGGATCGGTGGACTGCACCACGAGCAGGTTCGGGTGCGTCGGCAGCTTCAGGTCGAGTTCGCGAGTACGGTCCGACACCGCCCCGGGTGAGTTGTGTCTGGCAGCCAGCAAGTCGTCGAGCAACGCGGCGTGCGCCTGCGCACGGTTGGATGTGAGCTGTTCGCGCGCAATGACATACGCACCGATGATCTCCTCGGATATGGCGTCGATCGCGTCGAGCACGCCCAGGCCGAGTTCGGCGATGTCCGGCGGGTCGAGTGCTTCCAGATACTCCGTCGTCACGTGCCGAACGAACACGCTCGACGCGACTCGATACGCGCGCAGCACATCGGCCAGCGGCCGCCCGTCTGCCGCGCGTGCGGAACCTATGGCTCGGAATCTCTTGTGGTCGCGGTCGTCGATCGTCCGATCGCCGTGCGCCCACAGGGCCATCAGCCGCCTCAGTGACCAATACGCGATGGCCTCGACATCGGCCAATTGTGGACCCTGCAGTGACTGGTAGACCGGGATCGCGTCGCGAATCGCGTGTACTGCGGATGCGACGACGGGGCCCAGATCCGATTCGATCTTCGCGACCACGGCGACCCGCGCCGGGTACATCGATCTACCTCGCACTCTTTATCAGCACCTGATAAACCCTATACTCATTCGACTCGATTTCCTTGAGTTCCGACGCCGACGACAGCACAGTCGAGGGAGACACCCGGGTCGAGCAGAAGAGTGGGGCAATGGACGCAGACGTGATCGTGGTGGGGGCCGGCTTGGCCGGACTGGTGGCAACCGCCGAACTGGCCGACGCGGGAAAGCGCGTGCTGCTCCTCGACCAGGAACCCGAGCAGAACCTGGGTGGTCAGGCCTTCTGGTCCCTCGGCGGACTGTTCATGGTCGACACGCCCGAACAGCGTCGAATGGGCATCAAGGATTCGGCGGATCTGGCGTGGCAGGACTGGCTCGGCACAGCGACGTTCGATCGCGGCATCGACGACCCTGCAGGGGAAGACTACTGGGGTCATCGGTGGGCCAGGGCATACCTCGATTTCGCGGCAGGTGAGAAGCGGTCGTGGCTCCACGCTCAGGGAATGCGATGGGTCCCCATCGTCGGATGGGCCGAGCGCGGCGGCTACCTGGCCGAGGGGCACGGAAATTCGGTTCCGCGATTCCACCTGACGTGGGGCACCGGGCCGGGTGTCGTCGCGCCGTTCGAGCGTCGCGTACGTGAGGCTGCCGACAAAGGGTTGGTGCGCTTCGGTTTTCGGCATCGGGTCGACGGATTCGTCGTCGACGGGGGAGCGGTGGTCGGAGTTCGCGGTGCGATGCTCGAAGCCAGTGCCGCGGAGCGAGGGGCAGGAAGTACCCGCGTCGAAGTGGGTGAGTTCGAGCTCCGCGCCGGAGCCGTGCTGGTGACGGCAGGAGGAATCGGGGCCAATCACGATCTGGTGCGCGAGAATTGGCCGGCGCGGCTCGGGACGCCGCCGAAGTCGTTGATCTCCGGAGTGCCCGAACACGTCGACGGCCGAATGCTCGGCATCACCGAGAAGGCCGGCGGCCGCCTGGTCAACAAGGACCGAATGTGGCACTACACCGAAGGCATCAAGAACTGGAACCCGATCTGGAAGAACCACGGCATCAGAGTCATTCCGGGCCCGTCGTCGATGTGGTTCGACGCCCGTGGGCAACGGTTTCCGGTTCCGAACTTCCCCGGATTCGATACTCTGGGAACGCTGAAAGCGATCCAGGACAGCGGTTTCGAGTACTCGTGGTTCGTACTGACCCAGAAGATCATCGAGAAGGAATTCGCGTTGTCCGGGTCGGAACAGAACCCGGACATCACCGGCAAGAACCTCAAGCTCGTTCTCGGGCGGGTATTGCCCGGTGCCAGCGAACCGGTGGAGGCATTCAAGAAGAACGGCGAGGACTTCGTCGTCGCCGATTCTCTCGAAGAATTGGTCCGGGGCATGAACCGAATCACCGGCGAGGACTTGATCGACGGTGTCGACCTCAGGCGTCAGATCGAGTCGCGAGACCGTGAGGTGGACAATCCTTTCACCAAGGATCTGCAGATCTCTGCCATCCACAATTCCCGGCGCTCGCGCGGTGAACGCATCGCGCGGACCGCTGCACCTCACAAGATTCTCGATCCCAAGTCGGGTCCGCTGATCGCGGTGCGGTTGAACATTATCACTCGGAAGACGTTGGGCGGCATTCAAACCGATCTCGACGGTCGTGTTCTCGACTCGATGGGTAATGCCATCGAGGGGCTGTGGGCTGCCGGTGAGATCGCCGGATTCGGCGGCGGCGGTGTGCACGGCTACCGGTCCTTGGAAGGAACCTTCCTCGGTGGATGCATCTTCGGCGGACGACAGGCAGGGCGAGCCCTGGCGGCGCAGGCGTGAGAGCGCCGCGTTCGCTCGGTAGACCCCCACTGCCCGATGCGGCCGAGATCGCCACCACAGCATCCGCGAATCCCCGATCCCCGGTCTCGGTCTCGTTTCTCGGGGTGAGCACGATGCTGTTCGACGACGGCGAGTCGGCGATCCTGACCGACGGCTTCTTCTCGCGTCCGTCCCTACCGAAAACCCTTCTGCTGCCTCTACGTTCGGACGGCCCGAGAATAGACAGTGCGTTGGGTAGAGCCGGCATCGGGACGCTCGACGCGGTGGTGTGCGCCCATTCTCATTTCGATCATGCCCTCGACTCCGCAGCGGTGGCGCTGCGCACCGGCGCGGCGCTGGTCGGTGGTTCCTCGACTGCACAGATCGGGCGGGGCGCGCAGATGCCCGAGGGTCGCATCACCGTCGTCGCCGACGGTTCCGCGGTCGAACTGGGTCATTTCACTGTCACGTTCGTCGAGTCGGTTCACTCGTATCCGGACCGAGCTCACGGGACGATCGACCGGCCACTGCGGCAGCCTGCTCGGGTGCGAGCGTTCCGGTGCGGTGAGGCGTGGTCGATGGCAGTCGAGCACCGTCCGAGCGGCAGGCGGGCTCTCGTTCACAGCAGCGCCGGGTTCCGAGCGGGCATGCTCGACGGCCTTTCCGCCGAGGTGGTGTACCTGTCCATCGGTCAGCTGGGGCGCCGAACACGCGAGTACATCGATGAGTATTGGCGGGAGACGGTGTTGTCGGTGGGGGCTCGGCGCGTCGTGCTGACGCATTGGGACGACTTCTTCCGGCCCCTCGACAGGCCGTTGCGGCCGCTGCCCTACGCCTTCGACGACATGCGCACCTCGCTCGACGTATTGACCGCCTGTGCACGCAGAGATGGGGTCGACCTGCAGTTGCCGACGCTGTGGCGGCGTGCGGACCCCTGGGCAGACATGGTCTGAGGCACCGAACGGGAGCGACCGAAATGCGCGGCGGTCGTCGAGCAAGATAGGGCAGGGTATCCTCTCCTCTTGTTCGTCCTCCCGCTCAGTACGTCGAGAAAGTTCGGTCACCCCGTGAAAAAAAGTACGAGGCGCGTCGCTGCCCTCTCGTCGCTGGTTCTTGCTGCAGGTCTGATCACCGCATGTGGTGAGTCCGAGGAGGTGTCGCAGACCGCGGCCACGGGCGGCGACGGCAAGACCGTCTACCCGCTCGTACTCGACAACTGTGGCCAGTCGGTGACCGTCGACGCTCCGCCGCAGCGAGTGGTGTCTCTCGATCAGGATTCCACCGAGATCCTGCTGTCGCTCGGTCTGCAGGATCGCATGGTCGGGACAGCGTCGTGGACGGATCCGATCCGCGAGAATCTCGCCGAGGCGAACGCATCCGTTCCGCGGTTGGCAGACAACGCGCCGACCTACGAGGTGGTGCTCGACACCGACCCGGATTTCGTGACCGCGTCGTTCGGCCGCCATTACAAGCAGGGCGGTGTCGCAGACCGTAGCCGCTTCGCCGAATCGAACATCGAGACGTATCTCGCACCCACCGACTGTGACAACGGCCTGAGCGTCAACGGTGGCAATCCCCGGACGACCCCGTTGACCATGGACGCGCTGTATCAGACCATTCGCGAAACGGCCGAGGTGTTCGACGTCCAGGAACGCGGTGAGAGCTTGATCAGCGAACTGCAAGGCCGTCTGGACGCGGCCACATCGGGCAACGACAAGACCGGTGAGAGCATCGCGTTCTGGTTCGCAGACACCAAGAGCCCGTACTTCGCCGGCCGCTCCGGAGCGCCTGCCCTCCTCGCCGATCAGGTCGGTGCCACCAACGTCTACTCCGATCTGCAGGACGACTGGGAAGCGGTCGGGTGGGAAACAGTGGTGGACCGCGATCCGTCCGTGCTGGTGCTCGGAGACCTACTCCGCAATCGGTTCCCCGGGGACAAGCTGGAGGACAAGATTGCGTTCCTCGAATCGGACCCGGTCACCAGCACGATGGACGCGGTGAAGAACAAGCGGTACATCTCGCTGCACGGCGCCGAGATGAACCCCTCGATTCGGCTGGTCGACGCCGTCGAGAAGCTGACCGCAGGACTGAACCAGATCGGGCCTCGGTCCTGAGCGCCACCACGGTCGAGCCGAGCGTCTCGGCGAAACGACAGATCGGCCTGCCCGCCGTCATGATCGGCGGGGTTCTTCTTCTGGTCGTCTCCGTGGCGATCGCGATGACACTCGGGCCGGCGCAGATCTCGCTGGTCAACGTGCGTGACGTCGTGCTCAACCACCTGGGACTGGCGGACATCCCCGTCCGGGTGTCCAAGAACGCGATCGTGTGGGAAGAGCGGCTCCCGCGCAGCCTCGTGGCAGCTGCGTGCGGCAGCGGCCTCGGGATCTGCGGGGTCATCATGCAGTCGCTGCTCCGCAATCCGCTCGCCGACCCGTTCGTGCTCGGCATCAGTTCCGGCGCGTCGACGGGAGCGGTGCTGGTCGGGATCCTCGGAGTCGGTGGGGCCGCGCTCGGACTGTCCGGTGGCGCGTTCATCGGGGCACTGGTGGCATTCGGACTGGTGCTGCTTCTCGCTCAACTCTCCGGCGGCAACAACGACCGCGTGATTCTGGCCGGAGTGGCGTCGACCCAGTTGTTCTCGGCATTGACATCGTTGGTGATCTTCGCGTTCGCCGATTCCGACGAGACCCGCGGCGTCATGTTCTGGCTGCTGGGCTCGCTCGAGGGTGTTCGCTGGGACGACGTGATTCTGTGCGCCGCAGTCGTCGCGGTCGGGACAGCCGTCTGCTTCTACTACGCATTCGTGCTCGACGCGTTCTCGTTCGGCAACGAGGTGGCGTCCTCGCTGGGCATCCCGGTACGCAAGGCTCGCATCGCACTTCTGGTCGTGACCGCCCTCATCACGGCCACCTTGGTGAGTGTGGCAGGGGCGATCGGATTCCTCGGGCTCGTGTTACCGCATGCAGCGCGGTTCCTCGTCGGCTCGAGGCACGGTCGGCTCGTGCCGGTCACGGCGTTGATCGGGGCGGTCTTCATGGTCTGGGTGGACGCGGTGTCACGCGTCGCGTTCGCGCCGACGCCGCTGCCGGTCGGCGTGGGCACCGCACTGGTGGGCGTCCCGGCATTCATCGCCATCCTGTCCAGACGGAAGAAGGCGTCATGACACTCTCGGCAACCGATGTCACGTGGCGTCGCGGCGGTGCGCTGGTCGTCGACGGGGTGTCCCTCGAGCCCGGCCCGGGCGATACCGTCGGGCTGCTCGGGCCCAACGGATCCGGCAAGTCCTCGCTGCTGCATCTGATGAACGGTGCCGTCAGGCCGACGTCGGGCGTGGTGACCCTCGACGGAACCGAGCTGTCCGCGATGCGGCGGAAGGACGTCGCGAAGATCGTGGCCGTGGTGAGTCAGCACGCCGACACCGACTTCGACATCACCGTCGCCGACGTCGTACGGCTCGGCCGCATTCCCCATCGAGGAGCGTTCGGCGGAGACGCAGCTGCAGATGCGGCGGCCGTGGATTCTGCACTGCGGCATACGGGTCTGGCAGGAAAGGCTCATTGTCTGTGGCATCAGCTGTCCGGCGGAGAACGGCAGCGCGCGCAGATCGCGCGCGCCCTGGCTCAGGAGCCGCGGGAACTGCTGCTCGACGAACCGACCAACCATCTCGACATCCATCATCAGCTCGAATTGCTGGCGCTGGTCGCACGGTTACCCATCACGAGCGTCATCGCACTGCACGATCTGAACCTGGCGGCGATGTTCTGCACGCAACTCGTGGTGTTGTCCGAGGGCCGGGTGGTGGCAGCAGGCGCACCCGCCGACGTACTCACCGAGGAGTTGATCGCGCGGGTGTACCGCGTGCGTGCCCATGTGACCCTCGATGGACCGAACAACAGTCCGTCGATCCGATTCGAGCCCGGCCTCGGGGCGCACGTGTAACTCGACCTGCCGATCGAGTCGACTGGTTTCACCATCGACCATCACCATCGACCATCACCGTCAACATCGCCGAAACATTTCTCGCGCACGATGGTCGCGCCGAAACATGGTGCGATGCGACGGAGATGTCGCCGAGCACGACGGAAACTCGATCGAACGGTGAGCGCATGACAGAACGACCGACCGCAACGGACCGGGAAGCCGAACCCGGTGTACGCCGAAAGCCTTGGTATGCATCGCTTTTCGTGCAGTTACTGATCGGCATAGTCGGAGGCATTGCGATCGGGTGGCTCTGGCCGGGCCTGGGTGCGGACCTCAAACCACTGGCCGACGGCTTCATCAAGCTCATCAAGATGCTGATCGCCCCGATCATCTTCTGCACCGTCGTCATCGGCATCGCCCATGTGGGCGACCTCAAGTCCGTCGGCCGCATCGGCGTCAAGGCCCTGGTCTACTTCGAGCTGATCACGACGTTCGCGCTCGTGTTCGGTCTGGTGGTCGGCAACATCGTCAAGCCGGGCTCCGGGTTCTCCATCGACCCGCAGACCTTGGCCACCGGTGCCGAGGCCGTCGACCAGAAGACCGGCAGCGGCGAGTTGCCGCACACCGTGGACTTCTTGCTGAACATCATTCCGACCTCTGTGGTGTCGGCATTCGCGGAGAACGCGCTACTGCAGGTGCTGTTCTTCGCCGTGCTGTTCGGCTTGGCCTTGGCGAAGTTCGGTGAGAAGGGCCCGCCGATCGTGCTCGAACTCGTCGATCACATCAGCCACATCTTCTTCACGATCATCGGTTGGATCATGCGCCTGGCACCCATCGGTGCCTTCGGGGCGATGGCATACATCGTCGGCCAGTACGGCATTTCGTCGCTCGGTAGCTACGGGAAACTGATCGCGTGCTGCTACCTGGCTGCCGTGTTGTTCATTCTCGTTCTCGCGGCCGTCGCGCGGTACTTCGCCGGAGTCAACCTCTGGAAGTTCTTGCGGTACATCAAGGACGAGTTGTTCCTCGCCCTCGGAACGGCGTCGACGGAGGTGGTACTGCCGCGCATCATGGTCAAGCTGACCGAGGCAGGGTGCTCCCGCACGACCACCGGTCTGGTGGTTCCGACGGGATATTCGTTCAACCTCGACGGAGCAACCCTCTATCTGTCGATCTGCATTCTCTTTCTCGCGCAGGCTCTCGGCGTCGACCTGACACTCGGAGAGCAGATCGCTGCGGTGTTGATCCTGATGTTGACCTCCAAAGGCATGGCCGGAGTACCGGGTTCGTCGTTCCTCGCATTGTCGGCGACCGTTGCGGCCATCGGGCACGGGTCCATCCCGGTTGCGGCCGTGGCGTTGCTGCTCGGTGCCGACCGGATCATGGACTCCATGCGGGTATCGGTGAACCTTCTCGGCAACTGCGTCGCGACATTCGTCGTGGCGAACTGGGAGGGCCAACTCGACAAAGAGCGAATGCGCAGAGTGCTCGACGGTGAGGAGGTACCGCCGTTGGAGGCGATCGAGGAGTCGAAGGACTACGAACCGGTCGGATCCGAGCCGGAATCGGTAGCGATCGGGGGAACCTCGAAGGCGAGCAACGCCACGTCGTCCTGAAGCCCGTCACCGAACGAGGCCAACAATTCGGTCAGATCGTCGACGATCTTCGCCGCGGAGGTCCGGCCTCGTTCGGCGGCGAATGCGTGCAGACTGCCGTCGTCGTCGAAACGAGTTCGGCCCGGGCCGACGATCGCCTCGGTCAGCCCGTCGGTGTAGAACGCCAACACGTCACCGGGCTGCATCGTCACCGTCGCCGAGGCGAAGTGCGGTTCGGTGAGGGCTCCGACCAACTGCCCCCCGGTGGTGTCCACGAACTCGACGACGCCATCGTGCGCGATACGAAGAGCCGGCGGGTGGCCTCCGCTGGCGAGGTGCACCACGGCACCGTCGGGTCCCGGCGCGACGGTACCGAAGACCACGGTGCAGAAACGCGGATCGTCGCCGTGAAACTCGTGGTGGAGCACCGTGTTGAGGTTCTCGAGTACGGCGATCGGATCCCGATCGAAGACCGCTGCGGCCCGCAGCGTGTATCGAGTCAGGGACGTGACGGCAGCCGCGCCCGCTCCTTTTCCGCTCACGTCGCCGAGGAAGAAACCCCACGTCGCGTTGTCGAGGGGAAACACGTCGTAGAAATCGCCGCCCACTTCGTCGATGGACGCAGGGTGGTAATGGGCCGCCACCTGCATGCCCGTCGGCGCGGACAGGATCGGCGGCAACAGTGTGCGTTGCAGAGTCGACGCCAGAATCTGTACCTGAGTCTTCTCTGCTTCCGCCAACTTGCGGGCTTCCTCCGACGCGCCCAATGCATCCTGAGATCGGTCGAGAGCTGCTTCGGCGTCGTCCTGAGCTGCCTCGGCATATATCCGCGCATCCATCAGGTGCTGCTCGCGGACTCGGCGCTCGGTCTCGTTGTGCAGCGTCATGGTCACCGTCGTCGCACCGGACACCGCTCGCAAACTGTTGGCGAGCATCGACACCGCCGTCTGCGAGCCCGATGCGGGTGCGCCGGTGAGTTGCGCCGTCACTCCGATGGGCGAGTCGGAGTCGGACGACGTGGCTGCCGCGAGCAGTTCGCGCAAAACCGGTGCGAACTCGGGGCTGAAAAGATCCGTGACTGCGGTGCCGACCAGATCGTCCCGACTCAGTGCCGTGATGCGAGCGGCCGCCGCGTTGGCGTAAAGGATGTCGCCGGACGCAACGTCGATCGAAAAAACCCCGCACGGTGCGGAGTCGAGTAGTTCGGCAGCCGAGGCGGTCATGGCTTCTCCTACCAAGATTACGAGGGGCGGCCGGTTGATTCGGCCGTGACTGGGTTCCGCCACACTGCGGTGACCACGGTGCCCAGACCTGGACGGTGGTCGACGGTGAGGTCGTCGGACACTGCCTCGGCGAGCTGAAGCCCGTGGCTTCGTGTGGTCGTCGGTGCCGGCGGACGCCACGTGCCGGTGTCCGAGACGGTGACGGTCAGTGTCTCGCGTTCGTACGCTGCCGTGATCGTCATCGTCCCCGGTTCGGGCGCGGAGCTGTAGGCGTGTTCGACGACGTTGGCCAGGGCTTCGTAGGCCCCGAGAGCGATGTCGTCCACGAGAGTCCGATGCACTCCCAGGTCGAGCGCCCAACCCTGGAGTCGGCGCCGAGCGGCGCTGGCAGCAGCAGCCTCAGCGGTCGCAGTGTGACTCCACCGACTGGCGGGCTGCGAGTGGGACGTCATCGGCCACCCTCACTGTCGACCGCGCTCGACTGCACGTGCGCCACAGCCTCGGGAACGGTGGTGAAGGTGGCCATCACCCGGTCGATTCCGCTGAGTTGAACCGGGCGAACGACCACCCCGTCGACGGCGACCAGTGCCATCCTTGACGATTCGGGCAGCCGGTCGGACACTCGGACCAACACGGTGATGGCGCTCGACGACAGAAAGCTCACATCGGTCATGTCGACTACCAGTCCGCGTTCCGCGGCGTCGGCCGCAGGGAACGCAGCGGCGGACAAGTGGGGGATGGTATCCAGGTCGAGTTCGCCTCTGACTGTGATGACGGTTGTCGCGTCGTGCACATCCGAAACGATCTCGAACTGTCCTCCGGTCGGGTCGTCAGACATACGGCCGAGGTTACCTGTCATCGTGTCCGATTCACGATCCAGGCGCGTCGACGAACAGGTCGCCTGCACCCAGTACGTCGAGGACCATGCGCACCGAACGGGCCGGCGCGTGGATGACGATCTTGCCCGGGTGGGTGTAGGTCGCGTCGACGATGGCATTCGCGACTCCCGAGTAGACGAACGACACCTCGGACAGGTCGATCGTGACCACGGAGGAAACGGCGGCCAGGCGATCGAGGCCGTGGACGAACTCGGCCCGGGTCGACATGTCGAGTTCACCGAAGGCGCGCAGGATGTTGTTCCCGTCGGAACGGACGATGGTGTCGAGTCGGAACTCGGCTTCGTCGTCGCGAACGGCGTTGTCCATGGTGGCAATGCTCATCGACATGTCGAGACCTCTTCCGGAGAAGTGCGCGGCCGGCTGGTGTCTCCGCCTGCTCGCTGGTTTGTTGTGTAGTCAACGATGCCAGTGCGAGATGTCGGACGGTGATGTCGACGATCTCGAGTCGGTAACGAAAGATCTCGTTTCGATAACGCCGTCATCGGGTCAGGAATTCGATCAGTGCACTGGTGACCTTCTTTCGCGCCCATCCGCTCGCCCCGCGCTGGCCGAGTGCGGCCCGAGCGGCGTTGGCCCCGGCCGCACCGTGGACTCCGCCCCCGGGGTGGGCGGACGCGGACCCGAGGAACAATCCTTCCACCGGGGTCTCCGCGCGCCCCAATCCTGGCGTGGGACGAAAGATCAACTGCTGCTGCAGTTGTGCGGTACCGCCGTTGACCGCACCGCCGTGCAGGTTGGCATCGGCGCCGTGCAGATCACTCGGTCTCTGCACCACCCGTCCCACCACCGAATCGGCGAATCCCGGGGCATGCTGTTCCAACACCTGATCGACGCGGTCGGCGACGGTCTCGGCGGCCGAGTCGTCGACGACGCCGCGCGGCAGATGTGTGTAGGCCCAAGCGCTTTCGGTGCCCTCGGGCGATCTGGACCGGTCCGCTGTGGTCATCTGGCCGAACAACATGAACGGGCTCTGCGGGAGAACCCCGGTCGTGAGATCGGCCGCCCAATGGACCAGGCCGTTGTCGTCCGCACCGAGGTGGACGGTGCCTGCGTCGGCCAAAGATGCTGAGCGCCAAGGTATTCGACGGTCGAGAGCGTAGTTGAGCTTGACCACCGGGGTGTCCCACTCGAACGTACGTAAGTCGTCGTGCACGCGACGCGGGACCGCATCGAAGGGCAGCAACGACCCGTACAGCGCGGGGGCCGACACGTCGGCAACGATCGCTCGACGAGCGCGGAACGTCTCGCCACCTGTCGTGTGCACGGCGCGTGCACGACCGCCCCGCACGTCGATGGACTCGACGGGTCGACTGCACGTCAGCACAGCACCCGAAGCCTGAGCCCGGCGAATCAACGCGTCGGTCAATGCCGACGATCCACCTACGGGTGCCGGATACCCGACGTCCTGCGCGAGCATCGTCAGCAGATATCCCATCATTCCGCTCACCGGCGCGTCGGTGGGAACGTCGCCGTGCATCGCATTGCCCAGGAGCAGGCACCGCGCGGCCTCGCTGTGGAACAGCTCGTGGGCCATCACCCGTGCAGGCAACGCAGCGAACCGGACGAAGCGCAGTGTCTCGGAGACGCCGAGAGTGCGCGCCAATCGTGCTGCCGGCAGTACCGGTGGAAACGGCCCGAAGAGCGAACCGAGCAGGGGAGTGCGAATACGTTCCCACTGCTCGAACAGGCGCAGCCACGTGTCACCGTCGCGTACGTCGTGCTCACGCAACAGAGCAGCGGTCGCCTCGACGTCGTGATGGACGACCGGAGCGTCGGTGTCCTCCGGGGATCGCGCGTGGCCGTAGACCGTCGGCGAGTGAGACCACGTCAGTCCGTGACGCTCGAGCTCGAGTGCTGTCATGGCGGGCGAGGACACAGCCAGCGGATAGAACGCGCTGAACAGGTCGCTGGTGAATCCAGGAACCAGTTCGGCACTGCGGACGGCGCCTCCGGGTAGTTCGGCCGCCTCGAGAATCACGACGTCCCACCCCGCGTCGGCCATCGCCGCGGCGGCGACCAATCCGTTGTGACCGCTACCTATGACGACTGCGTCGACCTCTGTGGTGGTCATCGGGTGATGCTCCTGGGTTCGGTCGCGGTCTTGTTGCTCACAACCCTACCGACGTAGTACAGCGCGATTCCGACCGCGAGCAGCAGCCCGGCGCGGAGCCACGTGGCCGCGGACTGCTGAGTGAGCAGCACGGCACACGTGATCAACGCCAGGACGGGAAGCGCCGTCGGCGTTCGGAAGTGGTCGGTGTCGGATCGGTCTCGACGCAGCACGAGCACAGCAATGTTGGTACTGATGAAGACGAACAACAGAAGCAGCACCACCGTTTCGGCGAGTGCGGCCACGGAGCCGGTGGTGCACAACACCATTGCGACCACAGTGGTCGCGACAATGGCCGCCCACGGAGTCTTGCGGCCGGGCAGCACCTTGGCCAGGGCGACCGGAAGCAATCCGTCGCGGGCCATGCCGAAGGTCAGTCTCGACGCCATGATCATCGTCAGCAAGGCGCCGTTGGCGACGGCCACAAGAGCGACCAGACTGAAGACCCACGGTGGGATTCCGGCGTCGGCGGCGTCGACGACCTCGAGCAGCGGACCGGTGGACTGGGCCAGCGTATCCGCCGGAACGACCGTCGAGACTGCGAGACCGACCAGCACATAGACCACTCCGGCCGTCGTGACGGCTCCGAGCAGAGCCCGGGGATACACCCGCCGCACATCCTCGACCTCCTCGGCGATGTTGGCCGAAGTCTCGAACCCCACGAACGAGTAGAAGGCGAGCAGAGCCGCCCCCAGCACTGCCAGCGTCGGCGTGGTGTCGTCGGTGAATTCGAGCACCCGTGACGGCGCGCCGTCGCCGCGGCTCAGAACGAGCCCGGCCAGGGCGATGATCACGACGAGACCGGACACCTCGATCACCGTCATACCGAGGTTGGCCCGAAGAGATTCGGTGATCCCGCGGGCATTGAGAAGTCCGACGAGAAGTAGGAAGACGACCGCCGCAGGCACGGCGGGCACATCGAGGAACACTGCGAGATAGTCGCCCGAGAAGGCCAGCGCCAGACCTCCCGCGCTCGTCACGCCAGCCGCGAGCATCGAGAATCCGACGAGGAACGACACTATCGGTCGCCCGAAGGCTCGCTGCGCGAACACCGCCGCCCCGCCTGCTCGCGGGTACTTGGTCACCAATTCGGCGTATGACGCCGCAGTGAGCAAGGCCATCAGGAGAGCGAGCAGCATCGGCAGCCAGATCGCTCCGCCGACCTCACCCGCGATTTCCCCGAAGAGAGCGTAGATCCCGGCACCCAGCACGTCACCGAGAATGAAGACGAACAACAACTTGCCCGAGATCGCCCGGCGCAGTGGCGTCGACGACCCGTCGGACTCGGAGCCGTCCGGGTGGACGCTCGGACTGTGGTCGGACGCCATCAGTGCCGGTTCCCGCTTCGGGGGCCGGTGCTGGAGACAGATCGAATCGATCGACGAAGTGGGAGAGTCATGTGAATCGCATGCCCGCTGCATTCGGTCTTCAATCGTGTTCGGCCGTTCCGTTGCGGCACAGAGGTTTCGGTGATCGGGCCGTGCCCGACCGGGCAGGTTCTACGGGTTCGATGCGCGCTCCGCCAACAGTGCGAGACGCCTGAGTGCCTCGGAATTTCGGGGGTGAGACAGCGCATGTTGAACCCGGTTGGGCACGAGCTCGAACGGCGGTGTGCTCGCGTGCTCGATCATTTCGATCGTGCAGCCGGTCGCGGTCGGGTGCAGCCGGACGGTGATGGAGGCGCGTCCGAACGGCATGGCCCGGGCTTCCAGCTGTAATTCGCGGTTCTCGTGAACGGCGACCGAGCGCGTGACGTCGCTGAGCACGAGCGGCCAGGCCCCGACCGAATGGTGGATGACACTGCCGGGAGCAGGCCACGCCGCGTCGACCGCTCTGATTCGGGATGCACCGACCACCCACATTGCGTAGGACCAGCCATCGGCAAGAACGTTCCACACGTCCTCGCATCGAGCTGTGGTGTCGCGTTTCGTCGTCACGCTCGGACCTCCGTCGTCATCTCGGTACGCCGCTACGCCGAACGAAAAGCGTTGGTATGCCGCCGTTCTCGGGGCACACGTACGGCGGTTGCGCAGTGGGGGACCGGCCTGGACTCGACTCGGATATCGGTGACGCTACCTGCCGCTGAGCCGGGGCACAACGCGGCAGCGGGCCCGGCGCACGCGGCTTCTCGACCACCCCGGCGCGGTATGGGGCGTCGGTTGCCATAATGGGTCGATGTCGACAATCGCTTACGTGATCGCAGGTTCGGAAGCCACCGGCGGGGCCGGTCTGCAAGCAGATCTCAAGACGTTCGAGCGGTTGGGGGTCTACGGGGTCGGCACCATCACGTGCATCGTGTCCTTCGATCCGAAGGCCGAATGGGGCCACCGCTTCGTGCCGATCGACAGTTCGGTGATCGCAGATCAAATCGAAGTGGCCACCGCCGCTCACGATCTCGATGTCGTCAAGATCGGCATGCTGGGCACCCCCGCCACCGTCGCCACGGTCGCGGAATCACTGCGCCTGCAGCCGTGGCGTCATGTGGTGGTCGATCCCGTGCTGATCTGCAAGGGCCAGGAACCCGGTGCGGCTCTCGACACCGACAATGCGCTCCGTCGCGACATTCTTCCGCTGGCCACCGTCATCACACCCAACCTGTTCGAGGCAACGACGTTGTCCGGAATGGACTCCATCGACACCGTCGAGGATCTCGGTGAGGCAGCCAAGAGGATCGCCGACCTCGGCCCCCAGTACGTCGTGGTCAAGGGTGGTGCCGGCCTACCCGGAGACGAAGCCGTCGACGTCGTGTTCGACGGACAGGACCTCACCGTCCTGCGCGCCCCGAAGATCGGCGACGAGAGGGTGTCCGGCGCAGGATGCGTGTTCGCAGCTGCCATCACCGCCGAGCTGGCCAAGGGATCCGGCGTGCTCGACGCAGTGGCCACGGCAAAGGACTTCGCGCATGCCGGCATCGTCGGCCGGTTGTCGAGTCACGCTCCGTTCGCTGCCGTCGCCTGGCAGAACTGAGCCCGCCGGCCCGGATATCGATCACGGGTCTACCTCGAGTGCTGCGAGGCTTCATGTTTGGACGGGTTCGCCGCGGGGACACTGACGTAATCGACGTGTTCCTGCAGGCCCGGAATGCGTCGCCGGTGAAGCGAACAGCAGTCGAGGAGACACCATGGCCCAACATGACCCCGCCGACTCCGGTGCCGAAGCGAACGACGACGACCGCACGATGCGCGGGCACGCCGGGGAAGCGATCGTCGACGCGCGCAACTGGCCCGGCTACATCTGTATCGGTCTCGCGCTGGTCAGCCTCGGACTGACCTTGACCGCGGCCGGCTACGGGTTCGAGGGGTGGGCGTGGACGGGCGCGGTCCTCGCGCCCGTTCTGCTCGTCGCAGGCACGGTTCTGGTGTTGCTCGAGCGTCGCAGGGTCAAGGCACAGGAAGGTAAGAATCTGACCGACCCTGCGGGGCATTGATCGAGCCCGATCTCGGCAGGGGTGGCACGTCGTCGATCGGCGTCGGCGTGGAACTGAACGAGCTGGCACTCTCGATCGGCGCTGCGCCGCCGATTCGTTCCGTGCGAGTGACCGGGGCAAGCGACGACTCGCGAACGGTTCGTCCCGGTGACCTGTACGTGGCTTTGCCCGGCCGCCGAGCGCACGGCCTCGACTTCGAGCTCGAGGCCAAGGCCCGAGGGGCAGTGGCGGCGTTGTCGGACCGGGCCTCGACGGTTCTGCCGACACTCGTCGTGCCGAACCCGCGCCGCCGGGTCGGGGAGGTGTGCGCTCGAATTCATCGGTTCGCGCACCGAGACCTGGATCTGTACGGGGTCACCGGGACCAACGGCAAGACGAGCACCACCCTGCTGCTCGGAGCCGGGCTCGCTGCGGCGGGCGACTCCGTGGCGACTATGACCGGAATCGGTTTGGCGGGCCCGCGCGGCGCGGAAGAATCGGCCAGAACCACACCCGAGGCCCCCACCGTGCATCGGACTCTGCGCCGTTTCCGGGACGAGGGTGCTACGGCGGTTGCCCTCGAGGTGTCCTCTCACGCCGTCACCGAGCACCGCGTCGACGGCCTCCGTTTCGCGGTGATGGGGTTCCTCAATCTCACGCCGGATCACCTGGATTACCACGGAGACATGGACAGTTACTTCGCCGCGAAGGCCGAACTGTTCTCGGCGCACCGATCGACACGCGCTGTGGTCAACGTCGGCGATCCGCACGGCAAAATCCTGGCGGGACGCCTCGATATTCCCTGTTGGACGTGGTCCACGGCCGATCGCGATGCCGATGTTCGCGGCGAGAACATCGAGTGCACCGACGTCGGAACGTCCCTGACAGCGCGAACCCCGATGGGCGATGTCGAAATCCGCCTACCTCTGCTAGGTCCGCACCAGGCCGAGAACGCTCTGGCCGCACTGACCATGGCGTTGGCGGCCGGCCGCGACATCGCAGCAGTCGCGGCAGGACTCGAACGCCTCGACGCCGTTCCCGGCCGCCTCGAACGTGTAGACGTCGGACAGCCTTTCCTGGCCGTCGTGGACTACATGCACAACACCGCAGGTCAGCGGGCGCTGCTGCCGTTCGTCCGCAGCGTGGTCTCGGGTCGACTGATCGTCGTCGTCGGGGCGACGGGCGAACGTGACCCGGGTAAGCGCTTCCCGCTCGGGCGAACGGCAGCCACGTTGGCAGATGTGGTGATCGTCAGCGATGAAAGTCCGCTGTCGGAGGACCCGGGCACCATCCGAGCCGCAGTGGAAGAGGGCGCTCGGGCTGCACGCTCAGCGGTGGTGGTAGTGGAAGCCGACCGACGTCGTGCCGTGGAGCACGCTGTCGCCATTGCTCAGCCCGGGGATGCCGTGGTCGTGGCTGGACGGGGCTGCGATGCCGAACAGGTGTACGGCGACCACATCGTGCGATTCGACGACCGTGAGGTGTTGCGTGACGTCCTCGCCGCCCACGTGGCGCGGAGTTGAACGCGCTACCGCTACTGCGCCGCGGACGTACGTTTCCGAGCGGATTTGTCTGCTCGACGCTGCGCGAACCTGCCGGCGGACTTCAGGGCCTTGGATACGACATTGGCTCTGCCCGTTCGCTTTTCGAGGCTCACGCCGGCAAATGCCAGGAGCCGGGCAGCAATGGGCAAGCCGATCGCGACGACAAGGTAGCGGTAGAGATACTTGCGGGCCAGCAGCGGGATCATGCGGGAAGTCCTGTCGTGGGGGAGGTTGTCAGCGGACGGCCCGTCGAACCTTGAATGCTGCTGTTGCCGTCAGCGCGATGATCGCTCCGACGACGGCTGCACCGAGCATTGCGACGCCCTGCCCGAGATCGAAGTTCCAGCCGAGGAAGTTGATCGTGCTGTGAACGGTGTTCTGCAGCACGAAGATGACCAGTGCTGCAACGAGCACGACCGTGACGAGGAGGGCCAACTTCGAGGCGAATCCGCCGCGGCGCTTGGTAGTTGTGGTGTCCGATGTTGCAATCATGAGGGTTCCGTTCTGTGAAGTGGAAGGTGAGCAGAAACCGAGTGCCGCCGATCGCGGTGACCGGCGGCACTCGATGCGGGGCTGCTGGTTACTTGAAGGTGTCCTTGATGTTTTCGCCGACCTTCTTGACGCCGGCCGAACCCTGATCCTTCTTGCCCTCGGCTTCGAGGTCCTTGTTGTTGGTTGCGTCGCCGACAACTTCCTTCGCCTTGCCGATGGCGTCTTCTGCTGCGTTCTTGGCCTTGTCGATGAAGCTCATGGTGTGCACCTTTCGGGTGGCTGTGATTGTTGGTAACGGATAGATAGTCGGTTTTCGAGGCCGAAAGCAAACGTCGCAGGAAAGTGATCTGCATCACTCGAGCGACCGCGGCGGTCAGGTGAGGGAGACCAGCTCGGTGATGTCGTCGTGCGGGAGTTCGCCGTCGACCACGGCTGTGACGACGGAGCTGTTCAGCGTGATGGCACCCTTGTGGTTGTCCAGGAATGCGGTATCGGCGGCATCGCGGCCTACCGAAATGCGAACCAGAGTGGACCGCGGTGCCAGGCACGTGGCGTCGACGACACGCCACTGGCCGCCGACGAACGCCTCGGCGACGGCATGGAAATCCATCGGATCGCATCCGGGCGCGTACACGGCCACGAGGCGGGCAGGAACATTGACAGCGCGCAGCATCGCGACGACCAGATGCGAGTAGTCGCGGCACACTCCCTGGCCTGCGAGCAGCGTGTCGACGGCTCCGTCGATCGGATCACTGCTTCCTGGAACGTAATTCAGGCGTGCGCCCACCCAGGCGGAGATCTTGGCCAGCAGTTCCTCGGAATCGGCGTAGTCGCCGAATTCTGTTGCGGCGAAACCGTAGAACTTGTCTGCTTCGGCGTAGCGGCTGGGCCGAAGGTAGAGCGACATGTCGTAGTCGGTGACGGGGGCCGGGGTGGTGTTGCCCAGGATGGTGGCGTCGTACGAGACCTGCAAGTTGCCGACGTCGGCGGGCATGACGTGAATGCGGTTGCCGTGCGGTCCGCTGATCTCCTTCGCCTCGACGGGATTACCGTCGAGAACGAAGGAGAGCGATTCGGTGACCGTCGTACCGGGGTGCGGTGCGATGGCGATCTGGAATTCGAGCGTGGTGGCGGCGGTGATGTCTACATCGAGGCGCGCGGATACGTCGCGTTTGAGCATGAGGACTCCTGGCAGGTGGGGGCGGGTGAACCTGCTGCCAGTACCCGTATCCGCCGAAACCAATCGCCCCTGGTCACCGAGTGATCAACGCCACCCCAGTGCGGGGGCCACGTCGCGCAGCAGCGTCTCCAGAACGTGTGCGCAGTACTCCACACCCAACTGGTTCGGGACGGTGAGCAGCAGAGTATCCGCGGCGGCGATCGCCTCGTCCGCTGCCAGTTCTTCGATCAGCCGATCGGGCTCACCCGCGTAGGTCTTGCCGAAACGAGCCTTGCCGCCGTCGAGGTAGCCGACTTGGTCGTCGCCGCTGCCCTCTCGGCCGAAGTAGGCGCGGTCGAGATCGTTGACGATCGGAAAGATGCTGCGGCTCACGGATGTTCGAGGAGCGAAGTCGTGGCCCGCGTCGCTCCACGTCTTGTGGAAGCGTTCGATCTGTTCGGCTTGCAACTGATGGAAAGGCACCCCGGTGTCTTCGCTGAGAAGTGTGGAGCTCATCAGATTCATGCCCTGGCGCGCCGTCCACTCGGCCGTCTCGCGGGTGCCTGCGCCCCACCAGATTCGTTGGCGCAGACCCGGTGCGTGAGGTTCGAGGCGCAGCAGGCCAGGCGGGTTGGGGAACATCGGCCGCGGGTTCGGCTGAGCGAAGCCCTTGCCTTCCAGCAGATCGAGGTAGATGCGGGTGTGCTCGCGAGCCATGTCCGCATGGTCGGAGCCCTCCGCGGGGGAGTATCCGAAGTGGCGGTACCCCTCGATGACCTGCTCGGGCGATCCCCGACTCACGCCGAGTTGCAACCGCCCGCCCGAGATGAGGTCGGCAGAGCCGGAATCCTCGGCCATGTAGAAGGGATTCTCGTACCGCATGTCGATGACGCCGGTACCGATTTCGATGGTGCTCGTCCTGGCTCCGACGGCGGCGAGCAGCGGAAACGGCGACGAGAGCTGGTTGGCGAAGTGATGGACGCGGTAGTACGCACCATCGGCTCCGAGTTCCTCGGCCGCGACCGCGAGGTCGATCGACTGCAACAGCACATCCGATGCCGATCGGGTCTGCGACTGCGGGGACGGTGACCAGTGTCCGAAGGACAGAAATCCGATCTTCTTCATCGTGTGCTCTTTCGTTGAAGGATCAACTATGTTCCTACGACTCAGCGCACAGCCGGGTCGATTCATTCCCGGTGCCGGAACTACGCCCCGATACCCGCCGTCAACAACTTCGCCAGTTCGAGGTAGGCGTCGCCGTCACTCAGACCGGTCAGGCGGAACACCTCGCGCGTCTGGATGCGCACCATGACCGAGGATGCGACGTCACCGACGAATGCCGCATGGACGTCGCGTACCTCGCCACTGGCCACACCCTCGCTGATCAGCTCCTGGACCCGTCGTGCCGCGATTGCGGTGTTGCGTTCGTACACCGAACGGGCCGATTCGAGCGACGCGAGATCGGTCATGAATTGCTCGGACGCAGATTCCAGAGCGGCACCGACTGCGGTGAGATACGTGGTGATGCGGTTGCGGGTTCCGTCGACCTCGGCGACCGCATTCTCGACCTGGGTGGTCATGGACTTGAAGTAGTGCACGGTTGCGCCGCCCACCAACTGATCCTTGCTCGACGCCAACGTGTACAAGGTGGATTTGGAGCAGCGGAGGCGAGCCGCGATGGTGTCGAGCGTCAGGTGAGCGAACCCCTCGGCCAGGAACAGGCTGACGAGTTGGTCGAACAATTCCGAACGGCGAGCCGTGGCATGCGAGGTCACGGGTGCGTTCACATCCAGGATGGTACTGCATCGTCTTGTGCAGTACTGTGCATCAGTACTGCGGATCATTCTTCAGTACTGATGCCGAACATCCCGGAGGTTCTAGTGCCCGTCGCTCGTCTGTTGCCCACCGCCGAAGCGCGCGACCTTCTCGCGCTGACCCGCGATGTGGCAGACAAGGTGCTCGACCCGATCGTCGACGAACACGAGCGCAACGAGACCTATCCGACGGGAGTGTTCGCCACTCTCGGCGAAGCCGGACTGTTGAGCCTGCCGTACGCGGAGGAATGGGGCGGCGGAGGTCAGCCGTACGAGGTGTACCTCCAAGTACTCGAGGAATTGGCATCACGATGGGCGGCCGTTGCAGTCGCGGTGAGCGTGCACGGTTTGGCCTGCTATCCCGTAATGGCGTTCGGTACCGATCAGCAGAAGGCCGACAAGCTTCCCGACATGCTCGGCGGGTCGCAGATCGGTGCCTATTCGCTGTCCGAGGCGCAGGCCGGTTCCGACGCAGCGGCCCTGAGTTGCAAGGCGAGCGCGGCTGACGGTGGGTACACGGTCAACGGGTCCAAAGCATGGATCACCCACGGCGGTGTTGCTGATTTCTACAACCTGTTCGCCCGCACCGGCGAAGGCTCCAAAGGGATCTCGTGTTTTCTCGTTCCCGACGGGACCGAAGGCCTCAGTTTCGGCAAGCCCGAGGAGAAGATGGGGTTGCATGCGATCCCGACCACGTCGGCGCACTACGACAACGTGCACGTTCCCACCGAATGGCGCATCGGAGCGGAAGGCCAAGGACTGCAGATCGCCTTCAGTGCGCTGGACGCCGGAAGGCTCGGAATCGCCGCTGTCGCAGTCGGAATCGCCCAGGCTGCACTCGACGATGCCGTGAAGTACGCGCAGGAACGCACTGCGTTCGGCAAGAAGATCATCGACCATCAGGGTCTGGGGTTCGTTCTGGCGGACATGGCCGCCGCAGTCGACTCCGCACGCGCGACCTATCTCGACGCGGCTCGCCGTCGGGACGCCGGACTTCCTTACTCCCGCAACGCTTCTGTGGCCAAGCTGATCGCTACCGATGCGGCCATGAAGGTGACGACCGACGCCGTGCAGGTGTTCGGCGGGTACGGCTACACCAGAGACTTCCGCGTCGAGCGCTACATGCGCGACGCCAAGATCACGCAGATCTTCGAGGGCACCAACCAGATTCAGCGTCTCGTCATCGCCCGATCACTCGCGACCAACTGACCATCCGCACCTTGCTTTCCACACACACGTAGGGGACATCTGCATGACGACAACCGAACCCGATATCCATACCACTGCGGGTAAATTGGCCGATCTTCGTAAACGTCTGGGGGCTGCGGAGATGCCGTCGGGTGAGGCGGCGGTGGAGCGGGTCCA